>CAYLWY010000020.1:0-10255 GCA_964387665.1 uncultured Candidatus Peribacteria bacterium
TTTGGACAAGATTTTTACAGATTGTCTCTCGGAAAATTTGTGACGCTGGGTGGAGAAGTGCCAACAATGATTATGATAGAAGCAACAGCAAGATTGTTGTCATGAGTGATCAATGATGCAATGAGTCGACAAGACGAAAGTTACCGTCCAGAACAGTGATGAATCAATATCGAGTATCCTCAGTATACAAGACCTGAGATGGTAGAGTGAATGCGTGTGCCTGAAGTCCTATTGAGCTGACACCACGCAGAAATACAAAAGCGAAGAACACAGCAGACAACATAGACACTCTCGTGGCAAAAATTGTCTAAAAAAGTCTTGCAAATAAAAAAATCATCAGTATACACACCCCATTGCCAAAGACAGCAGGTTCCCATAAATCCTGCCGAGGTGACACAATCTACTGCTGAACAATTTGTTTTTGCATATATTCTGTCGCTCTCGTGCGGCTTTTTTTGTATAAGAGATTGAAAGATCTTTTATGCGAAAGTTTTGAAAAAATTTTTATTTTTTAGCAACGATGCCATTACTTAAAGCACAAAAAAAAGAACTGGCTACATCGTATCTTCAACAGCTTCAGAAGTGACTCAATGTTACGGTACTGAGTTTCGATAAGATTCCAGTAAATGAAGTGAATAAGATAAGAATGGATGTTGCTGCTGCTCAAGGATCTCTCCAAGTAGTAAAAAAGAGAGTGTTTCTAAAAGCAACTGCAGGAACATTTGATGGTCTTACGTTGGAGCAAGCTGATGCAGCAGTAATGTTATTGTATAGTTTTAATGAAGAGGATGAGTATGCTCCTCTTAAAGTGGTAAGTAAAACATTGAAATTGTGGAAGAAGGAGAAAAAAACATACGAGATGTGATACGTGGGTTGATGGTTTGCTGGAGATTGGAAGCAAGCAAGTTGGGTGGATGAATTGGCTGGATTGCCTTCGAAAGAAGAATTGGTTGGAAAATTCCTTTTCTTGTTGAATCACCCAGTGAGTTCGTTTGCAAGGGCGTTGCAAGCTATTGCCGACAAGAAAGCTGAATAGGTTTTCTTTGTATAAAGTAAATTATTTTTCTTTTTTTATATTATTTTGTATATCCTCATGTCAGATGAAACAACAACACTTTCTGCAAATGCTCAGAAAGTATTAGATCTCGTAAAAGATCTTTCTGCTGTAGAATTGAGTCAATTAGTTAAGGCGTTGGAAACAGAATTTGGTGTTTCTGCTGCTGCTCCAGTAATGATGGCTGGTGGAGGTTCTGCTGGTGGAGATGATGCTGGTGGAGGTAGTGATACAGTCAGTGTAGAGCTTACTGAAATTGGTCAACAAAAGATTGCGGTAATTAAGGTGGTGAAAGAAGTATTAGATATTGATTTGAAGGCAGCAAAGGATACAGTAGAAAAAGCTCCTGTGTTTATCAAGGAAAAAATTTCTAGTGAAGAAGCTGAGGTATTGAAAGGAAAGCTCGAAGAAGCTGGTGCTACAGTAAGTTTTAAATAATTTTTTGTAGTGCTCTTGCAGTGTGAAGTGGTTGTGTGTTGTTGTTTTAACAATATTGCATGTCTACAAAGTCTGCATTGTACCTTTTCGTACATTAAAGAGAAGGTAGTAAAAACTTTTTTTAATTTCCTTTGTGCTTATGACAGTTGCTCAGTGATTGATTGACGCGAAAGTACTGTTTGGTCATCCAAAAAACTATTCTAATCCTAAGACGAGAGCTTCTTGGGGAGGTGTTTCTGGGAATAGTGTTGTGTTTGATGAGGCTGCTGTAGCGACACAGATAGAGCAAGCGAAAGCATTGTTCCAGTCTGCGAAAGAAAAAAACCTAGAAGTTTTGGTGTTATGTGAAAAAGAAATATATAAGACAGAAGTAGAGGCGCTTGCAGCTCAACAAGGATTTCATTATATGAATCACAAAATTCCTGCTGGCGTGTTATCAAATTTTGATACGCTACTTGCAAGAATCAGAAGTCTTCAAGAAATGAGATCGTACGTAACGAGCGATTCTTTCCTTACGTTGACCAAGAAAGAACAAAATATGAAGAAAAGAGAACTTGAAAAGGTAGAAAAAGTGTATAAGGGTGTAGTAAATCTAAGAAAAAAACCAGGATTGGTGATTGTAGTAGATGGACAATTGATGCATAAATTCGTAAAGGAAGTGGTATCTACAAAGACATCGGCTATCGTCTTAGTGTCTTCTAACTTTAACTTATATACTAGTGTTCAGTTGGTTACCTGTAATGTAAACTCTCAGAGATCTGTAGATTTTGTCTTGAAATCAATTACTGCGTAATTGGTATTCCCCACGTCTTTGCTTTTGATGAAGAAGATAGGAGCTTTAAGTAAATAAATTTTACTCTACACCTACCATGGTAGAACTGGATAAGCAGCTTGATGGTCTTATAGATGATCAATATGTCCCAAGTGCTGTGGAAACAAAAAAATCTGTGTTGATGTATTTTTTCGTATGAATAGTGGCTGCCTTATCTAAGGAATCGGTTACTTCGTACGAA
Organism: uncultured Candidatus Peribacteria bacterium; assembly: GCA_964387665.1. GTDB lineage: Bacteria > Patescibacteriota > Gracilibacteria > Absconditabacterales > Absconditicoccaceae > CAYLWY01. The sequence continues at coordinate 2,506 of CAYLWY010000020.1, forward strand.
TATTTTCACCTCAAACAGTCGTTGTGATGGTGGGTGATCTTTTTTGTATCAATCCCCTTTGCTATTTTGTTTTTACTCACTCCTTGGATACGATTGTTGCTGGTGCCTTTCTTGGTGTTCTTGGTGTATGTAGTTGTGTGGCTTTTGTTTGTAAAGCAAGCATATGAAGGAAGATATGTTATCGATGAAGATAAAATATTACTTCCGCTCTTTGCATGAATAGGGGCATGGATGTTGAGTATTTTTGAATTGGAAGTGACTCCTTGATTTTGACCGACAACTTCTTCGAAAGATGTGGTGGTGACTGATAAACAAACGGGATTTGAATGATCAGATGAATAAAGAAAGTGTACGTAGTATACTAAAAACTTTTACTTTTTTATGATATATACATGGCTTGAGTAGATATGAATTTGTTGAAAGAATTGAGAGCAGCAACAAACGCTCCTCTAAAGGATTGTAAACAAGCACTTGAAGAAAATAATAACGACTACGAAGCTGCGCAAGAATGGTTGAAAGAAAAAGGTATTATGAAAGCTGCGTCAAAGTCTGATAGAGTGACGAAAGAGTGAGTTGTTGTTGTGCAACGTTTTTGAAACAAAACAGTGGGTGTAAAACTTGCTTGTGAAACAGATTTTGTAGCAAGAAATGAAACTTTTAGATGACTTGCGGTGCGTGTTTTGGAGATTGCTTCTAAAAGTTCTCCTGTAGACACGTTTTCTGCACTTGATGCTTCTCTTCAAACAGAAATCGATGAATTCTTGAAAAGTAATTTCGTAGCTATTGGTGAAAATATGCAGGTAGCTGATTTGTTTGTCAGAGAATGAACAAGTGTATCATATGTTCATCCTGGAGATAAGTTGGTTGCGGTAGTTTTTTATGAAGGAGACGAACAGGTAGCAAAAGCTGCAGCAATGCAGATTGCTGCTATGAATCCTACCTATTTATCAGTGGATCAGATTCCTACATCAGTTCGTGATGAGGTAGTTGCTCGTCACAAAGAAGAAGTTGCTGCTTCTGGGAAACCTGCTGATATTGTAGATAAAATAGTAGAAGGAAAGCTAGCAAAAGAATGGAGTGAATATGTACTTCTAGAACAAGTATCTATTCTTGATGAAACAAAGAAAGTGAAAGAGTTGCTTGGTAGTACCGTTATCCATTCGTTTGTAAGATACAATATTTGATAGTCGCTACTTTTGGTATATATTGCTCGGATTTCTTTTGGAGGGGAAAGAAGAGCGTTACATTTATTTTTCTCTTTGTCGTATGAAAAAACAGTATGAATTGGTGTGTGTGATTGATGCTCGTTTGTCTATGGAAGATATCCGTACTCAGATGAAAGCGGTAGAGCAATTGCTTGGAGATGCAAAATTTGATACTGATGATATGGGATTGTTGCCGTTGGCGTATCCATTGAAGGGTCAGACGCAGGCGTATTTCGTCTCTTATGCTCTTTCTATTGCGACTGATTTGCTGCCAGAATTGAAACACAGTCTTTCTTTGGAAAAAGGTGTCGTAAAATACCATCTCTTTTCTCTGAAATCATCTGAAGCATTTTTGAAATATGCGGACTTGAAAAAAGCATACGCGGATATGCTTCCTGATGAAGATGATACTAAGGAAGAGTCTAGTGAGGTTGTAGAAGAAGTCGCTGCTGTATAATCTTTTAGTTTTTTTGTTTTTCTATGTTTTTTGTAAAAAAGAAGAACTTTTTCTTCAATAAAGAACGTCAAGAACTGATTCATTGGAAATCAATCGACCTTCTTCAGAGATATACGACGAGATTTGGGTTTATTAAACCAAGAAAGTATACTGCCGTTTCTGTAAAGCAACAAAAAGCACTTAGAGTTGCTATTATTAGAGCAAGAGAATTGGGACTTATTCCGTATGTAAGATAAATAGGTATATATTTTTACTTTTGTTCTCCTACTCATGCCAGGTAAACTTAATAGAATTAGAAAATATAAATGGCTAAAAAGAGTTCGCACGCACGGTTTCTTTTCAAGAATGGCAACGACTGCGTGAAGACAAGTGTTACAGAAAAGAAGATTGAAATGAAGACATCAGTTGGTAGTTCGTGATTTCAAAAAAGGGCGTGCATAAGAGCATATAAGACTGAGGTATATTCAGTTGTTCCCTTTTAGTTATCTATGCCGGTGTATGCACATTCTCTCTTCCTTCTCCTTTTCATTATAAATTCCTCATGGATATGTAGGAATTTTTCTCGTTAACTTCTTCCGATTGTGTAACCTATATCCTCCTTTTCGTAGATATACTATAATAAAACTTTTTAGTGTATAGAAATCTCTACATGCTAACTCTGTGATTTGGTTTAACCTGTTTGATCGTATATTTCTCTTAAGATACGATACATACACGAAAAAATCGAATCAAAGATCCGACCTTTTTACTCGCCTTTTTGTAGCAATGAAAAAGAAAACATCGTCTTTGCAGGTGCCGACGTATGGTGAAAAGTATGGAAGAGTCTATCTCGCTGCTGAGAAGAAGTTTGCAGCTTTCCCAGACTTGCTTGCTACCCAAAAAGTTGGTTTTTCCGAATTTTTGGAAACGTATATGCAAAAACTTTTTGATGATATCAATCCTATTCATGATATCGCAGGAGATAAGATGGCTTTAAATATAAGTGATATCAAAATTTCTTGACCTATTGATCCGATCGATGTGTGTAAAAGAAAAGAGCTTACTTACTGAGGAATTATGACAGGTAAGTTGAAACTTATAGACACAGAGGCAAATAAAACATTGTTTAATAAGCCAGTAAATATTGGTATCATGCCGTTGATGACGCCATGGTGATCATATGTTATCAATGGAGTGGAAAGAGTTATTATCTCGCAGATTATTAGATCGTACGGTATCTTCTACAATTTCGATAAAAGAAACCATACGCAATCATTCAAAGTGATTCCAGAAAGAGGCTCTTGGTTGGAAGTATTTACGGAAAAATCGGGAACCATTGTCGTGAGAGTAAATAACTCGAGAAAGTTTTTGGTAACTGCATTACTCAGAGTGTTTGGTTTTGAAACTGACGAAAGTATCAAGACAATGTTTACTGAATTGGTAGATGAAGAGGATTTTGATTATATGGGGCAGACGTTGTTGAAAGATACAACCACCAATGCTGAAGATGCTGCAATCTATATCTACAACAAAATAAGACCAGGTGAAATCATCGATGCAGAAAGTGCTTTGGATTACATCAAATCACTCTTTTTGGACGAACAGAAATTGTACTTGGGTGCTGTAGCGAGACGTAAAATAAACGTAAAGCTTGATTTAGATAAACCAATACAGGAAGCAGCATCACATATTTTTGATGTCCAAGATATGGTGGCTGCTATTAGATATCTTATCTCTTTGGCAAATAAGAAAAGAAACTTCTTCTACGACGATATCGACCACTTGGCAAATAGACGTATCAGATCTATGGGTGAAATACTCTATGCTCACCTCACCCCAGTGATGAGAAAATTTGTGAAGAGTGTAAAGGGTAAGCTAAGTATTCTGAATCTTGATGAACAAATCAAACTTACTAGCTTGGTAAATTTCAAGATTATCGATAATTCGATTAAAAGCTTCTTTGCTACGTCACAACTTTCTCAGTTCTTGGATCAGATTAACCCCGTAGCTGAAATTGAACATAAGAGAAGAATTACTGCTCTCGGACCAGGATGATTGAAGAAGGAGACAGCGACGTTTGAGGTGCGTGACGTACATCAGTCTCATTATGGAAGAATTTGTCCTATTGAAACGCCAGAAGGACAAAATATCTGATTGGTGGTCTATCAATCATTGTATAGTAAAATAAACGAGTATGGATTCATTGAAACGCCAGCGATGAGAGTGAAGAACTGGGTCTACCCTACAGCAGATCAGTTGGTCAATAAGATTGTCGAAGAAGATATCCTTGATGCAAAGGGTAAAGTATTGGTAAAAGAAAGTGACTATATAGATGAGCAAGCTGCAAAAGCAATTGAAAAAATGAAGGGTAAGACGACAGAAAAATTTATCGTAAGACCATATCTTACGGGTGAGGTAGAGTATATTTCTCCAGAATACGATGAAAAGTATATTATTGCGGATATTTCAACACCAGTCGATGAGTATAGAAATATTTTGATTAAGCGTGTGGCATGAAGACACTTCATGAATATGGAAATTTTCCACGTGAATGATATTACGCATGTAGATATTAATCCATCACAGATCTTTAGTCCAAATACGTCGATCATTCCATTTGTAGATCATGATGACGCGGTACGTGCATCGATGGGTACAAACATGCAACGTCAGGCGGTGCCGTTGGTAAAACCAGAAGCACCATTTGTAGGAACAGGACTTGAGGGAGATATTGCAGAGATGACTTATGCAGTAGTAAAGGCGGAGTGAGAAGGAGAGGTAGTGTATGTAGATGCTAAGACCGTAAAAGTAAAATATAAAAAATGAGGAACGAGTGTATACGAAGCTATTACCTTCAAGAGATCAAATCAGAAAACAATTATTCATCAGATTCCAAAAGTATCTATCGGACAGAAGGTAGAAAAAGGAACGGTTTTGGTTGAATGACCATCAGTATGTGACGGTGAAGTAGCTCTAGGTAAAAATCTCAGAGTAGCGTTCATGCCGTGGGAGTGATTTAACTATGAAGATGCGGTAATCGTGTCTCAGAGACTGGTAAAAGACGATGTCCTTACGTCAATCCATATCGATGAGTATGAGATAGAAGTATCAGATACGAAACTTGGAGCTGAAGAAACCACGAACGATATTCCTGGTGTTTCTTTGAACAAACTGAGAAACCTAGACGAAGATGGTATCATTAGACTGGGAGCAGTCGTGAAGTGAGGAGATCTGCTTGTCGGTAAGATTTCTCCAAAGTCAGAAGGTGAACTTAGTCCAGAAGAAAAGTTGATTCAGGCTATCTTCTGAGACAAATCAAAAAGCTTCAAAGATAGCTCGCTGTATCTTCCTGCAGGAAGTGAAGGTAAAGTGATCGAGGTGGTTACGCTAGATGCGAAAAAAGGAGATAATCTCTCTGCAGGAGTGAGAAAGAAAATAAAAGTATATGTAGCTGCTACGAGAAAGATAGAAGTAGGTGATAAACTTGCTGGTAGACACGGAAACAAAGGTATTATTTCGATAGTGGTTCCGGAAGAAGATATGCCATTTACCTCATGAGGTGAGCCGATTGATATCATCTTGAATCCATTGGGTGTAGTATCTCGTATGAATATAGGACAGGCGCTCGAAACACAATTGTGACTTATCGCAAAGGCACGGAACCAGAAGTTTGCTGTTCCTTTATTTTCTTCGTTTTGACCAGAAGAAATTGAGCAGATGATGGTAGCGACTTGATTCGAGAAAAACGGAAAGATGACGGTATACGATGGAAGAAGTGGACAGCCATACAACAATAAAGTAACCATCTGATACATGTACATCTTGAAACTGGTCCACATGGTTGAAGATAAGATACATGCGAGATCTGTCGGTCCATACTCGCTTATTACCCAGCAACCGTTGTGAGGTAAGGCAAGAGATGGTGGACAGCGTTTCTGAGAGATGGAGGTGTGGGCACTAGAAGCATACTCTGCGGTCTACACACTACAAGAAATGTTAACGATCAAATCAGATGATGTTATCGGAAGAAACAAGACCTATGAAGCTATCGTCAAGTGAGGAAAGATAAGAGTAGCATGAGTGCCAGAGTCGTTCAACCTCGTAACATTCTTGTTCAAGTGATTGAATCAAAACATTACACCTATTAGCCAAGATACTATCGATGAAATTCATGACGAGAGAATGCGCAAGATTGTCGATCTAGGACTGAAGGGTATTACGTGAAGAGACGCAGTAGATGAGCGTGATTTAGTGACTGGTTTGAAACACGAAGATGAAGCAGAAGAAAAGATGGAAATGATGGAATCTGTAGTAGAAGAATTGAAACTTCACGGAGATATTGACGAATAAGTAAGGTAGACATTTCTCGAGACAGATAAAGTATAGAAAATTGACTATAAAATTAGTGTAAACATTGCGTCAATTTTCTACGTAGTAAATAGATTTTGAACAATTATCTACTCTAAATTCAAAATCTATTTACTATAATGTAGTAGGTGTTATGGGTATAAGAAATGTACGTACTCAACAACTCCTCTCCTTTTATTCCTCCCCTCATCATATGCAGAAAAAAATGTTTGACGGCTTGTTGGTCAAGTTAGCATCACCGGAAGATGTTAAATGATGGTCGCATGGTACGGTGGAATCTCCTGATACCATCAACTATAGAACGGGAAAACCAAAGCAGAAAGGTCTTTTTTGTGAGGCAATTTTCTGACCTATGAAAAACTACGAGTGTAGTTGTGGAAAGTATAAATGAGTGAGATATAAAGGTATTGTATGTGAAAGATGTGGTGTAGAAGTTACCACGTCGAGAGTAAGAAGAGAGAGAATGGGTCATATCGAACTTGCAGCTCCTGTGGTGCATATTTGGTACTATAAAGCAACGCCATCGAGAATTGGTTTGTTGTTGAACTTATCGACCAATGAAATCGAAAAAGTCCTCTACTTCGTAAAATATGTGGTTACTGAAGTGAATGAAGACCAGAAAAAGAATATTATTGCTAACCTAGACAAGGACTACGCAAACAAGATCAATGAGTTGGACAAAGTCTATGAACAAGAGTTCAAAAAGATCGGTGAGGAGAAAGAAGAAACACCAACAAAAGGAAAGAAAAAAGAAGGAGCGATGAAAGAAGACGAAATGAGAAGAGTATTTACTGAAAACAAGACCGCTCTCGAAAAAGAGTATAGTAGAATCAAATCAATTCTTTCCAATCTCAAGTTGTGATCAACTATCTTGGAAAGTGACTATAGAAATATTTTCTACAGATTTGATGGTGCGTTTACGTTTGCTTCTGGATCACAAGCGTTGCTCACGCTCCTGAAAAAGATAAACGTACAAGACGAGATCAAGCTTATCTTGGAAAATTTTGCTGGGTTTAGAGGGGAAGAGAGAAAGAAAGCGTTCAAGAAGGTAAAATTGCTGATCAACCTACATATCTCTGATGTGAGACCAGAATGGATGGTGCTTAGTCGTCTTCCTGTGATTCCACCAGATCTCAGACCGGTAGTACAGCTCGAGTGAGGAAAGTTTGCTTCTTCGGATGTGAATTTGTTCTACAGACGCGTACTGATGAGAAACCTTAGATTGAAAAAAATGATCCAAGTAGGTATGCCTGACGTAGTAAAGAAGAACGAAATTAGACTTTTGCAAGAGTCAGTAAACAACTTGATGGTAGGAGAAACAGCAAATACGTGAAAAACAGGTGCGGGTATCAAGGTATTCAAATCATTGACCGATATGCTTTCTGGTAAGGAAGGTATCTTTAGAAAAAACTTGCTTGGTAAGAGAGTGGATTACTCAGGACGTTCGGTTATTACCGTATGACCAAACTTAAAGCTAGATGAATGTGGACTACCGTTGTATGTGGCAGTAAAGATGTTTACGCCGTTTATTATCGGAAAACTGATCGAAAGAAAGATAGCACATACGCCAAAACAAGCTGAAAAACTTATCAAGGATGAAAACCCAATTGCATTGAGAATTTTGGAAGAAGTTATCAAGGACAAGTATGTGATGCTCAACCGTGCTCCTACGTTGCATAGACTTTCTATCCAAGCATTCAAGCCAAAATTGATGCCTGGTAAGACGATCAGAATTCATCCA
>CAYLWY010000020.1:10355-18266 GCA_964387665.1 uncultured Candidatus Peribacteria bacterium
GAAAAAGTAGCGAAAAGAGGAGTCAAAAAAGTGCTCGATAAGATATTTGATCTGTATGGTAGAGAAGAGGTAGTACGTGTAGCAAACGACTTGAAGGATTTGTGATTCAAGTATGCTACAATAGCTGCGGTTACGATCAATGCATTCGACCTCAGAATCCCAGAACAAAAAGAAGAAATTCTTCGTACGACGGGAGAAAAGGTAAATCAAATTCATAACTACCGATACAAGGGATTTGTTTCTGACGAAGAGAAACATAGATTGATTATTACCGAATGGAGTGATGCAAAAGCCAAGATTGAACAGTTCGTAAGAAATTGATATGAGTCTACCAATAACATTTTCCAACTGATTGACTCGGGAGCGAGAGGGACTTGGGGACAGATGACGCAGATGGCTGGTATGAAGTGACTGGTTGCTTCTCCGTCGGGTGAAATTATTGAGCTTCCTATTAAATCATCGCTACTAGAGTGATTTAGTCCTATTGAATACTTTATTTCTGCGCATGGTGCGAGAAAAGGTAAGGCAGATACGGCGCTCAGAACTGCTGAATCTGGATACCTTACAAGAAGACTGGTAGATGCATCACAAGAGCTTGTCGTCAGAGAGTTTGATTGTGAGACAGATGAATATTTGCTCGTTACGACCGATGAAGCAGAAATGAGAGGTGAGCAGTTTGGTGAATTGATTTTCTGAAGAGTGACTTCAGAAGATGTGTATGATACAGCAGGCGGACTTATCTGTAAGGCAGGATCTATGATCACGAAACCGATTTTGAGTCTTATCCTGAGTTCATGAGTGGATATGATTAAAGTAAGAAGTTCACTCACCTGCCATACCGTGAATGGGGTATGTCAGCAGTGTTATGGTATGGATCTTTCAAATAGAGCGCTTGTAGAACTTGGTATTCCTGTGGGAGTTATCTCGTCACAGTCTATTGGTGAGCCGGGTACCCAGCTTACGATGCGTACCTTCCACTCGTGATGAGTTGCGAACGTAGAAGGAGACATGACTCAGGGTATCAAGAGAGTTGAAGAATTGTTTGAAGTAAGAAATCCAAAGAAACCTGCTATTGTTGTTCCTTATGACGGAACGGTATTTATCCATGAGTCAGCAAAGAAAGTCGAAGTCGAGGTAGTTTCTGAACCACAACCAAAAACATATATTATCAAGGAAGGATATAGTTGTGATGTACAGGTAGGTGATGAGATAAAGAAGTGAGGATCGTATGCATCGAAGGGAAGAAGCCAACTAAAAGTGAAAGATGAGGGAACCGTACTCCAAGTGCTTTCTGATTATATTGTGCTTGGTGAGGTGCAAAAAGTGAGAAAAAAACTTACTATCTGAACTACACTAAGAGTAAAAGAGTGAGCACAAGTTTTCAAGGGACAAGTTATTTCTACTGGATCTATCGATATTAGAGAGTATATGCAAATCGTGGGAGCTCTAGAAGTACAGAGATATATCGTGAAAGAGATCAAAAAAGTATACACCTCGCAAGGACAGGATGTAAACGATAAGTATATGGAAACCATCGTGAAACAGCTCTTCTCGAAAGTATTGATCGAAGATGCAGGAAACAGTAGTTTCGTGCCAGGTACGATTATCAAGTACGAAGAATTTCTCGCTAAGAATCGTGAGCTTGAATCACAAGGAAAACAAGGAGCGAAGTGAGAAAGACTTGCTCTAGGACTTACTCAGGTGGCAAAAGAATCTGATTCATGGTTATCTGCTGCTTCATTCCAGGAAACGATCAGAGTAATGGTAGAAGCATCTACCAAAGGAGCTATCGATCATCTTTCTGACTTGAAGGCGAATGTTATTATTGGTAGACTACTTCCTGTGGGTGAGACGTTTAGAAAACAACTCGCTGGTGAAGAAGAAATCTACGACGGTTTGGACGAATAGTTACTTGTGGCAATAATTAAAACTTAAAAAAACTAACTCAAGCGAGTTAGTTTTTTTAAGTTAAGACGGAGGGGGAGAAATACCCAGACACTCTATAAATATTGCTGAGCGATTTTTTCTCTATGGTGAGAACTGGTGTTTGTAGTATATGAGTAAGTCGTTTTTAATCGTCATTTTCATCTCCTGTTCCAGATTCAGTAGGAGGGGTTTCAAGATTTTTTACTTTGTACTTAGTGAGGTCGATAGTGCCTATTCATTTGTTTCCTGCACTATCTAGAGCAACCCAAGAAAGTTGGCTAGCAAGCGTACTGACGATAAACTGTGCGATATTTGTGGTGAAGCTATGAACAAGTGTTCCATTTTGTTCTATAGTTCACTCGGTGATCGTCGAACTTTCATCGGCAAATAGAAGTGCGATCTTGTAAGTGTTATCTGCTTGTTGTTCTATTTGTACTTTGGTATCCATGAGATATGGAGGCGTATTGTCTTTATCTATTAATGTTACTTGTAGTGCTTTACTGTCACTATATCACTGATCATCAATGGCGATGAGTTTGAGTTCGTAGGTTCACGGAACGATACTATCTGGTACGGTAATAGTACTGATATCATTCAGTCATCATGATTTCTTATAGTTCAAGAGGTTGAGTTCTTGTTCTCAGAGGAACACTTTTATTGTTTTGATCGTATGTGAGGAGCTGCTTTGGTGTCGTAGTGAAAACGTTCTCGTAATTTTTTCTCCTGGAAGTGGTTTAATGATATTGAGTGATATGTCGCCAAGCTCTGTTAGTCCTTGTCTCATTTCAGCACAACTTCCCGTAAGTTCGGTAAGGAGTATAGGTCACATAGTCTCTTTGTATTTCTCGATACCTACCGTTTGTCGTCGATTTACAATATCTGCTTGATCACGCTGGTCTGGCATAATGGTTTCCGGTCTCAGATAGTACGCACTAGTAAGGTCTTGTGGTGGTGTAAGCTCACTTGGCGTGCCATTACACAAGGTATCAATATCGATCTTGGTTGCATTTGCATCTACAGCAGTAGGGGCTGTCTGGAGATAGGCAAGTGATTTTTGGGTGAATTCCAGTGGTGTTTGTGCACCTGCTAGCTTTCCTGAAAGTTTTGAAATAACGACGTCTTTGATTTCTGTAGGAGTGACTGCCTCGTTTTGGATATAGCCATTTTCTTGGAGTTTACTCAGAAATGATTTTCGTATACCGCTATTTAACCATCATCCATAGGCATCCTTGTGCATGGCACTTCAGTCAGTGTTTCCTCACCACAGTCACAGTACTTTTGACGGGGTATAGGTCATTAGCCATCAGTCTCTTGGTAGTTTTTCTTGTCCTTTTACGATGTTGGTGGTTCATGACTTAGTTGCCATGACGAGTTTACCTGGTGCGGTAAACTGTCTTACCCAATCAGGTGGTAAGTTACTATTATCTGAAAGAATTTTTCGTATCAAATAAGCTACTCCTGTAGGAATGACTTGTTCCTGAAGGACAACGTCTTTCTTGTATAGTAAGCTATTGTCTGGTCATCTTATCTCCAAAATAGGGTTTATACGAGCAGGTTTTCATAAGGCACTGAGATGCATGTAAGCATTGGTGAGATCCATCATTTTCATCTCAGATGCTCAGATAGCAAGAGGATAACCGTAAAACTTTGCTCATCATTGGAGATTACTGATTCAGAGGCTTGAGAAAAACGATTTTACTGCATTTTCTCCTCCTACACTGAAGAACATCTTGATTGCGGGAATGTTTCTACTTCCAGCGAGTGCTTGTCTGATAGTAGTAAGTCACCAAAATCATCCATCAGCATTGTTTGGTTCGTCTTCACCGATTTTCATTCTGATATCATAGATAGGACTATCAATAGTTAAGGCAAGTTTCATAAATCACAAAGCATAGAGAAGGGGCTTGACTGTAGATCATGGTTGTCTAGATGACTGAATCATATCTACTTGGCCGTCTATCTCAGCGTCATTGTAGTCGATAGACCCTACATAAGAAAGGATATCTCCATTTTGTGAATCTGCATAGATAAGCGATGAGTTATTGGCTTTGTTACTAGTAAGTTTCTCTTTATTTTCCAGAATACTCGCTTCTGCCATCTCTTGCATGGTATAGTCGAGAGAGGTAGTCACCGTGAGTCCTCATTTTTGAAGCATTTCTTCACTGTACTGTTCTTGGAGAAGATTGATAATTCGGAATACAAAGTGAGGTGCCTTGATCGAGGTTGATCAGCGAGTAAACTTGTACGTAAATCATTCTATAATTGCTTTCTTGAGTTCAAATTCAGTAATGTATTTTTCTTCAAACATTCTTGCGAGTACGACATCTTTTCTGCCTGGTTCGTAGTGGACATTGAGTGTATTGCCGACCTCATCTTGAACAGTAACATTCATGACACTATTCAAAAACTCAAGTATTGCTTGATCATCCCTTTTTGATTCAAGTTTACTGTTGTTTATGTTAGTTTCTGCTTTCGTAATTATTTGAGCGAGTAATGCTTCCGTAATTTCTGACGGATTGCCCTCCTTATCTTCTACAATAATCTCTCCCATAAGTATTGGTCTATTGGAAAAGGGATCGTATCTAGACGGGGCCTGTGGAATACCAGCAAGTATTGCTGCTTGTAAGATGGTGAGATCTTTCGCTTTTGTTCCAAAATAGGTCTGAGAAGCAGCCTCTATACCGTATGCATTGTTTCCTAAAAAGATCAGATTACTATAGAGCTCCATAATCTTTTCTTTTACTTTTCTGTCAATCTCTGTTTCTGAGAGTCACTTGGTTGTGGTACTGATATCTTTTTTGATATATCCGCTAAGTTTTACTGCTAGTATGATTTCTTTTAGTTTTCTTTCGATTTTCTTTTCTGGATTGAGCATGATGAGCTTGATCAACTGCTGTGTGAGTGTAGATGCTCCGTGTGTTTTTCCTTGGGTAACATCGGTAATTGCTGCTCTGACCATACCTATAGGATCGATACCTGCGTTTTCCCAGAATCTTTGATCTTCTGTTGCTACAAGTCAGTTGACGAAATGAGAAGAGATATTTTCATATCAGACATATTGTCTGTTTTCTTCGAACATTCTATATAATACTACCCCATTTCTATCGGTGATAGTAGTGGCTTGTTTGAAATTGAAGTTTTCTATCTCTTCTATGTCAGGGAGCTTATTGATTATTTGTATCCAAAATCGTCAACCTCCTACGACGCCAATAGTACAAAAAATGGCAAGGACAATCCACAGAAAAACTTTTCCTGTACCATTGCTACGTTTTCTGTATGTAGGCGCGTACCCCACCATTCTCTGGCGGTACTGTGTATTCGTCATAACGAAAAGTAAGTGAAAATAAGATGCAAAGAAGCTAAGGAACCTCTGAATAATACCTAAACGTTCGGATTTATGATGTAGTATACATTAGAACCTAACGTATCAAAAGTGACTTGACGCAGAGGTTCCTCGAGGAAACTCGTACATTTCAACCCATACATAAGATCGAAAATAACAACGATTTTAATTCCAAACGAGAGTTTTTCAGAGTTTCCCTAATATATAGCTATCTGCGTCGTGATTGCAAACAGAGAAAATGGCTATGTATAGTGAATATTATCATGGATAAACGTATCATACAGGTTGGTTCATGCTAACTCGACGTTGGTTGACAATATATCTTCCTACATAATTTTGTTCTTCTACCAAGATGAGATTATTATCTCGATCAATATCTATCACTACAGCAACGTGACCATATCCTCTATATGAGTTGGTTCCAGCAGAGAAGACAGCAGCGGCACCATATTTTGGTGTTTTACTTACTGTTGCTCATGCAGCAGCAGCATTTTTGTACCAAAGTCTTGCATCACCTCTTCGGTAGGTTCTGACTCCAAGGTTTTTCCACCATCGGTAATCGACGTACTCGGTACAGTGTCCTGGAGCTCGCCCTCATCATTTCAAACCAGCTTTCTTTGCGTTGAAGTACCGTTGACTAAGTACACCTGCCTTGATTTTTTTCTGTGCTGTCTTCGAAGTAGTAGCTTTCGCTGCTCACTCTTTTACACATGATCTTCCTGTGTCGATGTATCCTGGCTTACATACCCATGCATTTAACGGATCTGTAGGTGCGCAGACTGCGTTGCTTGGTTTTGCAAGACATGATCATTTATACAGACATTGATTAGCATTACATTCGTTGTTTGCAGAAGGAGCTGTCGCAGGTGCTTGTTGTTTGATTTTTGCTAATTCTTGCTCTTTCTTTGCTTTTTCTTCTTTCTCTTTTTCAGATTGTTGTCTTGCAGCTTCTCTTGCTTGAATCTCAGCAACTTGCTTTTCTTCAAGTGTTTTCAAGTGTTGTTCAGTTTGCTCTGGTGTAATAACCTGTTGTTCACTATCATCGATCCATACAGATCGTTCTTTTGGTGCAACAAAGACAGGTTCTTCAGGAGCAACTTCTTCATCACTAAACTCTTCTTCTGTGTTGAGTTCTAGAGGAATAAACTCTTCTGTTCCTGCAAGTCATTTCGCCTTAGCTTCAGATCTCGTAAGCGGCAACACCAACTCTTGACCTACATGTATTTCTACTGAAGGTGGCGTGAGGTAGTTGAGATTCATAAGATCATCAATATTTAGGTTGTACTTGTCAGCAAATGCTTGCAGCGTACTTCCTTCTTCTACGCTATATACAAAGTTTTCGGTAAAAGAAATGATAAGCTCCTGTCCTTTACGAAGTGTTTTTGATGGATTGATAGCATTTTTTTCGACAAGTGCTTGTACGGTCGTTCAGAAATCCTGAGCGATGCTACTCAGCGTGTCGCCAGCGACTACCTTGTAGGTAATAGTGGTTTGTCCATTGTCATCGACGGCAACACCATCAAATGCTAAACTACCATCATGTTGTCTGCTTTGTTCCAATAATTGGTCGTAAGAAGCATATACTCCCTGTGAGATATCACGAGAAGGAGGTTCCACAAAAAAGCGTTGTGGTTGCATAATCATACACGAAAAAACCAACAAAAACACAATGTGTCTTGCGTTTTTCAAAAGAAGAATTGCTTTTTTCTTCCGGGCACGATACGAGACGTGTGAGAAGTTCATACAAAAAACTGAATAAACGAGTAACGCAAACTGGTTCTTGATGCCACTAAACAAAAGAGGTCTCTTGTTCATCTCTTCCCATGAAGAGGTGTGTTGTGTTACCTATATACCTACCGGTTTTGTTCTTTCTTTGATTTTTGAACAATGAATTCGGAAGGATAGGGATTCGAACCCTAGGAGGAGTTGCCCCCTCAACAGTTTTCAAGACTGCCGCATTCAACCGCTCTGCCATCCTTCCTTGTCTTCGAGCGACCAAAGATATATAAGAATGTGGAATGAATTTGCAAGCAAAGTTGTTTTTTGGCTCTATTCCCTTTGTATGATCGTATTCACTTACTCTTGGAAATGCAAAAAAAATAGATATGGTTGCTTTATCATCTTCCGTTATAGGTATAAAATAATTCTTATCTAATGACAAATATGGAAAAAGATTTAAAAAATATGTATCCTTTGATTATAGGTGCGCAAGAACCTGTGCTCAGAGCGGTTGCGAAACCGATCACGACAATAAACAAGGAGATTCGTACTCTTGCCAAACATATGTTAGAGCTCATGTGGCTGTACGATGGCGTATGACTTGCAGCACCACAGATAGGAAAATCGTTGCGTATGTTTGCCTATACCCAGCGAGATACGACCAAAAAAAAGTGGGATCTCTTGGAAGAAGGAGTGATGATAAATCCCAAGTTGGTGTTTTGTGCTGAAGAAAATGTTTTAGATAAAGAGGGTTGTCTTTCTTTACCTGGTGTCGAGTGAGACGTGGAGAGATCTACGATGGTTACGATGGCATATACCGATGTCCGTGGAAAACAACAAGTCAAAAAAGCAGTGGGATACAATGCGAGAATACTACTTCACGAATTGGACCACCTGAACGGCGTCTTGTTTGTAGATAAAGC
>CAYLWY010000021.1:0-17723 GCA_964387665.1 uncultured Candidatus Peribacteria bacterium
TCAGCAATGGCACGAGTCGCAGTGACTTTCTTTTCAGGCGCTTTTTTAGCAGTAGTCTTTTTTGTAGTTGTTTTTCTTGCTGAAGTAGGTTTCTTGGATCCATCAGAAGGAGTAGCCATGTGGAAAGAAGAAAGAGTAAAAAAATCGAATCTTTGATTCGTTTTTTCGTGTATATAGACAATCTGTTTGAATTGTACTAATAACACTTAAAAACAAATCTTAACGTTAGGATTCATAAATTCCCATACGCTAAAAAAGAAATATGAAAGCATAATAGTCGTGACAGAGAAAAAGTCAAGTGTTCATCATATCGTTGGTTTGTGACTTGCAAGAGGTTCCAGAAAACATACATTGGAGCAAATTTTTTATTACAAGAGAAGATTATGGTTGCTTTTCATATAGCATGATGGCCAGTGTATTGGTATGGTCTTTTTTATGGTGTTACGTTCATGAGTTGATATCTGTTTCTCGAACGAGTAGGAAGAAAAAAAATACTTACTTCATATAGCAACCTACAAAACCTTCTCACTACACAGCTTGATACGGTAGTACTACTCGTCATAGGAGCGATACTCATCTGATGAAGACTCGGACACGTGTTTTTGTATGAACGATGATATTATAGTACACATCTCGGTGAGATTATACAAGTACGACAAGGAGGGATGAGTTTTATAGGTGGCGTGATAGGCGTTATTCTCGTACTGATACGGATATGGAAATACTACAAGCTGTCTACTCGTGAATTTATGCTTCTGGGAGATCTTGTCTTGTGTATTGTGCCGTTGGGGATTTTCTTGGGAAGGATTGGTAATTATCTGAACAAAGAGCTGTATGGGCTACCGGTAGAGACAACTTCGTCTTGGTTTAATCTTCTTGTGAATACTGGCTTGGCAGTAGATTATAAGATCGATGAGATGCCTACTTTTAGGATAAATACAAACATCATCCAATCACTTGGCGAATGATTACTTACCTTGATTATCTGACATCTCCTTTTTTTCAAGCAACGTATTCGTCAGCACTTCCGTCCATGATTGATTTCTGGATGCTTTTTTATCGTCTACGCAATAGTAAGGTTCTTTGCAGAATATCTCAAAGAGCTCCCAACTTCAGAAATGTATGGGCGGTTTAGTGTGAGTCAGCGACTGATGTTTTGATTCTTTGCGTGAGGAGTCTGGCTTGTCCAACAAGCGATAAAAAAGAGCGTGAAGTAAAGAAATGCTGAAAAAAATGCTTTTCTCTAGTATTTTTTGACTTGTGGAGAAGAGTAGGTATACTAGTGTATCTATTCTCCTTTTTTGGGATGCATATAACTCTCGACTGAGCATCTTCTGTCCAAAAAACAGTTGATCTAATCACCACACTTGCTCCTGCGTGTATTGTACACGAGAAATATGCTGAGTTGTGAGAAAGATTGCAAAAACTCATAGAACTGCTTCCTACGACACCAAAACAGGCATATGATTGAACAAAAATGCGTATCGAGATGAGTTCGTACGATATCGAAAAAATGCGTCTCATCAAACAACGTATGCAACTCGTGAAGGAACTTATTACCACGTATACAACAATACAGATTGATCGGAAATCGTGTGTGCAATCACCGATACCATCATCACCGTATGTGATTACTGCAACATATACCAAGTGAAATATACTCTTCGATCAGCAGCTGTCTACGTTAGAGTCATTCTATATACGTCAGTATCATATTCTTTCTACACTCTTGCTCTGGCGATCAAAAACAATGTGAACTACGCCGCTAGGAAGCTGGGAATCGTTGCTTGGTAATAAAACGATCTCGTCATCAAAAAGGAGTCGCGTACTTGCTTAAAGAAACTGAGGAAAAACTCTCATAAAGTATTAAAATCGATGATACTAAAAAGACATTGTCTTTTTAGCGTAAACATTTTATGAAAAATGTTTATATTTTAGTACTCATGAGAGAATTAAGGAACCTCTGAATAATACCTAAACGTTTAGATTTATGATGTAGTATACATTAGAACCTAACATATCGAAAGTGACTTCACGCAGAGGTTCCTCGAGGAAACTCGTACATTTCAATCCATACATAAGGTCGAAAATAACAACGATTTTAATTCCAAACGAGAGTTTTTCAGAGTTTCCTTAAAACGTTTGAGTTTCCTTAGTGACAGACAACTACAAGTCCGTTGGTACTACGTAAAAAATCGCATTTAAATTTCAACGTTCGCATTGAATTCAAATGCGATTTTTTATTTTTTCTAGAAACTAGAAACACAATGTTGAAAAAGACGTGTGTATTTTTTCTTGACTTTTTCTTAGACAACCATAATGCTGAGGTATACTATGAATTTAGCTGTTTCTTCTGTATGAAAATATTTTCAAATTTTGATACGGAATTGCCTGGACGCTTATATGCAGAAGCGATTGAAAAGTTTTGACGTGAACATGTCTTGTTTATAAAAAGAGACAGAATATATCTTGTTATCAGACTATTTTTCCCGATTTTGTTGTGGCTTTTTCTTAGTTCGTTGTTGTTATGGATTTTTTACTGACTGATTTGAACAAAATCTTCTTTTTCGGAATATGCTGGATTTTTTACGTGGGGATTGGTAACCGCTATGTTTCTTTTTCTGCTCCACTATGTTTGAACAAAAACAGTCAATTATTATTTAGATTTTGTAATTGTTACCCCAAAACAGATATTGATGTTTGACCAGGCAGGTGTTCTTACTAGGACCACGAGAGCGTTGGATACAGAGAAAATAAAAACAATAAATGTGGTCGCTCAATGATGGCTCAGTAGTGTCTTTAACTATTGAAGCATGGTATTCCTTGCTGAAGGGGATATGGTAAATGGTGAAATTACCCTTAAATTTATTAACAAACCAGTTGTGCTCAGAGATCATATTTACAAGTTAATTGACCTTCACGACAAGTACAAAGACGACGAAGAATAGGAGCATAGAGTAACACCAAAATATAGTAAATCGCTTTTGAATTTGGACTATCGGATTGAGCACGAGCAGCGATTTACTACGTAGCCAATAGTCACTATTAGTATAGGCTCTTGATGAGTCTAAATCTAAAGTCTATTGCCTATAATTCTTTTTTGTTTTTTATTCTTTTTTCTTTCACTATGAACGAATTTGGAGAGTTGCTTCAGATCAACAATTGATGGTCAGCACAGCTGTTTCAGGCAATTGTAGATTTCTTGCCAAAACTACTGTTTGCACTCGTGGTGCGAATTGTTTTTTGGTTTTTTGCAAAAGCGGTGCGTGCAGGAGTCTTATTTCTAGCAGAAAAAATTTGACTCGAAAGACTTACGGAAAAAACCTGAATAGGAAAATTTTTTAATAATGCAAATTTCAAGCAATCTACCTCTGGAGTAGTGGCTGCATTGTTTTACTGGATTGTCTATCTTGTGTGATTGAATATTGCGTTCGATGCCCTATGACTGCAAGTCGTTTCTACACTAATTTCTGATTTGATTAGCTACATTCCAAATCTTTTTGTAGCAGTTATCTTGATCGTAGTAGGAAGTTACGCAGCGAAATTTGTAAAAGATATTACTGATGGTGCCCTTGCGACAGCTGATATTTCTCATCCGCTTGTAGGTCATGTTTCGTATATCGTGGTTATGTTGTTTGCGATCGTGACTGCGTTGAAACAAGCAAGAATTGATATCAGCTTCCTCACAGATAATATAAATACTATAGTTATGGGTATTATGTTAGCGTTAGGACTGGCATTTTGACTCTGAGGAAAAGATAAAGCAAAAGAGGTTATAGAGAAATACATGCACTAAGTCTGAAACTATTTTTTTAAAAGGGATGTTTCGGCATCCTTTTTTTTGTATACGCAAAGAAAACAAAGGATGCGTATATGTTTACGTTTAGAAATAATACAGAGGTTCACTAGCAATTATTGTGGAGATAGCTATCAAGGAAACGATCTGCGTCTGCTATGTTTGTTTTGTTTTTAAGAATTCATGGATAATAGCTTACTTCTTTCTCGTACCAATTATTTTTTGACCGCATCAGATATCGATGAACAGTTTGTTCGCAGCTATATTGATGAGTTACGCACACTCATCATCGAACACAATACCCATTACTATATAACCGCTAACCCTCTCATTAGCGATGGAGAGTACGATCAGTTGTTCGCATTGCTTGTCTCGCGAGAAAATCGTTTTCCAGAGTTAATTACCGCACAGAGTCCTACCCAACGTCTAGTAGGGCAGAAAATTGATTGATTCAGTTCTGCTGCACATCTTGCTGAAATGAGTTCTTTACAAAACACCTATTCAGCAGAAGATATCATAAAACGAGATGAATGACTCAAAAGAATACAACAAAAACAAGATATTGCAGATCGATCATATATAGGCGAACCAAAACTTGATGGGATGTCTGTGGAGATCGTGTATGAGTTTTGATCGTTTGTAAGAGCGGTAACGAGAGGTGATGGAGAGCAAGGGGAAGATATCACCGAACACGCAAAGCTGCTTATTTGATTACCCTTTTTTATTGAATGATTGAAAACCAATCCTGTTATTGCTTTTAGAGGAGAAATAGTAATGCCAAAAGAAGCATTTTCATCGTTAGCAACTACGCTCACGACATCGTGAACTACGTTTGCAAATCCGAGAAACGCAACTGCAGGAACACTAAGACAATTAGATACATCCCTCGTAAAAAAAAGATGATTGACGGTACGTGTGTACGATATTTTGTACTCTGAGTGAACACTCTCGTGTATAAATGCACAAGAGCAATTTCATCTTTTTCGTGAGCGGTGACTGCCTATCGTAGATTGGATGAGTACTTTCTCATCTATACAAGAAGTAGTAGCATGGTGTACCTCACCTCAGACTCAACAGCGTGCCCAAGACGAGGAAATAGAACTTGATGGACTGGTTATTAAGATCGTAGATTTTTCTACGAGAGAGCAATTTTGATCGACCAATCACCATCCCAAACGAGCGATTGCTTATAAATTTCCTGCACAACAAATAGTGACACAGCTTGAAGAAGTACATTTTCAGGTAGGACGTACGGGTATTCTTACACCAGTAGCACAACTTACTCCAGTAAAATTGAGTGGAGTGACGATCAGTAGAGCATCATTGCACAACCGAGCGTTTATTCAAGAACGTTGACTACGTGTCGGTGACCGAGTGATGATACAAAGAAGTGGAGAGGTAATTCCTTATATCGTTTCTACACTTTCCGATCGTCGTACAGGTAACGAAAAAGAAATCATACAGCCAACACACTGTCCTGTCTGTCAACATGCAGTCTATCTTGACGATCGCGCATTGGCATTGTGGTGTGGGAATATTTCTTGCGATGCACAAATCAAACAACGCTTGGAATATGCGGTAAGCAAAAATTGTTTGGACATTTCGTGACTTGGACCAAGTTTGATTGAACAACTAGTGAATGTCGGATTGTTACACACTATAGCTGATATATTTACTTTGTTTACTCCAGAAAAGAAGCAGATGCTTCGCTGACTCCCTGGAGTAGCTGACAAGAAGATTACTCAGCTAGAAAAGGAGGTATTTGCTCATCTTCCTTATCAATTACGAAGCGTAGTAAACGCACTTGGCATAAGACATATAGGAGAGGTAGGATCTCGTGATCTTGTAGAGGTGTATTTCAGTATAAAAGAAGCATCGCAAAGGTCAGTAAACTCATTTGTCACCTACTGTCTCGATGAACAGACTATAACCTGAATACATTGATTTGGGAAGGAAATGGTAGCTTCTTTACAAACATTTTTCCTAGATACTTCTAATCTAGCAGTACTGAAACAACTCGAAGAAGCTGCGGTTATCGACCGGAACACAGGAAGCCAGAAAAAGTATTCTGATCTTCTAGCTCAGATACATATAGTGATTACGTGATCGTTTGACCTCTCGAGAGATGAGATAAAGAAATATCTTGAAGCACATGGTGCAATAGTGCAGAATACTGTTACTTCTACTACAGACGTTTTGTTGGTAGGAGAGTGATGATGATCAAAGCGTGAAGCAGCTGAAAAATGATGAGTTTCTTGTCTGAATAGTGCAGATTTTTTTCAACGCTTTGATCTTTCTCCACGAAAAAAACAAGATAGTACTGTTACAGAACAACAATGAGTGCACATACAACAAACATCATTGTTTTGATAGAGAGGAAAAGAGTTGTTTCTTGTTAGTTGTAATAGAGCTTGTCTCGCTCTATTTTTTTTAATGGGAAGTCAAGTGGACAACTAGTAAAAATTTGCATTACAAGGAAATAATACGTATCATTGAACTACCCATATTTTGTTTCATATATAGGATGATATGCAAATAGCAGTAAACAGAACAGTAAGGAAGCTGAAACAAGTGAGTATAGATGCAATCATTGCGTGACTTGGTTTTTTGATTTTGCTGACTATGTTGTGATATTGGTGATTCATGACCTTACAGTTGTCTCGTACAAATGCACATATTGAACAAAAAAATCAAGAACTGTTAGAAAGAAAGAAGGAGCTTAAACTCGTACAAGAAAATCCCTGATATCTCAAGTTTCTTGCTGCAAAGTATTTAGAAACAGAAACAAAAACGGTGAATTGGGAACAAAGTCTGAAATATTTAACCAGTTTGTTGGAAGAGTTGAAAGCATACAATAAACAACAAAAATCGGTTGATTTATCAAATTTTCAAATAAATGAAAAGAAAATCACCCTACAATGAACAGTTTCTGCGCTAAAAGATATTTACGCAGAGTGATGAATTATTGATAAGTTTGCCTGATACCCATTTATTCAGTACTTTACCCTTCCTTACTACAGAAAAAATAGCGAGAATGGATCATACGAGTTTCTTTTAGATGCTGATATATATCACTATGACTGAACTGAGCCAGCGTCTTAGTCAAGAGACTGAACAGGATGCTACCAATCTCGAGATGAGAAAGCACCATATTACTGCATGGAGATATAGAGTATATCTCTTCGTCATTTTGGTTATTATAGTCATGATTGAGCCTATGTTTACCTCGAGTATTGAATCAGTAAGAGGGACATGAGCTTTTTCGATTTCTTTCACTGATCCTATGAGTATGCATACAAAGAGGTGAGAGTGAGGAAAATTAAACGAGCTTGATGCGTTACAACAACAGATAGATGAGGTGGACAAAGAAATTGCAAGCACAAAACTGCAAATACAGATCGTAGAAAACTTGGAAACACCAGAAAAACAAAATACGATACTAAACTGTGTAAATCGAGATCAATGTGAAGGAATTGAAGTTGGACTGTTGGATAGAATTGATCTTCTTAGATCTTTTTTGATGGTAGATCGCCTCACTACAAACAAACTTGCTTTCGACCAAAAAGCTGTGTTGAGAAATATCAATGAATTTCTTTCTACACAAGTAGGAAGAGGACAGTTAGTAACTATTGATAATATTACTTTTGGTATGCCAACAGAAATTAAACCAGAATATAAGTTGATGCAAGTGCCAGTTAATATCAATATCAGCTATTTCGCTAATAATGATTTTATGACCTTTCTTCACAACATAGAGACCAAAGTAAATGCTGAAATTCCAGTGATGTGGAGAATTGATGCAGTAAATTATGATGTGGTTAATTATCTTGATGCTCAGACTATTGCTATGAGTATGTCTTTGTACTATATCAATGTTCCTAAGGCAGATCTTCTCGTACAAGATTGAGCTGATACATGAACCTGAATACAGATAGAGGATGGAGAAGCACACGCAGTAGCTGATCCTATTACAGAGTAGTTTTATATGCCTCATGAGATGTTTTTGGATGCTATCGTAGACAAATATGTTGATAAATTTTTTCGTGAAAGAGAATTATGATATTTTTCCATTAAAGAAAAAATTTTCTTATACAGAGAGCTTGCTTATCTTATTGAGTGATGAGTTGCTATTGCTGACGCGGTACTTGTCGTAAAATGATGAACTGATAAATGAGCTATTAGGAAGATTTGTGAAGTAATGTATGACGCGCTAAATGAAGGTGAAACGTTATCGCATAGTATGACACAGTTGCCTACCTACTTCAATGATGGAGACGTAAATATTGTCAAATCGTGAGAAGAGTCTGGTGAAATGACAAAAGTATTGAAATATCTTGCTGAAGAGTATGAGTTTTTGAACAAAATTAGATCAAAATATATCGGTGCTATGATTTACCCGACACTTCTTTTTAGTGTTGCTATCTTTGCCGTATTTTTGCTCTTTACGCAAATTCTTCCTTGAATTTTTGATATGATCACTTGATTTCCATGAGTACAGATTCCTGCAATGACCGCTTTCTTGATTAAGGTTACTGATCTACTAAGTAACAATGTGTGATCTATTTTTGTATGGGCATGTATCTTGTGATTGTTGTGATTCATCGTCTTCTCTTCAGAAGAAGGGCAACGTTTCAAAGAC
This sequence comes from uncultured Candidatus Peribacteria bacterium, assembly GCA_964387665.1. Classification (GTDB taxonomy): domain Bacteria; phylum Patescibacteriota; class Gracilibacteria; order Absconditabacterales; family Absconditicoccaceae; genus CAYLWY01. The sequence continues at coordinate 8,436 of CAYLWY010000021.1, forward strand.
AACTATATTTTTCAGATGCCATTGGTTGGTAAACTAACCCAATATTACAGTTTGATTAAGTTTATGAGATATATGAGACTACTTATGGAGGCAGGAATGAACTTCTTAGAGGTCTTTGTATTTTTGAGAGATATCATGTGAAATCTTTCGTATAAGACGATGATAGATGATATTATCTCTGGTATCAATAAAGGTGATACTATTGGTAGTGTTTTTGAGAAGTATACTGATTTGATGTCTAGAGATGTAGTTGCCTTATTGAAAGTGGGTGAGGAGACGGCATCATTTGAAAGTGCCCTATCAAATGCGATCGTGATGTACGAGGATGAGTTCAACAAAATGCTAGACTGACTGTCAAAGATTATTGAACCAGTATTGATTGTCTTTATCGGATGAATTATTGCCATGGTGGCCATGTCGGTTTTTGGGGTGATTTGAAGTCTGTTAGATGGCGTACAAACGACGTAAAAGAGATTATAGAAAATACTCAATGAATTTTTTACGTTATTCTATAGAAACAAAAAAGAAAGTTATCTAGAGCTTTCTTTTTTTGTTTCTATAAGTTACTCCTTGATCTTATGCATAGTTTCTTTACATTGCAGATAAATCTCTGTTTTTGATGATTATGAGGTGTGTATGAAAAAATGATTTACCTTGGTAGAGGTGGTTGTAGTAGTCACGATTATGTGAATAATTTTATCGATGACGGTATTTTTTTGAGCTGACTACCTGAAAGATTTACAATTAAGAACAGAAAAAGAAGCATTGCTGAATAAGATTAATTATACGCTTTCGTACGTGAAGTCTAGTAACTATTATCAAGGAGAACAGTTTTCCTATATCGATATATTACTTTTTGGTAGTTGAGCAACGACGTTACTAGATGGGGGAGGGGCGTTTTGAGAAGATGTTGAACTGGTACGTTCTGATCTTGTTTTGTCTGGAACAAGTGATACTATACGTGTAACTCCTTATAGTAGATCTTGTCTTGATGTAGTCAATTGACAAGATATGGTCTGATTTGATATTCAGAGTTCACAAACAGATGATGAGTTTTGTTTTGAACGAGATATGCGTTTATGTAAAGTTTTTGTGGTTTCTTGTTCGTAATAGTATGCAAAGAAAACATCAATCAGCTGTGACCCTTGTAGAAGTACTTATTGCCATTTATATTTTTGGCATTGGGATTTTGGTAATACTAAGAATGTTGATATCAAATATCAGTTGGTTGTATGACCTTAGAGCAAAAGATACTGCGGTAAGTTTGTGAAAAGAAGCTATGGATATCGTGTTTCATCTCAGAGATAGTAATATAGAGAAGTGAATGCAGCGAGATTGCGTTTCTGTTTCTCAACCATGAGGATCGCGAACATGTGATGGAAGTTTGTTGACCAGCGCGCTAAATAGATATAGGGTTAATCGGTCACTGACTTGATTATATGTTTTTGAACCAATTGCTACTACATGAGAAGCAGTCTTACGGTATCATACAGGAGAAATATATGTGCAGTCGTGACAATCGTATACGTGATTTCGATATAACCATGATACGAGTAGTGGACAACCAACCTCGTTTGTGAGGCGAATAGAGGTATTTCCTCAAACGAATTACCCTACGATGACGTGACGTGTTATAGGAGTGCGTAGTATAGTCGAGTATGAGAGATGATGAAGGGAAAATCAGGTAATCTTAGAGAGTATACTCTGAGACATGAGGTAGGTTAAACACACGAGTAGGTATAGTAAATCGCATTTGAAAATAGAACGTACGAATTCAATAAAAACAGCGATTTACTACGTAGAAAATACACATTTGTATATACTAAATTTAAAGTGTATTTTCTATATTTTATTTGTACTGAGTTCTTCTTTGCATGAAAAAACATTTCTTTAATTGATTTACTTTGGTCGAAGTTATGATAACGATTGTTATCATGGCAGTACTTATTTGATTGATTTTCGAAATATTTGTCACTATTTGACGTATTTCTGTGTTTGTACAGATGAGTAGGTCCGTACATGGAGAATTGATTTACGTATCACAAACCATCCAAAATATGGTAGACGATCAAGATATGCAACTTACCTGACTTGACCTTTCGTGAACGTGATGAGATAACCTAACCGCTTGATGGAAGCAAAGCTTAGTACTTGCTGATGAGGAGTTTCAGTACCAAATAAGCAGAAATTGTGTCGATGAAGAAAACTGCTTTTTACAGTTGTTCCGATTGGAACTGGATCCAGACTTTTTGTGAAGTGTGGAGAGCTGATCTCTTGCGCTTACCGACCCTTGATTAGTTGATATCGCATCGTTTGCTGTAAGAACATTGCCTTATGATTCTGCTACCAACTATGAACAGATATTGCACAAGGGATTTTGGTTGTTGCTCGATATGCGTGTTCCACAATACGACTCTACAAAGTGGTGGTTTAGAGTACAACAACAAGCTGAACTATTTTTTACCATGAGAAAGTATGAGTAATAGGTAGCATTATGTTTTCTAATTTTTGTACAAGTATGGGTAATGTAAACATGAGAAATTATAATAAAAAGGGAAACATAATGTTTTTGGTATTGTTCATCATGTTTATTTCCTCTTTGTTGGGATTGCTTGTTTCTCAGTATGTGCAGTATATGATTAAAACAGCATCGATTTATCAAAATTACTACGCTACGTACTATCTTGCCTACTGATGACTTGAGTTATGATTAACGCAAGTGAAACATCATGGATACGGCTTTGAATCGATAGAAATAACGACATGATCTTCTTGTCGCGCTCCAGATTGTCAGGTAGTCACAACCGTTACTTCACGTTCTTCTGTTATTGCAGATAGCTATGATACGCGAAATAGCTGTGATAACCTTTTGGCGTCGTGAGGAACGGCAGAAACGTTTATGTCCTTGTGATCATGAGATTGTTTCATCGTACCACTATATTACGATACAGCTACTGGTTTTGGTGCTATAGATTATTTTCAAATAAGTAATTTTTTGGGTGTTACGCTTTCTGATTATGACCCTTCATTGTACAATGAGTATGCAGATCCCCTGTGAACAGGGGAAGAGTACTCTCTGAGAATTATTGATGAATCGCTAAACAATTTATGATCCCTTCTCGAACCAACTACAGAGTCACCGTCTCCCTATGATTTTGCTAACGATATGTCAGCGTATAGCTGAAATGAAAATAACTATCTTATTATTGCAAATCCTACGGCAACTACAAAAGATTTCTGCTTACAATTAGCAAATAATAACGAACTTCCCATGAAGTACGTGAATGTCGTAAGTGTCGCAGAGGATGGAACAAACACTATTTCACTGAATGCTATCAAAAATAATGAACTTCCTTCGTTTTTGTGTTATTGAGCTATCAATCCGTAGTGTGGTGATCTAGCGAAGGCGTTTCTCGCTTTAAATTCGTATATGTTAAAAAAACACTGAATCTAATCAGTGTTTTTTTAGTTATCTATTTTAACGTATAGAAATTTCTACATGTTCGTATCAAGATTGACGTTTCTCTTTACCTTGCTTTGATAGCGTAAGAACTATAAAACTTTACCTGGTAAAGTTTCGTTAAATTTCTAAAGAAATTTAATACGTCGAACTTGTCCCGTAGGGGAAGGACCGCGAAGTGACTTTTTTAGTCAAACTTTTTTGTTTCCAGTTCTGGTCGTTTCAGTGCCATTTGTTCAAAGTGTTGTACGATAATTTGTGCTACTTGATATACTTTTCGTCGGTTAGTATCAGCAGGAATGATATATCGAGGTGTTTCATTACATTTATTGAAGATGGTATGATACACCTCTCTATACTGATCCCATTTTTTACGACTTTCTCGATCTCAGTCGTTGTGTTTCCAGAACTTCTGTGGATTTTCTAGTCTTTCTTTCAGTCTTACTTTTTGTTCTTCAGGACTTATGTGAAGATAAAACTTCAGAACGTGTGTATCGTTGTCGGCGAGTAGTTTTTCAAAACTATTGATATGATCATATCTTCTGTCGATAATTTCTTTCGGGAACAGATTCTCTACAGTAGGCACCAAAATATCCTCATAGTGTGAGCGATTGAAAATATGAATCATTCATCTTTCAGGCGTATGTTTATGTATACGTCGGAGAAAATCATGTTCTAGTTCTTCTTGGGTAGGTGCTTTCCATCAAAAAACTCTGCATCATAGAGGATTTATCCCACTAAAAATATCTTTTACTGCACCATCTTTTCATGCAGCATCCATTCACTGAAAAATAATCAGGAGACTATACTTTTTTTGAGCATACATAATACGTTGATACTCTTTGATTTGTTCAAGCAATCATTTGGTGAGATCTTTGATGTCTTCTTTGTTAATCTCTTTGTTTGGTTCTGTAGAGATTTTTTCTAAGTTCATGTTGTTTGACGAATATAAAAGTATTGACATTTATTATTAAATCCATATTTATAGATAATACTGATATTATTTATTTTGTCAATTTTTGTATGCTTGAATGTGAAGTGAAATTGCTGGATATAAATAAAGATGAAGTGGTTACTACTTTACAGAATGTAGGTGCGAAATACGTGAACGAAGAGATTATTGTAGACATATACTTACAATCAACAAACAAAAAGCAGATGCGTTCTAGAGTGAGGTGCACCGAACATACTACAATCTTGACTTGCAAATACAAACTTCCTTCTACAAGTACAAAGCAATCATATGAATTTGATACACAACTTCCTCATGATTTTATCGTTGGTACGGATAGTTGGAAGGGTCTTGTGGATCACGTAAGGATAAAAAAAAGAACCACCTATACACGATGATGATATACCTTTGATATCGATCAGTATCGATGAGTTCCTCCTGTGTTGGAGATAGAATGACCAAACGAGATGAGTATTCAAAAAGCCATAGTATCACTTGGTCGACAAAAATATACACAGACCGTGTGTGGATGAAGGTGAGTATACGCCCACTATAATGTTGCTCATCCTGAAGTTACTCCTTCGTTTATTTGACGTTTGTTGTCACTGATTCGTTGCTTGTAGTCTTTTACAAAGTTAGGAGAAACTGTCTTTGTGTTTTTCAAGGTGTCTATGTAGATAATTGTTGGAAGAAACGACTTGTAATCTTTTGTCTTTCACAGGTAGTACGCCCCTAGACAATACTTACTACATAAGCGTACTTCAGGAATGTTATGCTGTTTCATTATTTGTTTGAAGTGAGGTTTTTTATCTGCGTGTTTACATTCAATAATAGCGAGATGGTTTAGTACAACAGAACCTTTTTTTGTCGTTGTTTCGCTATAGGTAATATTCATATCGATAGTCACTCTTTCTTCTTTTGTCTTATGACAAAGAGTTATTCTTTGGTATTCGTTACGGAGTGTAGGGAGAAGTTTAAATGTTTTTTCCTTTTTGTAATATTTATTGAAACAACTTTCGAGAAACTGGATAGTCTCATCTGAAGTCTGTCAGAACTCATCTTCTCCGATCGTGATTCTTTCCTTTTTGATTACCTTATTTATTTTTTGTTTGTACTCAACAAAATCGAGGTGACTATCTACATATTTTCTTGTTCTGATTTTGGTTCTGCTTTTTTGTTGGGTAAGATGTTGGTGATAAAAGAAGAACTCATCTGTATCAAAATAGACGTTTTCATAAGTGAATTGACGTATGTCATTAATTTCAAGAATATCGTATTCATCCTGCAAATTGCTAAGAATATGTTCAAGTTGATTTACATGCAAAAGATATTTTGACTCTTCTCTTTCCATAAGTTCACTTTTCGCTTGTAATCATGCAAGAGTTATCACATCGTAACTTTTTAGCAGATGGTGCATCGTTGGTAGGTAGGTAAGGTAAGTAAAAACGTCTATGCTGGTTAAAAAATATATTTATAAGCAATAAGAAAGAACGGCTCCTGTAGAGATATCTTGAGAAATCTTTAGTAAAACAACACTAACAAGTATACTTAGGACAATAGGAAATTGCAAATTTTCTCTTTGTTTTTTTATATAGTATAGTATAGAAATCTGAAGGAGAATCAGTATCCCTTTATATATAATAACTGAACTCATTTACAAGCTATTTTTGACTTTAATTATACGTTTTATTATGTCGATACACGTATATTCTGATGAGTCTTGATTTCCTGATCATAAGGTACAAACAGTCTGATTTGTTTATGGATCGTGAAGTGACTGTAAACAGCTTGCCTCTACTGTTACTAAAATATGCGAACAATATGATTGCCCATCTGTAAAGCGAAGTAAAATAAGAGCAAAAAAGCAATTATTTTCTTGTGCTGATGCTATTCTATGACAAGCCACACAACGATTGTCAGAACATAAAAATCGTGGAATGTTAGTTACTAGCAAGGGTGATATATATCACCAATATAAAAGTTTCTTTGAATATCTGAAGGAAATAGGAAAATGATTATTTTCTTTTTTTCCAGATAAGAACTTGACTTTACAATGGCACAAAGAACAACACCTTTTCTCGTGAGATGTACGTTTCCTAGAAATACAACCAGTACAAATGAATAATGCCCCACTACTTATTGTAGCAGACTTGCTTGCTGGCATGGTTCGTGAGGCGAAAGAACGTCCTGATACATTTAAAAGTGATCTTTCTTTGGTATTGTATAAACCAGATTACTACAAGGTAGCTCTTCGAAAAAAACACCATGCGCTTACTTGAAATGGAATTGGAGAAAATAGGTTTCAAGTAAATTGAGAAAAGCTCTTGTAAAGGACAAAAATAGATGACGTTTTTGTGATTACGTAAGGGTGTATGTCCGAGTGAATCTTCAATAAACTTTGTTCTTAAAATTCCTTTCAATCTAAGGTATATAAAAGTTTTTTTTCAACATCACATTTTTGTGTTCTATAGAGAGTCCTTGCTGTATTTGGTAAGTATTCTTCATTTTGACGTTTTTTCTATTCTCTTGAGCTTGATGAGTAGGGGTTCTATATCTTCTTCGATAGTTCTTTCGTGGACACCGAGCGTGGTAGCGATTGTTTTGACTCATACAGCTTTTGTTCAAAAACTTTCTAGGAGAGCAAGATACGTTTGGTGGAGGTGAGTTAGTCATCACTGTTGTAACTGCAAATCCTGCCAAAATATATCCCACCTTTGCGGAGTAATAACGAGATCATCACGTCAGAAGTGAGCAGTGAGTCGATCGAGAAGTTGTTTACTTAGATTACCTATTTCTCTAGGAACAGATGTTGAATAGTTGCACATCGTTTCTATGAGTATTTTTGGTTGTATAGTAATATCAAAACGTGTCAGCTGGTTTTCTAATAGTCGTGCTTTTTCTTTTGCTGTATATTCCATGAAGTGCAATTTGTAGACAAATCTATTCTTCAGTGGTGCAGTCAATCATTCTGGTTTTGTTGTTGCTCAGATGAGCGTAAAAGGGTGGAGATTTATTCTGAGCGGTTTTCCATCTGGTAGTATCATATCTATGGCAAAATCTTCCATGGCAACATAGAGTACCTCTTCTATAATTGGTTTGCATCTATGAAGCTCGTCGATAAAAAGAATATCGTACGGTTGCAAACTGTTCAGTAGAGAGATAATATCTGCTGGTTTGGTAAGAGCATAGGCAGTGATATGATGGACACGCACTTGCATTTCATCAGCAATAAGACGTGCCAAGGTAGTTTTCCCATGTCAACTTGGTCCAGTGAGCAACATATGTCAGAGAGATGATTGTGCTACTTTTGCTCACTGTATAGCAGTTGTCACAATCTTTATGATGTGTTTTTGACCAATAAAAGAATCTCGATCAGTTATCCTGAGCGTAGTGTTGCTTGATAAGGTACGTGCTGTATCTATACGTTGTATATCCATGCGATGAGAGGAACAATATCGTCTATTAGAGTAAGGTTTTTGTGGCTATGGTCAATGCAAACTTATGTTTTTCTAGCTGTTTTTTTGACATATTACTTGTGTATTTGTATACTATTGGTAGGATTAGGAAAGTGTGTGTTTTACCTTTACTTCCTAAAGTCATGAAGAATTGGATATTACTAAGCTGAATTCTTATTTTGTGAACATTGTTGTGATATTTGTTGTATCTTCTTTTTTATGCAAATACTAACACCTTTATTGATCAAAGTAACGTAAATAATTGAGCGTTCCAAAATACCGTAATTTCTACAACTCCTCGTTGATCTCAGTGAACAGCATGATCATCAACTTTTCAGACACAATCATTTAAGGATAAAACAATCGTCATAGAGTAAGTTTCGTTTGTAAATGTCTTGCAAATATACTTGTAACATCTATACTGAAAGAAGATGTTTTGTTCTTCTTTTCAGCTCTTTTGCGTTGATGAACGATAACAAACTGAAAGAACTGTTGTGAATTGTCATTGATCACTATATTTCCAAGTGAGAACCTATAGGATCTAAGTTTTTGCATTCTTTGGAAGATACGGACTATGCACCATCCACGCTAAGAAAATACTTAAATCTTCTAGAAAAAGAGTGACTGCTCTATCAGCCATATCACAGTGCGTGAAGGATACCTACTGCGCAAGGTCTTTCTAGCTACATGGATACTATTCTTTCTCTTCCTGACTGAGAGAGTACCGATGCAGTAGATTTGGTTACCTTTGACCTAGACTATGCAAGAAATGACCTCAGGAGTATTGTAGAGACGCTGGGAGAGTATATGGATGGAGCAGTTGTTGGGTTTTTGAAGGAAGATGAATACTTTTACCTCTGACTTAATAACCTCTTGAAAGAGAGTTTGTTGTGAGATGTAGAGACGACGAGATATTTGATCAAATTTATCGAAGGCAAGGAAATTGTACAGACTCTCGATAAAAAAATGATGAAGAAGTGAACAGTGTATTATACCGTACTTGATAACGATGAGAAATTAATTGCTATTGTCTATACAAAAATAGAAGTAAATTGATTTGACGCGGTGGTGGCAGTAATTTGACCAGCAAGAATCGATCACAAAAAAAATATTTTGTTGCTGAAGAAGTTTATTACTGGGTAACTTATGTGAGAAGAGTTTGTACAAGAGACCAAAGAATTCCATGAATCAGATGATTTTTTGTTGTTGCGTAGAGATCTTGAAGTGCTTAAGTGAAGTTTGTTACAGTCAGAAACATCAGTAGAACAAGCTAATGATAGCAAGATACATGAGTTATCTGAAAGGATTACTTTCCGCCTTGCTAGCGAGTGAATAAAGCTAGAAGAACACTCAGACTTGGTTGATCTAATTCGTGAAATAGTTGCATGAGTTCGTTCTCATCAGCAAGATATGCACCAAGA
>CAYLWY010000022.1:0-17537 GCA_964387665.1 uncultured Candidatus Peribacteria bacterium
AGATTATGGAAATCGTCCAGTGACCTGATTTTCCTACCTGAGGTATGATTTTTGACAGTTATAATATCAAAGAAGTGTATACAAAATGAAGATGAAGTATCACGATGCGTGGAAAACACCATCTCGAGAAAACAGAAAAAAAAGAAGATGTTATCATTATGGACGAGCTTCCTTACCAAGTAAACAAAGCAAATCTTGTTGGAAAAATTGGTGATTTAGTAAACGAAAAAAAATTAGAAGGCGTCTATGATATTACCGATGAGTCGAGCAAAGATCTGTTGAGAGTGTCTATTCACTTGAAAAAGTGAACAAACATAGATGATATCCTTACGAGAATATATAAGTACACTGACTTTCAGACGAATTTTTCAGTGAATAATGTAGCTCTTATCGAAGAAGGTCGCCAACCAAGACACTTGAATATCTTAGATTTATTGACTGAATTTGTAACCTTTAGAAGATTGGTCGTACGCAGAAGATCAGAATTTCAGCTAGATAAGGCAAAAGCAAGATTGCATATTCTCGAAGGATTGCAAAGAGCTATTGATATTCTCGATGAGGTTATAGAAACTATCAAATCTTCACAAACCAGAGAAGAAGCAAAAAACAGTTTGATGGAGAAGTTTGCCTTCTCTGATGAACAAGCAGAGTATATCTTGATGCTCAGATTGCAAACGCTCGTAGGACTCGAAATCCAAAAAATTCTTGCAGAAATAGGGGACAAGAAAGAACTTATTGCCTATTTGATCTGAATATTGGAAGATAGTGCAAAACTCGATGCAGTCGTGGTAGATGAGATGATTTATGTAAAAGATACGTATGGCGACCAGAGAAAGACAGATGTAGTAAATGATGCCTCAATCTACGATCTCAACCAAAACATCAAAGCATTGAAGAGAATGGATGAGATGATAAAAGAACCAGTAATTACGTGGATATGAGGAGATTATAAGATAAAAGTGTTGTATCAAAGCAGAATCCTCAACGTTCCGCAAGAAACCTTCACTTTGACCAAAACACACAATCAAGATAAGATGATAGCTATTACTGATACGGCAGAACTCGTGATTCAGAGACTAAAAGATCTCGGTAAATTTACAGCACAGTCTGATGCACTCGATGTCGTGCAACATTTTTGACTAAAAAGTCATCTCGTGTTCTCAGAAACAATGGGATATGATTTCGACTACCTTGTTATGATTACCAATCAAAACACGCTAAAAAAAATTGATAAAAAGCTGCTCTTGAGTTTCAAGAAATTTCCTACGACGATCATGTGACTCGCGGACAAAGAAAAAATCATCAAGGTGCTTCCTATAAAAAACAATCACCAGATCTGAGTAATTACCCAACAATGACGTATACTTATCTTCGATCACACCTGACTCAGACCGATGGGAAAAACAGCTGCATGAGTGAAAGCAATAGATCTCCAGGAAGGAGATAAGGTTGCAGATATTTTCTGTTACGAAGATGAGCCATTTATCTTCATTCACGATGATCAAAATGGAAAATTGGTAAGTATAGAAGATTTGGTTATCCAGAAAAGAGGTCCTATGAAAAGAGCACAAGCAGGAGTAATCTGTGCTGAACCAAAACCATCACATCCACTCAGGTGAGCAATTGCTATCGTAGAAGGTGCGGTAAATCTCCTCATGGAAAATGGTAGAATTGATCTGTATGATTCAAATAAGATGGACTTGTGTATGCCAGAAGATGATTTAACCAAAATTACTAACGGTAAAATTATCAAGATGCGAAGACCCCGAGGAGAAAAAGAAGACCAGAAAGAAAAAGAAGAGCAGGAAGAGAGCGAGAAAAAAGAAACTCCGCCAGAAGAGGGGAATTTGTTTACTTAAATAAAGAACAAAAAAAGAATGCTGAGCATTCTTTTTTTGTTTTACCGTTTTATCAAATCCTGATTTGTTTCATGAGTTTTTTTTCATCTTTTTCTTTTATTTTCGTTCTCTTGTCTATTTTCTTAGTTATCTGAGCAAGTGCTACTTTTACCTTGATAAGATGTCTACTATCCTCATAGATCTCGAGAGGAATGAGACGATATCAGGTTTTGTGTGTTCTTTCTCGCAGTCTCGTACGCTGATTACTGGTAAGAAGGAGTTTTCTCTTACCTTTTGGCTCATACCAAGGAACGAGATGAATATCTGTTTTTTTGTATAAGGGGATGTCACAATTAATAAGTCGAATTTCACGTGCATCGATTTTGATAAATCAATCGGTAAGATTAGCTTTTTGTGTTTTTAATGCTTTTACTTCAAATCAACGCAAAACAATACCAGCTTCTAATGTCTCCAGAATGGTATAATCAAAGTGTGCGCGCTTATTTTTTGCCAAGAGTTTCATAACGATATTCTATTGAAACAGAAGAAAAAATACATAGAAAATCCATACCTTTTTAGTTTTTCTGTTTATTATGAAAAAACTTACTTTATTAACCCTCCTCGTTGCGTCATTGCTTCTCGTAGGTTGTGGAAATAACAATGCAGCTCCTGCTGACAATGCAGCAGACAATACTGGTACTCCTACAGCTGATACAGCGCAAGTAGATTCTGCAGGAGGTGAAGTTGCAGCTGATGCTCCGACGGTTGATCTCGAACAAACTACAAAATTGGCTGAGTGTTTGAAAGAAAAAGGAGTAATCATGTACGGTACAGAATGGTGTGGACACTGTAAAAATCAGAAAGCACTTTTTGGTGAAGCATTTGCAAAAGCTACCTATGTAGACTGTGATGCTCAGAGACAAGTATGTCTTGACGCTGGAGTAAGAGGATTCCCTACATGGATTGATGCACAAGGAAATCAATTCCCTGGAACACAACAACTTGCTAAGCTTGCTGAAATCGGTGGTTGTGAAATGTAATTTTTCCTAACCATACATTTTCTTCAAAAAAACACCTCACAATGAGGTGTTTTTTTGCGTAAATAAGAATTTTTATGTATAGTATGTGTATTCTTATTTACCACTGCTAGTAGCATGACCCAATTCGAGTCGTTATCGGCAATCGACAATAATAACAATGAGCGTCTTGAAGATGCAGAAATGCAAGCACTTATTGATGCTGTTGATACAGAAACTGAAGCAGAGTTACTTCTTTTAGAATTGGAAGTTACAGGTAGCTTACAAGATGATTTCACTACTTCATTACAAAAAAAGATACTTGTAGGAGATAAAAAATCCTGGTGACTATTTAAGCAATTGATTGCACTTGATACAGGAACACCTAGTCTATTTCTCAAAACAATTCAAGATACATTAGATAAAGAGGTAAATCGTATTGAATGATTTTCATGAGTTGTTGCTACATTGTGACTCACAAAAGATGCTCGTACAGAGTATGGTATTAAATTATTAGTAAACAAAGTAGATATTAGTCCATATAGTTCATTCTTTGAGGAAATTAAATTTTTGCTACAGCAGTTTGATTCAAAAGCATACGGAGATGAATTTATAGCAACACAAATGTTAATTCAGGCAGAATGAACTATAGCTCTAGGCAAAATTGCAAATGGTGAATCAATAAATAAAGAGGTTATTTTAGAAAAATATCGCATACTTTTTGCTAGAAAACAATCATTGTATTATCTACAAGACAAAAATAAGGAATCTTATGAGAGTATTGAGAGTAAATCACTCCAGTTACAAAAACTATATACTGAGTTACAAAACATCAAAAAGGAAATGGCTGATACAGCTAAAGAACGACCATGAGCTCTTACAGAAGCGCTCAGTCGATGAGTAGTACCTCTCCTCTGACCAGTTCTCCAAGGGTATAAAGTAGAAAGAAAAACTATTGATAGAAACACGAGGAGTCTGTTAAAAAAACATGATCAGATAGTGCAATCTATAAAAGATATCGAATTAAGTATCTATCTAGGTGAACAATCAGAAATAAAGAAAAACAACCTTATTTGAATTCTTTACCAGTTTAGAGCTATAGTAGAATCAAGTGAAGCAGTTACCTATCCTGAAACATACGATAATACAACCGATAGAGTAAAGACATTGTCTTTAATTCGTACGGATCCATGACTACAATACTTAAACAGTATGTATGAAAGTATGTGAATGGACTTCATAAGATTGTTAAATACAAATACCTCGCAAATGCTACGTACAAAAGACCCTCTAACAGAAGAAGAAATACTTTATAACCAAAATCTTAAAAATGGTATTGCACTTTTTGAAAGTTTTCATTCTTATTGAGTAGCTAGAGAAAAGAGTGATATTAGTACCTATGTTGATACAGAGCTATGAATTCCTTGAAGAGTAGAAAATGATACGTGATTATGAATGAACGAATATGATATTGTTCAAGCAATACAGTCGTGAGAAGTGCAAACTGTTGATGAAACCATAGATCCGGTAAACAAGACAGTTACTTTGTATTGAACCGTGGAAACCGAACGAGAACATCTCGCTTATTTGAAAAACTTAACAGGTGAACAATATATACAAAGTTCTCTTGATGAAGTAACTAAATGAACTACCCCTATCATTTATATAAGACAAAAAACAGATAGTGCATGAAATACTACTGTTGCATACAGTGTACAAGCACCATTCGGGATTAGAGATATTGAAGATATACCATATACTAATATAACTTCAGAAAAGATTAACGAATCAAATGCTTACCTTATTTGACTAGATAAAGCACTTACTGAGTACGGTAATTTTTCTTTAAACAAAGAATTCTGATTATTACAAACAGCAATGGACCAAGTTAATCCTTTGTTTGATCTACTTGGAACACTAGACGGAGGTACTTGAGATGAAACTGCAAAACAATTGCAAAACAAAGTCAGAGAAGTTAGTGAAAAGATGAACTTTTCAAATCTTCTACAAACATGTAATACGCTAAAAAACGAATGACTACCTTATCTTCAGGAACTACAAAGAGTATTTAACGAAAGAAAATGAGCTATCCTGACACCTGCTGAAAAAGCATTTGAAAAGAAACTAAACGATCTAATTGCTGTTTGTGAGAACGCTTTAGCAACATATCAGAGTTTATTTGATCTATTAAGATATCCTGAAAATATTCAAGCAAATGATCTCAAAAATTGGTTTATTACCAATGGTATTCCTATGCTCATCGCAATAGGTTGTGCAGTAGCGGCTATCACCATCTCCGTTAGTACATTTGGTATTTGATCATGAGTGTGAGGCATGATTCTTACTGGTTGAATAAAAGTAGCTGTCGACATGGCAGTTATTGCCTGAATCGGAACAGCTGGTGGTATGATATGAAATGAGATAGGACACTATGCTTCTACAAAAATAGGACAGTCGGTGTATGGTGATACGTACTGAAACTATACCATGTTACAAAAGTATGCATGATGAGAAAGCAGTTATACTATAGCCCAGTTGGCAAAGCAATATGGTATGGATTTTGCTCAGTGATTTAGTGTTACCCTTTTAACGTTAGGCTTAGCTAGAGGAGTAGTGAGTAGTATAGAACAACAAGCACTACAGCCGGGAGTTCTATGAAATGGTGCGAGAAGGTTAGTGAACTTGCTTCGTAGTGATCAAGAATTATTTACGCAAGCTGGTCATAGCTCATTTATGAAAAAGTTCTGAAAAGAATACCTTGAAGAGCTATGAGAAGAGTGAGTAGGAGAAAGTGCGAAAAGAATAGATAGTAGATTGTGATTTGTTGCAGAAGTACTTATAAACAGCAAAATACAACCAAATTTTATAGTCGATGGAAAGTCAGCGAGTATTCAGAGTATAGATGTTCCTAACTGAAAAAAAGTAACTATCCAATGTGATGGAGAAACATTTTTGGAAAGTGGAGAAAAACATTACCTAGATCTCGGATACGTAAAATCTAATGCAAAGAACGGTCCTTTGACCTTTACTCGTTCAGTAACAAATAAAAAATGAGAGACATATACCCATACGATAGAGTTAGTTCCTTCAAGCGATCCATATATAGTGAGAGAAATAAACGCAGTAATAAATCCATCACATGGATATGTGATCAAAATGTGAGAAAAAGGTGAGTACACAGTAGAAGATAGATTGCATACATGAAATGCTATCGAAAGACACCTTCCAGCAATCATTACCCTAGCAAATCAAAAAGGGATGATCGTGTCTGATCTATGAAACGGTGATATATCTATCAGATTTGGTAACCAAGAGGTTGTGATAAAAAATAGTCAAGAAGCTTTAGAAAAAACTAGGATAGAAAAGATAAAACTAAGTAAATCTAAACACTCATCTGAACAATATTTCAGCAGTATTCGTAGTCGTCCGAACAAGTGAATTATATTAACGGAGACAAACAACACAGGTATACAACAACAAGTAACATGGGAATGGTGAATAACTACAGATAACCGTGGTATGCGTTATGCTACTGTGCTTCTCCAATCAGCTAGCATAGATTGATCTTGATGAGGTTTGGACACATGTTACTTTTCCTCTTTTAGCAGTATTATACAAAATAGGATACGTCAGCAAATCATAAACCAAATTAACACTAATTCTTCTGAAGATTTGTATATTTTCATAAAAGATGCAAGCTTAGTCGGTACTTTACCGATCTATAACATACCACTTACATCCACAGAACAAGCTGTTGAAAATCAATTCAGACATATTATCTGACGAAGACAAGCACTTACGATATGTGCCGAGTATTCAAAACGAGAACATAAACAAATAATTCTTGAGCAGTTTTGATTTTCTTCTAATCAACAAGAGCTTCTCAAAACTCAACAACGATTCTATAATCCACAAGCTGAAATACAAACAAATGAAGAAACAGAACAAGAAATATGACAATCAAGTTATGAAATAGCTCAAGAGTTGGATCAGGCAGAGGTTCATGAGGCGGAAAAATGATTGTTGTGATGAGCTGCATCTGTATGGGAAAATATGACTAACGACTCACAAAGAACTGCTACAGCTATGAGTATTGTAAATAGTATTGTTCCATGAAGCTACACTCTAGAACAAACAGAGACAATCGGACAGTGTGTCCAAGAAGCTCATCTCACTGCGAATGATGAAGTAGAACGCAAAGAAGACTGATCTGTAAACTATCTGTATGATAATGGTAATATTTCCATTCCTAACCGCACCCTTGGTTGACTGAGAAAAAAGTTAGATGTTTTGAAAGCATGATTAGCAAAACTTGGTATATTTACTGATAAAGAAATTAGCGAAATTGCGAAAAGACTCATGAGAAGCGGGGTATGTGCTGAAGCAGTAAGTGATAATAATTCACCTAAATCACGTATACAAGCGACACTCAGCACCCAGTGAGAGGCATTACAAAGTATGGAAAAGATTGGTTCTGGTGGTAATGGAACAGTTTATCTTGTTACTACGACAAATGGAAAAACGTACGCTATGAAAGTGATAGATCCAGCATGAGAAGAGGAGTACTATCGTGAAGAAATAGAAAGACAACAAGAAGAATGGCAGCAAGTAAATGCTGCTTGAATACCTACGTTTGCTACTATGGAAGTAGATCAAGGACAGCTTACTGTTACGACTGAGTATATTGCCTGAGCATTTGATCCACTGAATGACTCTCTCTGAACACGTGCATTTAGACAACGTGGCATTACTAGAGAACAATTAAATGATGTATCCAGACAACTAGATAGTATCTTTCAGCAAGCAGAAAATAATAGTATATTATTGCAAGAAGAGGACGTGTTCTTTTTTATATACGATAGTACGACAGATACGTATAGAGTTATCGTGTGAGATTATGATAATGTCTGACAAGACCTCTGAAGAGACGCCGCAGACGTAAAAAAGTGAGTAATTAATGAGTTACTCCCCTATGTAGTAGAATCGCAGGAAATATGACAAACTCCTGAGGAAATAGCAGGAGATTTAAATCAAGAAGAATCTGCAGAAAAATGAGAGAAAACACTCAAGTGATGAGCAGAGGCAGTGTGGAACAATATGACAGATGACGCATGAAGGACAGTTAACGCATTGAATATTATACAAACGGAAAACTTAGCTCCTGAAATTGCTCTTGATGCGTATGAAGAAGAAATAGGAGCAATTGTAGAAGAAGCTCACATCACCGCATCTACAGATGTAGAGTACAATAATGATGGTACAGTCAATTATATTTATAACCAAAACTGAATTGCAATACCAAACCGTACCTTTGCATGACTCAGAGCAAAGCTTGAAGTCCTTAAAACATGACTAACTAATCTCAAAAAACCTGACTGAACACCCCTTTTTACTGATAAACAAATCAGTAGAATTGCAAAAGAGTTGATGAGAAGTGGGGTATGTGGAAGTGAAGTAACAACTGTTAATTGACAAGCAATATATACTAACGAAAATTGAGAAATAATAACTATAAATATCCCTAAACCATGAGATACCTGAGAAATACAAGAAGAAGTTCTTACAAAGTGATGGGCAAACGACCATATAGATGTTAGCATTGATAAGAGAATTGAGACAGAAATAACCAAAAAAAGAAAAAATCTTATTGATTACTATTTGTGAAGAAATGGTCAATCTAGATCAGAAATAGTTAATCTCAACCAGATGGTTGAACAGTGAGTAATTACACAAAAAGAAATGGATCATTTTCTACAAGTTCGCAGAACCCTTGTAGAAAGATCAAGGTTTATAGCATTTTCTGAGTACGAAGCTGCTATTATTGAAAATGCAAAAGTTATCAATACCCTGCTTGCTCCATGAGAAAAACGAGCAGCTCATATTGATTATGGAAAAAGTAATTCACGTATCTGGTCAACACAATTGTTACAACATCATCTCGGTAATATACGTTGAACATTAATAGAACCTGATATGATGGTTTCGAATGAAAAATGATTAGAAAAGATGTGACAAGTAGGTGTTTCGACTGTAGTTATATCTGATGATGCCACTTATTCTGGATCACAGTTACAAAATAGTTTGAACGCGATCAAAAATAATTCTTCTGAGTTTCCTAGAGTAATCATCAATTTTTGATTCATTTCGAGAGCTGGATACAAAGTAATAGAAGATTTCATTGTAGATAACAATATTCCACGTGGCAATATAGTTATTCTTCCAGCTCCTACAAATGTAAGTAGGACAATAGAAAATGTTTGAAGTTACTTTTCAGATCCTTCTTTTATAGAAAATTACAATGCAATATACACTAAAATACTTAAACACTATTATAATTGAAGATTAAGTAGAGATCAAATACAAGGTTACCTTATAGATCCAGAGCAAACAGTTACGACTACACAACGAAAAACACCAAATGACTGGTCCACCATTAATGCAATACAAAATAGCGTTTACGCTTTCCATCCAGTATACCGTGTAGAATGAAATGAAACATATTTTAGAAGTGTAGGAAATGTAAAAAGAGATAATTTCCAAAGATTAAGAAATCTACAGTAGACTATTTTTTTTCAAAAAATTTTATTTAACATTACATTATGGAAACTGAAAAATTTACAATTAATGAAATGGATGAAATCACATATGAAATCGTTTCTAATAAACAAATTTTTACAATATTAAATAATAATTTTGAAGGAACAAATATTTTAGAGCAACTATGAAAGTCATCTGTTATTTTGAAATGAGAAATTAACAAACTCAATGATATTGCTGCTGTCGTGAATTCAGAAGCATTTCTTGATTTTGTAAAAAAACGATGGAATATAAAAAATAATGAAGAGATTACTTTTAATTTTTTTGCAAAGCAAGAGGATAATTGAACATGATATATGTATATTAATACACCATATCAACATATTTATAGTGCGTATATGCCTACACTAACTGAACTTATTGTTCTTTTCCAAGAAAATGAATGAGAGATAAACGAACCAGAAGATAGTTGATACTTAGCAAATATAACAAATGATCTATATCGACAGTATAAATACCTTCAGTCAGATAAATCATCTATGATAAATGATTTTCATTTACCTGATACAAAGTTTTTATCTAACTTTGACTATGTGTCTTGCAGTTTCACCTACAACTGAATACCTTATACATGTGTAGAAAATGCTTATCAGGCAGCTAAATTTGATGAAACTAGTATAAAAAAGGTGAAACAAGATGAAGCGTTTATAAAAAAATACGGTCATATCAGTAACTTAGGTGATCTTGTTAAGTATATTTCGTCACTACCAGCATCAGACGCAAAAAAATTTGGAGAAAAACGAAAACAATATATTAAAGAAAACCGAGAAAATGAAAAAATTGCAACTATGCATACATTGGTAAAGGCAAAGTTCAAACAAAACGACGAACTCAAAAACTTACTCTTAGATACCTGAAACTCATTTTTAGTAGAATGAAATTCCCGATGAGATACGTTTTGGGGAGTTAATCCAAAATCAAGAACTGGTAACAACTATTTAGGTAAAGTATTAATGAGTGTTAGAGAAGAACTACAAAAAGAATAAGCATAACATTCCTTGCCATCTCTTTCCAAATTCCTATATATGAGCCATTCATTTGGCTCATTTTTTGTTTTTTCATTTTTTTTATGACCGTACAACATCTCGACGAACATCAAACTCGCTTGACCAAAGTGACGCAACTCACCGATGCGTGAATCAACTGCTATGTGACTAAATTTTCAAAGACCCACACGATAACACAACTCCAAGAGCTCGTAAAAAACTATACACTTCCTGATGCAGAGCTTCTTATGCAAGAGTGAGCAGCCAGTACCTATAGCATAGCAGGCAGACTGATGTTGTTTCGTACGATGGGAAAAATAAGTTTTTGACAGCTCAGAGACAGTACAGGAGATATACAAATCGCGTTCGTGAAAGATCTCTGCTCTCTAGATACAGGAACCACATGTGTACCATCTCTTCATATAGCAGACACTGAACTTTCCGCTTACAAGTTCGTAGAAAAATATCTGGATGTAGGAGACTTTGTGTGAGTGAGAGGAGAGTTATTTGTTACCAAACATGGTGAGTTGACCTTGTTCGTCAATGAGTTTCAGTTGCTTACCAAGACACTCAGACCACTCGGAGACAAACGACATGGGATCGAAGACATCGAAACGAGACTCAGAAAAAGATACCTCGATACGACGATGAATACAGAAACCAAAGCTATGCTCATGCGTAGAAGTAATTTCTGGCAAGCGATGAGAACATTTTTACTACAAGAATGATTTCTCG
Organism: uncultured Candidatus Peribacteria bacterium; assembly: GCA_964387665.1. GTDB lineage: Bacteria > Patescibacteriota > Gracilibacteria > Absconditabacterales > Absconditicoccaceae > CAYLWY01. The sequence goes on from CAYLWY010000022.1 coordinate 11,173, forward strand.
AGGTAGAAACACCTATCCTCGAAGTAACTACGGGAGGGGCAGATGCAAATCCTTTTGCTACTCATCACAACGCTCTGGATATCGATGTGTTTCTCAGAATAAGTTGTGGAGAATTATGGCAAAAAAGATTACTCGTAGGAGGATTTGAAAAGACCTTTGAAATAGGAAGAATATTCCGCAACGAAGGAATGAGTCCAGAACACGCTCAAGACTACACACAAATGGAAAATTATCGAGCATTTGCAGACTATCGTGACATGATGTCATTGACGAAAAACATGTACTTGCACATCGTAGATACCGTCTACAAAAAAAGAGTTTTCGAAATAAGAGGATATACGGTAGATTTCACCAAAGAGCGAGAAGAAATAGACTATACCAGTATCATTCGCGAAAAGACAGGAATTGATATCTGGCAAGCAACAGAACAGGAGATTGAAGCAAAACTGACTGAACTTGGCGTGAACTACGAACCACACAATCGTATCAGACTGATCGATACGTTGTGGAAATATTGTCGCAAACAGATGAGCGGTCCAGCATTTCTCATGAACGTGCCGAAATTTATGAGTCCGTTAGCAAAATCAAACGCCCAAGCACCGCATCTTACCGAAAGATTTCAAATTATTATCGCAGGAAGTGAGGTATGAAACGGATTTAGTGAATTGAACGATCCTCTAGATCAGAAAGCAAGATTTGTCGAACAACAAGCTATGCGTGATGCGGGTGATGATGAAGCACAGATGGCAGATCGAGAGTATGTAGAAGCACTAGAACATGGTATGCCTCCTGCGGCATGATTTGGCGTCTCTGAGAGATTGTTTTGCTTCTTGGAAAATTTGCCTATCAGAGAAGCACAGTATTTTCCCCTCATGAGACCAGAACATATTCCAGAAGACCATAAACCACAGTTACAAAAAGGACCAGGACAGACTTCAATATCAGAAGTAACAACTCCAGAAAACCTTCCTGAAGAAGAACAAGCATTGCAGCTTATCGACACCTATTTGAACGAGACCAAGCGTCACTGTTTCCAGGTCGGAGAAATCATGCGTGCATTTGCAAAAGAACTCTGACAAGACGAACATTATCGATGGCTTGCTGGAGTATTACACGATATAGATCGAGACCATATTGCAAAAGATGGCTCCAAACATCTCAAAGCTGAGTTTGAACACATTATGGACAGCATTGATGCTCCACAACTCCTCAGAGAGGATATCAAATCGCATGGAGAACGACTCACGTGAGTGCCAGTAAATTCACTTATTAGACACTATCTCGCTTCTGTCGATGAGCTTTCTGGATTTCTTTTTGCTTATAGTTTGATGAGACCGACTGGTTTTGACGGTATGGAAGTAAAAGGGGTGATGAAACGTATCAAAGATAAAACCTTTGCCGCAGGAGTGGATAGAGAACATCTCCGCAACTGTGAAAAATATCTTAATATCTCACTAGAAGAATTTGCAGGAAAGGTGATTACTATCATGCAACAGATTTAATATTGTATATGTATGAAAAAACTGGTCCTATGAGTATGTATTGCATTACTACTCACCTGATGTACACCATCAGGAGTCAAACAATGACTCGAAGAGATAGAAACCATGCAAGCAAATCATCAGTATACAGAAGCTTTTACTATTGTAGATAGTTTACTGACAACCTATCCTCAAGAAGCGAAACTCCTAGAAAAAAAAGCAGAACTCCTGTTTCAGATGCAACAATATGACGACTATCTGACCCAACGATCATCCCTAACAAAAAAGCAGCAAAAAAAAGCACAACGCTCGTATCTCATCGCACAGATGAGAACAGGACAGGTGAGCGAAGCTCTCGCGACGATCATAGATGCTATAAACAATAACCCTACCAGTGATTGGTACCAGCTTCAGGGTCAAGCATTTGCTCTGCAAGGACAGATTAAAGAAGCAGAGAAATCCTATGATCAAGCACTCCAACTCGATCCAGAAAACCAAGATGCATTGACCAATAAAGCTATCTTATTTGCTGACAGCGGGAGATTGTACGAGAGTCTTGATTTATTTGATGCATGACTCGCTAAACACCCAGATGATTATCTGTTACGATATAACAAGTGAACAGTACTCAGTGATTTGTGATATCAACAACGTAACGTAATAGGTACAGGATCGTTTAGTTACTACGGAGATGCTCTACGTCATTTCGAAAAAGCATACAGATTAAATCCAAACTATCAAAACACTGCTATCTGGTTGGGAATTACCTACCTAGATCTCGGACAGTACAAAAAAGCACATCAAGCGTTAGATACGGTCCTCTCTGCAGATCCAGAAGCATATGATGCACGGTACTATAAAGCAAAAGCATTTACCGCAGAAGAGAATTACTCAGAGGCAAAAGCGACCTACCAGCAACTCCTAAAACTTAATCCAGACTACGAGCTTGCACAACAAGAACTTATTCTGCTTGAAAAGCAAGAAAATAACAACATAGTCGAGTAGTTTTTTTCAGTTTCAATGCGCTGATCGATGTATCCAAACCTTGAAGAATTTTTGCAACAAGAACGTAATGCTGGCTATCAGGCAGCTTCTTTTATCGATCATCTTCTCCAAAAAACCGATGAAAATATAGCTCAGTGACGCAGAGTGCTCGTACTCGCTATGACCAAAAAATCGTCTGAAGATATTACAAACTTCTTGTTATCAAAATGATATAAGGCATTTTATCTTCATTCTGATATAGAAACCATAGATCGTCGAGAAATCATCCAAAAACTAAAAATCGGAGAGATAGATATTCTCGTAGGAGTAAATTTGCTTAGAGAGGGTATCGATCTGCCAGAAGTAGGATTTATCGGTATCCTCGATGCTGATAAAGAATGATTTCTAAGGTCTACGACGGCACTTATTCAGAATATCTGAAGAGCTGCGAGAAATCCGCATAGTGAAGTTGCCTTATATGCAGACAGTTTTACGCCTTCTATCGTGAAGTCTTTGCGAGAAACCTATCGTAGAAGACATGTACAACAAAAACACAACGCTCTTCATGGTATCACTCCTGAACAAGCCATTTCAAATACTAAATCGCTCGATAGTGTCAGAACGGATCAAAATCTTGTTCAAGACTTCAACCTCACGACAAGAGGCAAAAACAAAAGACTTACTCGTATGACCAAAAAAGAAAAGGCACTAGTCGCTACTGATCTAAAAAAACAACTCGATGAAGCTATAGCTCAGTGGAAGTTTGAAGACGCAGCTATACTTAGAGATCAGCTTAAGGAATTAGTCGGTGAATAGATTATTATTTTCCATATATACTAATCATATAATTGTTCATCAATTATATCACTTTTTTAGTATAGGTTGCTCTCGTTGAAAACTAAAATCATCACCAAAATATGCTTGTATGCTTGCTATATCGTTTTCAAATTGGGCAAAACTCGTATGATATTCAAGGATGATATGTTTCATGCGACTAAAGTGCGGTTTATTTTCTTCAGTCAGCAATTCAAATTCTCCTCATTCTATATCTATCTTGCATAGGTCAATCAATTCTCAGCTAAATTCCTGTACTACGTCTGATAAGATAGTAGAATCAAGAGTTGTTCACGCTCATGAGGAGAGTATTTTTCTCCTGGTGGCAATTGATTGATTATCAAAAACGACTTTTCTGCCATCCGCAGTTATGGGTTTACCGATAACCTCTCAATCGAGATTATTCCTCTCAAAATTATATCCCGCTATCTTCGCCGCTTCTGGATCTCATTCTACTGCAATGACAAGCGGATCAGATCATAGATACTGGAGAAATAATCACAAATCACCAATCGTCGCTCACAAATCCAAAACAACAGGTTGTTTAGATAACCTACCAGCAGCTAAGAGATGGTTGATGTACCAGTATTCTTCACGAGCAAACGTTGCAGTCAACACAACAGTATCGCCACCATTATTTCTCGTCGTAGCATATAATTTCTGTTTTGTGATAGGACTACGTAGCGTGTACGTATACGTGCTATGGTTGTTTGATCACGCGCATAAGCAGGCGACAGTTAGTTGTTGCATCGCATGAACTGTTCCATGCATAGTGCATTTTTCGAAAATTCATACAATCCGACAAACATTTGTTTTAAGGAGATCATACATACGATGGCTGCCAACAGGTACTTGATTTACTGTTGGTGGATATGATTGTAACCTAGATTTTATTGGCATAGAATAAAACTAATGAGTAAATTTTGCATCTATTCGTTGTGCTATATCATTAAATAATGCTAACGAAGGATAGTTATCCAGACAATGTGGTGTAGGAGTTCATGTCTTGTGACAAATATGAGCATCTTTTCTATAATAACATTTATCGTTACAACCTACATCTATACTGGTAACATGGTTAGCATCTCTAGGAATTCTTTCTTCAGGATACACAATATTGTAAACAACATACGTATTGATGCCAAGCGCTATAGCAGCATTCGCTAAACCGCTATCTAATCAAATAGCACCATCGCATGCATGTATAATGCCAAAAGATTCCTCTAGAGTGAACCTACTAGAACAACGAACAACATTCGGTAAATTACTATCAATAAAATTTTCTTGTAGTAAACCACTCTCATCTCACATAAGAAAGAAAGTGTATCACGTATATGCTTTAGCTAATAAATTAATGGTTTCGTGTAACTTTTTATACTCTCTTCTTGGGTCTTTGTTTCCTACGGCAATAGTAATATTCTTTTCAGATCAGTATTTTTCTACATAATTTCTACCAAACTTTCTCGTATTTTCACCAAGTTGTATATGAGGAATACAGTTATCCAAAGGAGATAATACCGGTATAACATCTGTTACTCATGCATGAGCCATTTCTATCTGATTAGTATGTATGTCTTGTACAAAACGTTTTGTGTACGTACTCAGTAAGGTGCTATTAAATAGTCATTGTATTCCATATCTTTGAGCGATAAACTGAAACTTACGGAATGAGCGATGAAGAAGTAATATGTAGTCGTAATCCCTTCATGGTTCGTTTCGAGCAGTAAACACATTTTTTATATGTTCTTGGTTATTGAAAACTACCCTTCTTACGCTTGTAGTTAACACATCAAGATCAGCTATGTTTCACAAAGATTGTAACATGGGTAAGCTAAATATCCCATCTCATATACCGTGTCAATCATTTCCTGTACTGTCTACATATAGTATTCTTGGATGCTGTTTTGTTGTATCATACCTATTATTTCTAACTATATTTTCTCATAATTCACAAAATAAAGCATTCAAAGTTCTTTTAGCAAGTTTTTTCAAACCTTTCAAATCATTTACTGTTCATAACTCATGTATTCACCTTCAAAAATAGTTATGTAACACAATAAAAGCCATTACTCTTGAAATATAAAACGTTCTTTGTATGCTTTATACAACCTTCAAATTTATAGATACTGAAAACATTAAATGTCAACAATAAATAAGAAAATATCTCTTATTTTCAAGAGAAAGTCAATACATCAGCTCTTGTGATCGTACCAGAGTAATTTCAAGGGAAGTGGACTTGTGTACAAAGAAAGCAGGCCATATAGCGCAGGCGATCCGTACCATCGTATAGATCGACGCACCAGTGCAAAAAAACAAGAATTGTATCTAAAAGAATTTGAAGAAGAGAGGATGTTGCGTGTTCTGTTTGTCGTGCAAGGAGGGGAGAGTATGCATTTTTCTAGTTGTTCTCCTACAAAACGTGAGGTAATGAGTGCTTTATGAGTATTAATCTGAACCATTGCTCTCGATCAAGGCGACCAAATCAGCTATTACCTCCATACGTGAAACAATACTACCTATATTCCCCTGAGTAAATCAGCACATCAGACGAGATGGTTTGAACAACAGATTTCGGAGAATAATTTCTCATGAACGAATAATGCAGAGCAAACAGCACTTCTCCTCAATCAGTATCGTATTCGTCATCACCTCATCGTACGAATCAGTGACCAACTTATTAGCACACCACAACCGCATCTCCAAGCACTAGCAACATGCAACGATGTGTTGTACTGTCACCTTCTCGATCCTTTCGAGTACGATGCACGTCCAGAACATTTCTGAGTCAACCTCCTACAAGTTGCCAATCAAATGACCACAAAGTTTATTGATACTTCTTCGCAAGAAAAGTATAAAAAACAACTCCAAGAAAAGCTACATCTCTCAGAACGTTTGCTGACTTCTCGATGAATTACCGCTATTCACGCTTCTACCCAAGACGATCCGTTATCAATCTGCAACCATCTCTTTCAAAAACATGCACTAAAAAAAAGAAGATAGTTTCTCTACTCCTTTTCACCTCCATGATACCTTTGACTGATACAGAAAGTGTCTATCCAGTACGAA
>CAYLWY010000023.1:0-17183 GCA_964387665.1 uncultured Candidatus Peribacteria bacterium
TTTTTAACTCATCCGCAAAGAGTCGACTATAAAATTCTTTTGGAGCCAAGAACGAGCGTGCATACAGCCCATTCACTTTTTGGTAAAAGTAAAACAGAAAAAAGAAAAGCTGAACCTCGAGGAGTAAATCTTTTTTCAACTGAGCAAAGATAGTTTCATCAATCGCTGTCCCCTGTTGGCGTGCTACGAGCAGGTAAAACTCAAAAAACAGATCGACACATCGCTGGTAACGTTCTTGCTGTGTTCCTTCAGGAAACACTCTCAGTCTTCCTACAAACACAAAGGTGAGCAAATATGATGCCATGATACAGGTATATCCATACGACCGATCATATTTTTGCCAGATATGTTTTGCTTGGCGTGCAAGAACGATACTCGCTACCGCAGCGAGATTGCCTGGTGCATAGTAGTTTCGTCCATTGAATTGTGCTGTTACTCCATATGCGTAGTAGACATCTATATCTTTCACCTGTAAGGTTGGTTGTTCACCAAAACCTACCTTCACCTCAAATGGGTCAAGTGCAATATCGTATAAATTGAGTTTATAGTTTTCTGCAACTCTTCTATGGATGATATTGAATAACTGCTTCGGTGAAATCAACGACAAAAACATACTTACGGGATGCTGTGCATTGACCGTCATTTCCTCAGGAAAGAGTGATAGCAGAACACGACGGAACAGTTTCATATATCCAGCTAGGTAAATTGCAAAACAACAGCGTAAAATTATTTATGCTCCATTTTCAGTCTTTGAATCTCATGTTGCAAGGTAACGATTTTCATCTTCACCTCTTGCATCTTTTGTTTCTTTTCTTCAACAACCGCTGGAGGTGCTTTCCCCAAGAAATCGTTACTCGAGAGCTGTCCTCTAATTCTTTGCAAAAATTGTTCTTCTTGTACTACTTCTCTTTCAAGCTCCTGCACCGTCGTCTTTCGATCTTTCGACACAACGCCCTTCACTCACAATTTAATATCAAGTAATAAACTAATCTGGAATTCTGGCGGTAATTGATCTTGTTCCGTCAAGACAACAATCTCAGACGCATTCAGTATTTTCTTCACCAAGGGTCCGTGCTCTTGCAAAAGCAGATGAATATCTCTATTTCCCTGAACGAGCAACGTGACTTCCTCATGAGCTTGTTTTACTACCTCCTGTCTGAGTGCTCTCCACTGCGTAATCATGTCCATGAGCAAATTGAACTTATAGTTTTTTTGTCATGCAGCAAGTGTTGCTGGTCGACGCACCTCCATGAGCGATTGTTCAAATCACAAGAACTTCCACAACTGCTCCGTAACAAACGGACAAGCAGGATGCAACATAATACACGCAGTTCACAACACATACATCAAGACTGACGGCGTGAGTGCACTATGATTTCCTTTGACGATTTCGACATACCAATCACAGAAATCGTGCCGGACAAATGATATGGTCTCCTGCAACGCTTCACCAAGCATAAATTTATCGTAGTATTTGTTGGTCAAGGCGACTACGTCGTTACCTTTGTTTAGTATCCATACATCATATTCGCTCAGCTGTTTTTTTTCTTCTTCAATCAGCGTTACAAGGTCAAGATAGTATCTCGATCATTCCTCTGCTTCACCCAACTGTGTTTGGACAAATCTCGTAGCGTTCCACAATTTATTGATAAATTTCCAGACGTATTCTACTTTCTGTTCTGCAAATTTCTGATCGTTTCCTGGGGTATTTCACAAGATCAACGCTCCTCTGAGTGCATCAGCTCCATACTGATCGATCATCTTCAACGGATCTACACCATTTCCTTTTGATTTAGACATTTTTTGTCCATCAGCTGCTCTCACGAGTCCATGGAGATAGACGTTTTTGAAAGGCATCTGTCCAGTAAGACTCACCCCCATCAGCATCATTCTAATCACTCGGAAGAAAATAATATCATATCCTGTCTCCAGAACAGTTGCAGGATAAAATTTCTCGAGATCTAGCGTATGTTCTGGTCGTCACAAAATAGAAAATGGTCGTAATCCAGAAGAAAATCGCGTATCCAAAACGTCCTCATCTTGCTCTACGGAAATTTCTTTTCCCTCATGCATATATACTAGACGGTAGGTATCTCTTTGAGGAACTATCTGTGGTGCTTTATCCAGCAAATCGATCAGGGCATCACCAGCCGTTGCGATATCTGCTCCTTCGAGATCTACTGCTCCAAAGATATGCTCAAATACATCTAGATACGCTCCTACTTCTTTATTTCCTGCGTATTTGGTGCGGTACATATGCGTATAGACCTCCCAGAGTCTTCCACGCTGTGGCGTGAGACTTTTTTGCAACAACAAATCTATCAGCTGCTCGAGTGTGAACGGATTGGCAAGACGACTATCTGCAATCAAGTTGAAGATTATCTTCGAGAGGATCATATGTGGATCAGATGACGCTATTGCAGTATCTTCATCAAAAGAATACTGATTCCCTTCCTCATCATACCAGACTGGTATTCTATGTCACCACCAGAGTTGTCTGGAGATACACCACGGTCTGATCTTTTCGAGCCACTGCGTAAATTGTTTATCAAATCTTTCTGGGTGAATCGTTACTTGGTTGTTCTGGAGATGTTCTTGCACCTGGACAGCAGCATCGTGGACATCAAAAAACCATTGCTGAGACAACAGGGGCTGCACTCTAGCTCATGTTCTTTCACAGTAGGGAATAGTCGTCTCATAGTCTACCACTTTTTCCAGATTACCAATTTCATCAAGTAGTTGAATCAAGTTGTCCATAAAATCATACGCTTGTTTACCAGCGAGTTCTTCTCCAGCATGTTCGGTGTATTTATTTTCTTTGTCGATAGCGTACTTTTCTACAGGAAGATTATGTTTACGTGCAATCAAAAAATCCTCTTCCGAGTGAGACGGTGTGATTTTCAACACTCACGTTCAGAATTCCATAGAGACCGTTTCATCGGCAATAATAGGAATTTGTTTATTAACAATAGGAATAAGCACATTTTTCCCGATCCATTTTTTGTATCTTCTATCCTTGGGGTGGACAGCTACCGCTACATCACCAAACATCGTCTCTGGACGCACCGTCGCTACGGTCAGACTTTCTCCCTTTCCTTGAACGAAATATTTTATGTAGTAGAGTTTTGTCGTCACCTCTTTGTATTCTACTTCTAGATCAGACAAGACCGTCTTCGCCTCAGGAGATCGATTGACCATATAGGTATCGCGATAGACTTTTTTCTGATTATATAATTCTACAAAAGCTTTTCTCACGGCACGACTGAGTTGTTCTGACATAGTGAACTCCTCTCTCGACCAGTCTACTGACGATCCCATTTTCTGTATCTGGGTCGTGATAGTCGATCTACTAGAACGCACCCATTTCCATGTCTCATCGAGAAACGCTACTCTTCCTAAGTCATCTTTTGTTTTTTTTGCATCACGTCGAAGATTACGTTCTACTACTACTTGTGTCGCAATTCCCGCATGATCGGTTCATGGAATCCATAAAGCACTCTTGCCTTGCAAACGTGCATATCTGACCATAGCATCTTCTATAGCCAGCATGATAGCGTGGCCTAGGTGTAAGTCACCTGTAACATTTGGCGGAGGAAGTGGCACGACAAACGTTTCTCATCAGACAGAAAGATCAGGAGAAAAGAATCAGCGATCCATCCACGATGCATACATCTCTTTCTCGAATGAGGGATCATACTTTTTTGGGATAAGCGTCATACCACAACTATATAACAACTAAAACGATCCCTAAACCTACGCTTTTCTCGTAGTATTGCAAGCCACAACACCGTAAATACAAAGCAAAACACTTGCCTCATTTCATATTCGTGGCAATATACATTTTACAATTTATTTACAAAAAATTTACAATACAAGAACATAAAAATGATGTTTTGCTTGTATTATGAAGCAAGTTTGCTATCTATTTCGTATTTACTTTTACTCCTCTCCTATGATTCTTAGCGATGGTACTATTCGTCAAATGATAGATGACGGACAACTGAAATGCATTCTTCCCGAAGGAGAAACTATCGATGATATTGCATCGCATATCGTATGCGCTAGTTTTGATCTAAGATTGGGAAACGAAATTAAATTTTTCCCCAAGCGTGCATGAGTAGTACTCAATCCATTTACGACGGATTCGAAAACCATAACTGAAATCAAGCATTACGCAGATCACGAAGATATTGTTATCCAACCAGGAGAATTTCTTCTCTGAGCAACCAAAGAACGTTTTTGACTTCCAGCAAATATCGTAGGAAGAGTCGAATGAAGAAGTAGTATCGCGAGACTCGGACTCCTCATCCATATCACTGCATGATTTATCGATCCTGGATTTGGTCGAGATGGTCCATCGACTATCACGCTCGAGATCTGCAATATCAACGCAGTTCCTATCGTCATCAGACCAAATATGCGTATCTGCCAGATCGCCTTCGAGACGATGGACAAAGCAGCCGCAACCCCCTACAACGTGAAAGGAAATGCAAAATATAACGGACAGATTAGTCCTCAAGAAAGTAGATTATATGTGAGCGGGTAGATGGAAAGAGAATTTGATGTAACAAAAGAGGAGATGCTCGAAGCATTAAATAGGTCTGGATATTTAATGGAATCGGAGATTTCCAGTATGCTTGCAAAGCTTGGATTTTTTATTGAGTCAAACCAAGTAATTGAGGATAAATATACTGGGAAAAGCAGGGAGATAGATTTAATTGCTGAATATTATACATATAATAATTCGAAGGTAGCTTCAAAAATAAAATTTATATTTGAAATTAAGAATAATTCTTTTCCAATTATTTTACTAACCAAATTCAATTTTTCTCCCAATATTGAAGATCGAACATGATTAAAAGAAGCATTAACCATACCTGATAATATAAATTATGACTGGTATGATAGCTATTATAAACATTTAATTCAAAACAAGAAGAATATTTTTACACAATACTGTTCATTTCAAAAAAAGAAGGCCAATGATGAATTGATGGCATTACATCCAGACAATATTCATGAAGGTCTTTCAAAAATTACTCAATATAGTGAAGAAATGGTAAAATTATATGACCAAGATTTATTATATACAGATAATGATTACAAAGACGATTACTTTAGACATTTTTTATTTATGCCAGTTTTATTAATAAATGATGAATTATTTGAGTTACAGGGTAATAAAATTAAGCAGGTTAATTCTTCAATACTTGTATATAATTATCACTTCAATAAAGAACCAAAGATGGCATATGTATTTCTTGTAACAAAAAAGTGATTTCCTCAGTTCATCAAACAAATGGTAAAAGTAGATAAAGAAGTTGAAGAAATAATGATAAAAACAAGAAAAGGTTATTCATAATAGATGATATAAAAAATATTTTTGACAACTACACTTCCATTGTAATTTTCCCACTCACATACTGCGTAATCAGCATAGTAATCAGCGTCTGATATTTTATTCACGTTTCTGCTGATTTTTTCTTCAAGGCGTCTACGTGAAACGGATTGAGTCTGAGGGAGATTGTCTTAGTTTTGTAGGAAAGTCATGGAAATGACTCTTTCATCGACGGAGTGTATCATCTTGATATTGAAATCGATGCCAATGAAAAAGCCTCTTCAGCATCTAATTCTTGTTCAACAATATCTAACTGACTATCAAAGTCAGCAAGTATGTAGTTTTTAATTTCTTGATCATGAATTTGATTCACAATACTTTCCAAATATAATGCTTCTTTTTTTGTTAGTTTTCTCATGATATGTGAGACAAAATAAAATCTTTGTACATTCTTCTTGCACTTCTACTGACATAAAAAGTAATAAGGTAAACCGTGGTATCAATAATTACACAAGGAACCTCTAGAACATATTGTCACGCAAGAATAATCAATACGTCCTGATGAGTATACTGTGCTTTTGGATTTTTGATTATATCAATACAATATCCGTGATCAATAAATCAGATGATTGCATCAAAACCAAAATCCCATTTTTTCTTGAGAATAAGATCTTTTTCTGACTTTCGCTGAAAAGAGTAATGAGATAAATCAATATACATTGTATATACAATAATACAAAAAATAAAAAAAAATGCAAGGCAACGCATTACCTTACAAAAAACAATCTATGAAAGCAAAGAAAAAAGTGTGAAAAAATATTGTGTACGTTACTTATGCCTACTCTCTTCTTCCCCACCACTTGTCGATACACCAGTCTACGCTGATTCACACGATAGTGGTGACGACGACAAAAAGAAACACATCATACCACATAGCTACAGAAAGCGGAACAGTCTCGAAAAATACAGCAAGTGGCGTATAAATGATCACCAACACGAGTGCTATAGAAAGAATCAACGCTCCTACCAACCATTTATTTGATAACAGTCAAAGTCCATAATCAGATCTTATCATCTGTACTCTCATCATCTCAAGCAATACAAGCAAAAGCAATACTCCCGTTCTTGTCATCAAGAGATCGGTCTCATACCATTTCACGAAAAAGAGAATAATCGATACGGAAATAATAATCGAAATCGTAATAATACTAAGAAGCATACGACGGTCGATAATTGGTCTTTTTGCCGGGGTAGGTTTTTTCTTCATGATACGTGGATCTATAGGGTCGATTCCCAAGGCAAGTGCTGGCAACCCATCAGTCACTAGATTGATCCACAAAATGTGAATAGCTAACAACGGTAAAGGCAATCACAACATACTCATTGTGAAAATAATCAGTACCTCTCACAGATTCGTCGAAAGGAGAAAATTAACAAATTTCTTTATGTTGTCATAAATACCTCTTCATTCTTCTACCGCATGAACGATAGTAGTGAAATTATCATCAAGCAAAATAATATCAGCTGCTTCTTTGCTCACATCTGTTCCTGTTATTCACATGGCTACACCTATGTCCGCTTGTTTCAACGCTGGAGCATCATTTACTCCATCTCCTGTCATAGCAACAATATGTCCTTTTTGTTGCAGCAGACTCACCAGTCTTTGTTTGTGCGATGGATTCACTCTCGCAAAGACGTTATACTCTTCCAACACAGTCAATAATTCTTCATCAGAAAGCTTCTCTATCTCTACTCCCTGCATGGCTTTTCAGGTAATGTTCAATCTTTTTGCGATAGCGATAGCGGTTTGTATATTATCTCCTGTAATCATGATGACGCGGATACCTGCTTCAGCGCAAACAGCAATAGCATCTCTCACTTCTTCTCTAGCTGGGTCGATCATCGCTTGTAATCACACAAATATCAATCAAGACTCCATCGTCTCTTTATCTATCTCATTTGTCTGTTTGTAAGCAAATCCTAGTACTCTCATAGCGCCTTGCGCAAAACTACTATTTGCCTCAAGTATTTTTTCCTTGTCTTGTTCCGTAAGATCACGAACAACCCCTTGTTCGAGAATATGAGTACAACAGGGCAATAACGATTCTACTGCTCCTTTGGTCAGTACTTCATATCCCTGAGCATTTGTATACACCGAACTCATCATCTTCCTGTCTGCATCAAATGGTATTTCATCTGCATAGGTCAGTTCAGCAAATGATTCTTTTGTATATCACGCTTTTTTTGCTGATATGAGGAGACATCATTCGGTAGGATCTCCTAGCAGTGTACCATCTGGAGCAAACGAAGCACGATTACACAATACGCCTATCTTTAACAGCTGAGACAAACTAGGTGTATCTGCAGAGAACTTACCTACCGCATCATACCCTGTTCATCCTACATGAATCGTACTCATATCTACATAGACTTCTTTTACCGTCATTTCGTTTTTGGTGAGCGTTCCTGTCTTATCTGAACAAATTACATTCACTGATCACAACGTTTCTACCGACGCAAGTTTTCTCATCAGTGCATTTTTTCTTACCATACGTTTCACTCAGAGACTCAATGCAATAGTCACTACCGCAGGTAGTCACTCTGGTATTGCTGCAACAGCTAGAGCAACCCCTGCAAGGAAAGCAGTAGACAATCACAAGTCGTTCACAAAATAATAGGTCAGGAAGACAATAGCACAAATAATAACTACAAATAAGCCAATTCTTTTGCTGAGTTGCTCAAGTTTTTTTTGCAGGTTAGTAACTTTTTCTTCGATATTGTCTATCAACGTAGCAATATGCCCTATCTGCGTTTCCATTCACGTAGCCGTGACCACAAAACTTCAGAATCATTTAACTAGCACTGTTCATGAAAATACCATATTATGCTGATCTCATAGTACTACTTCTCACGTAATTGATTGTAAAGATTTTTTTGTAGGTAATGATTCACCCGTCAGCGCTGCTTCTGCAGTTTCCATGCTATTGCTCGTGAGGAGATAGCCATCGGCTGGTATCTTGCTTCATTCTTCAAGAAAGACAATATCTCATGGGACCAACAATGACGACTCGATTGTTTTCATCACTCCTCCCCTACACACCGTAGAGCGAGTGCTCATCATCTTTTTCAAGGATTCAATTGATTTTTCTGCTTTATACTCTTGCACAAATCAAATAACTGTATTTAACAGTACGATAATCATAATAATAATTCATCATCCTAGATCTCAGATTAGAGAAGAAACAACGGTTGCTACTAGCAAAACAATCACGAGCGGACTTTTAAATTGTTGAAACAACAACACCCATCGTGGTGTTTTTTCTTTCTGCTGGAGCATATTTGGTCCATGTACTTGAAGCAAAGTAGCAGCTTTTTCTTCGGACAATCAATTCTCTTCATTTGTTTCTAGTAGGCGTAACACCTCATCCTTTGCAAGCTGGTAGTAGAACATTTCTTTTTGGTACTAAAAAACGTATACGATAGTATACGGCAAAGTATTTTTTAGACAATTTTTCGCTTAAAAATAAGAGGTATCTCCAACTATTTTAAAAAAATGATGCATAATAATACATTATGAGAGAGCACTACTTCTGGCTCCGCACCACTCTCTTCACTCAGTCTATTTCTTTGAATTCATTTGCTTTGACACGAATCTTGTCTCAGATATTGTAGAGATCTTTTCGTCCATCAAGATTGGCTGGTACGTCAATCATAGATTTGTGCAACAATCATTCTACTCCCTGCACGGTAACAAATAATCAGTAATTATATTTCAATTTTACATAGCCATCGTATTGTTGTCCCAGTTTCACGGTATCTATGGTAAGTACTTCTCCTCCAGAGGTAGCTGCTTGTGCTTTTGCTTCTTCAGCAACTTGTTCCATAATCTTTTCAGACTTGGTAAACGTCTTCCCTGCTCGTGCCTTGAGAAGTTGCTCGAGATGATTTTTCTCGACTGCATAACGCTGTCTCGACTGCTGTTTGATTTTTACGATAGTTTCTTCCGAACTCTCTGGTTTTGGTAACGGAAAGGTCCCCATACTAAACGGATCACTCGTCACGCCATTTATCATCAACCTCGTATAGGCCTTGAATTTTGGCAACGACAACAGGTCATTTGCAGTAATCATCTCTTTGAACTGAGAAGACATCACCATCGCATCATCATATCACAAACCGAAGCTCACTATCGTTCACACATTACCAAAGATCGCATTTCTCACATTTTCCTCGATCTGCGCCGTAAACTGATTAGCAACAATAAGTGATAAGCGATACTTACGTGCCTCTGACAAAATACTTTCAAATGAATCTGTCGCGAAGTTTTGAAACTCGTCGATATAACAAAAGAAATCTCTTCTCTGATTATACGGTAAATCTGCTCTCGACATCGCATCTATTTGCAACTTGGTCACGAGAAACGATCAGATCATAGCAGCATTGTCCTCACCGATCTTTCCTTTTGAGAGATTGATGAGGAGTATTTTTCCTTCATCCATAATCTTTCTGATATTTATTTTACTTTTTGGCTGTGCAAAGATATTTCTCACGATAGAAGACGAAAGGAATTGCCCTATCTTATTGGTAATCGGACTTACTGCTTCGGTGAGTTGTTTTTCAGATCGTTTATCATATTCATCACGTCGGAATTTCACCACGATAGGATCTTGCACATGACTCAGAACCTCTTCTTTGAAGTTTTTATCTGTAAGGATGCGTGCTACATGCATCAGCGTCGCGTTTGGATATTCAAGGACGCTGAGCATAACATTTCTGAGAATATACTCCAGTCTTGGTCACCGACTATGTCAGAACAACTTCTTGAAGATAGACACTACCCCAGAAGCGACAAGGTTTTTTTGTTCATCATCTTCTATCTCCATTACATTGAATCCTACAGGAAAATTTACATCACTTACATCAAACAACACAACATCGTTTATACGAGAAGGAGGAATATGTGCCAGACAGTCCTCTATCAAATCACCATGCGGATCAAGTACCGCTATCCCAGATCACGCATGCATATCGCTTCTTACAAGGTTGGAAATCAACGTCGATTTTCCCATTCACGTTTTTCACACGATATACAGATGTCTAAACTTATCTTCCGCTCTGATACCAAATCATTTTTCTACCCCTCTCCAGTCTGTTTTTCACAAAATAGTAATATTTGCTTCCGTAGGTAACGGAAGATGCATCGGAGCAGAAAGTTTACGATAGGTCACATACTTGAGGGCATTGTTGGTATACTCTTTGGTAGGGATATGAAACATATTCACGTATGCATTTCTATTTGCACGTACTGGTTTCTTTTTCGTTGCTAATTTCACAGATCACTGGTGTAAAAATTTATCAAACAAATGAGCAAAATCATTTTGCATCTGGGTAATCATACGTATCTGCGAAGATCACGATACTCGGCATGAGATAGAAAACGTTACATCTCTTCCCACTTGTTTCACTTCAGCTGCTTGTTGTTGATCTTTCAATGCTTCTCCCTCTTTTTCTGTCTTGTCAGTTGGATTAAACAAATTTTTTACAAATTTTTTACATCTTTCTCGAAAGCTCAAAGAATCGTCAAAACTACTTTCAAAAAAAAGCGTCACCCTCGTATTGTCTGGCATGCCTTGAAATCCTGACAACACCTCTCTAAACGGATCTATGTATGATCATGCTCATCAAAATGCCTTGGTATCATAAAATTCTACTCCTTCAGAGAAATGGAGATACTTACCCTGTCATTCTACTATGCTCTTGGTAGTGATTTTTAATTCAGATGTGGTGAAATTTGCATAAAAGGCGTTTACTACATACTCATGCATATCTTTTGGCACCCAAATATACAATGCTACTTCATTATTTGCACCAGCTACTGCGAAATATATCTTCTGCTTCACACTAGAAAAATTCGCAAGAAATCACTCTCGATAAGCAACACCTGCTTCGTTTTCGCAATAGGGTAAAATTTCTAGACAAATATATCATGATGGAATTAGGTCTGAAGTAGCTTGCAAAAAACTTCCTCCACCCAAAGATCACCCAATAGACTTAGCAAGATCAAATAATCACATCTCATGGTAAAAAGAAAAAAGAGTTCACGACTAATTATATGTATCTCTCCCACGAAAGCAAAAAATGAGCTCACCAGAGCATCATTTCTTTGACTTATGTTGTATACATTATATACTATGCTATATGTTTGGTTACATATGCTTCTACCTGCTCTGGTGGCAAGACTCCTATAAACTGATCCACCTGTTTTCCTCCAGAAAAGAGAGTTACCTGAGGAATACTTCTCACCTCAAACTGCATAGCCAATTCAGCATTATCATCTTCATCGACATTTATTTTGACGATTTGCACTTTTTCAGGGTACTTTTCAGCAATATCATGCAACACAGGTGCAAGCATTCTACATGGGCCACATCGACTTGCCCAAAAATCGACCAAAAGCAATTTATCTGATGTCTGAATGAGTTGATCAAACTGGTCTTTCCCAACAACTTCTACAACGCTACTCATAAATACATAAAAAATAAAAACTACCAAGAAGGTAGTTTTTTATATGATAAAATCAAATCCAATTCCTAGTACTCAAAATACAATGAAGTTACTATTCTTTTCAGCATTCTAATGGTCTTCACACACAGCTCTATACATCCCTTCACTGCCAATACCTCAAATTGTTCAAGCTTTTTGATACCTGTTTGCACTCTGACCAAAAACTTTTGTGAGTTAATCTCCAAAATAACCTCATGAAAACGCTCTGCGATCTGCATAAATGTTGCCTTAACATGATGGAGATGTACTGATTTCCATGATGTTTCATGTGTATCCAGAAAGAGTTTTGGCTGAGTCATTGTAAACAGAAAGCTAAAACAAACGCACACCGTTATTTTGATCTAAGCAAACTCGTCTCGATCTTTTCCCAAAATCTTTTTTGAACAACTTTGCATATCTCGTTGTAGATTTTTTCTGAAACAATACAAGCGATAAATTAGATTTATTTTTCTAGAAACTTTCCCTTTATTTTTTAGGAAACATTCGTAATAATATTTACGTTTATTTTGCTTTTTGTATGCGCAATTCATATCTAAGCAACATCATCACTCTGTGTCAAAAACAGAAAAATAAACTCATCTACATAGATGAATTGAAAGACATATTTCGTCGCGAACTAGGTACAGAGTATACTGATAAAAAGTGATACAAGTTGATCTATCATCTCAAAAATAAATGACATCTTTACTCTCTAAAGAAAGACATTTTTTGTATCGTCTCACCGCATCAAGAGACCTCAGAAGAAGAACTTATAGAACAGTATTATCGAAATATCTTACAACACCACACTGCTTCTTTGTGAAAAAAACGATATATCGGCTGAATAAAAGCACTAGAACTCCATCAAGGCAACATCGATATTCCAGACCAAATACTAGTCGTCAACAGTGAAAAACAATCTATAGACACCGTTCTTGCAGGAAAACACATTCATGCAAAAACATATACGCATAAATGAAAAAACCTTTTCAATGAATTTTACCCTTGTACAGAAAAAACAAAAATCTGAAAAATGAGTTTCCAAATAGCATGCAAAGAGTTGGCTATACTAGAATCACTTTTCAGTTATGATGCTGAAGAGGATAGATACACCTACGAGTATATCAAAAAAATGCTCAAAAAATTTGAGCCAGATCTAGATCTCATAGAACACATCATGCAAATTGGAAAACATCACACCTCTATAAATAGACTTCTTGACCTAATCAAACTAACAAGACCAAAACTTGTCGATCCTCTAAGGCAACTTATCAAAAAGTATAGTTTTCTTCTCTCCGTTTAATTATAGAAAATCGATTATAAAATTGAACTTTATTTGTATCGATTTTCTACGTAGTAAATAGATTTTGTACAATTCAGTCATATAAATTCAAAATCTATTTACTGTAGTAGGTTGCAATACGTACTCACGGATAGTAGTAGCCGATAATATCTTTGTATGAAGCTCATTTCTGAGCTAGTTTTTCTGCTCCATCACCACTAAGTCCTACACCATGTCATTCAAATATACCTGACACACAGGTTGCTACATCAATTTTACTTACTAACCATGGCGTGTCCGATCGCCCAAAACGCTCTGCTCACGACCTAATAAACCCTGCTGAACAGTGAAAGTAGGGAAGTATGGGCAGGTAGGTATCATATACGATCAGTTCGTTAGCTGTTTTTTGCAAAGCTTGTTGTCGACGTGGTGTGGTTTGTTCGATACCAGCTCACACATATTTCTGAAAAAGACGTGGATCATCAATCGCTTGATAACTTGATCACACTGGAACAGAAGGGTGCAGATTCCCTCATAAGTAAAACAAGGTATATCACTTCACCAAAAGAGACATGACTGTGAGTTTTTCTGTATGTTGTGTTTCTATTGTCTCTGCTATTCACTGCAAATAGTGCATCACAGGAAGATGATTTACTACCACTCGTCAAGTTTTTTCTTTTTTATCTACCGTCGTGTATTTTTCACGCTGGATATGGATATCGCCACGAAAGTAATTCAATGGATAATTCGTAGATCATCTCGATCGATTGGTAAACGTAATAACCGATCTTGGATTGAGCAAGCGAACAGAACTTGCCTCGTATTTCTTGAGATCCAAGAAAACGGTAAGTTTATTTTCATTTCACGACATCTGCTGAGCGCGAACGAGACGTACATCAGTAAAACGTTGATTATCAAGCAATACAGCACATCAGCTTTCACATTGCATCTCTCGGTAATCGAGCACGGTCGTAGGTTCATACAACAAGACACCCATCGTACGAGAAAGCAACTCACGCGCCGTAGTCAGTGAGGTTTTTACTTGTTGCTTTTCGATTGTTTTCGTAGGTTTTTCGAGCAATGGATGCGCATCCTGACGATTCTTCAGAAGCAAGTCAAGTTGCTGCTGCCAAACTATGACTACATCAATCCATACTGCTCATCTATCAGTATCTACCAGCAATGCGTACTGTCCGCTTGGAGTATCAGACTCACGATTGATCGTAACGACAAGATTTTTACCATCTCCACCACACTGTTTCAGAGATACTCCTTCACCAAACAGCTTACAATCACGCACAATACGGTTTGGAAATGAGTACACTCCTACAGCACGATCTTCGTGCATCCAGATAGATAGTTTTTTGGTAAGAAAACTAAACTGTTGGAGTGAACTTTTTTTCCATCATTGCAACGTTTTCAAAAAATCATTTATCTCATTTCTGAGATCTGGTAGACGATCTTCCACATGTACTCCTGGACAAGCCGTATTTTTTGTATCACTATGTCACACCAGACTCGTATGTGTAGAGGCAACCAACCACGGTTCTTCTTGTGTCGGTGTAAAGTAAGTCTGTTTCTGAAACGGATCAATACCATACTCTAGCGCAATTCACAAAAGAAGTTTCTTCAACGATCGTCGCATCGGTGCACTTGGCTTGTGTATATCATAATTTCCCAAGAGCGAAACACCTACCGTCCTCGTGTTGTTTCGATCTGCATGCGCTCCGATAATATCTTTACCTCCGTATCTTCCTTCATAAATATTTCCTGCAGGATCAAGTAAGAAATTATATCCTATATCTCCTCGTCACTGGGTAATCGCATGTTGTTTGTAAATTTCTTGCAAACTAGCTTTTGCATCGTTCATATCGACCACTTGGCGAGTAACGGTATGATGCAAGACTATCTTTGTTTTTGCACGATGATATCATAGTCATCGCAACAAGCGTTTTCCATCCACTTCTCTAATTGTCGTGTCGACAACAAGCTCTTCTGGGTAACTCTTCGCCAAAAACGCTTCTCTCGCATCGTTGATCTCTTCATTTTTCTTTCTCTTTTCAAAATCTCCTGTCGTATCTTCACCACTTCCTGCTAATCGGTCCGTATAGCGCTTCGTACGTTCTACCCAGCTCTTATATCATGTTTCAGAAAAGTATCTCCGAGACTCTGTAGCTCACCAATCAGCACGAGAAACGATTGGCAACCCAGGAAACGACCACGATGCTCCCCATGCGACAGAAGAAGAAAAAAATGCACTACAAAAAAGCAGCAATACAGAAAATAATTTACTTTTCATGAGAACAACAAAATCAAATGTCACAGTATACAAAAAAGACGAAGAAAAACAATCAGCGATTTTTTGGCTTTTCGATTGCAAATTTCACGACTATGACTACTATCATCGTATTTATGCAAATCCCGTAAAAAAAACTTTATGTTCGAATTCTTCACTCACTATACACCGTCCTATGTTTACCCATCTGCAACTCCATACCCACTACTCACTGCTGGAAGGAATCTGATCTCCAAAATGATATATTGAACAAGCAAAAGTATTGTGAATGGAAGCACTTGCATGTACAGATTACTGAGGTATGTATTGAGGAATAGAGTTTTACCAAGCAGCAAAGAAAGCAGGCATCAAACCTATTCTGTGAGTGGAACTATGATATGTTCCTGATAGAACTCGTCAAGATCCGAACGAAATAGCAGGAACGGTACTACTTCTTGCGCGTAATTATGAAGGATATGAACATCTCATGCATCTCATCAGTGAAGCACACTTGACCTGATTTCACAAAATTCCGAGAATAGATCCAGAATGTCTCCTTCGTTATAGTACATGACTTATCTGCATCACGGGAGGAGAACGTAGTCGATTGTGAAAACAACTGCTCAATCACCATGAAGCTGCACTACTCCAAGATCAGCGACAGCAACTAACAAAAACGTTATGAGTGGAAAACTGTTATCTATCACGAGTAGCACAGGATATCCACCAAGGAACTCTAGCAGAGTGCAATCAGATGATTCTACAATTTGCTGCTACACACCATGTTCCATGTATCGTTAGTGGTGATGTGCACTATAGAGAAGCAAAAGACCAACATATTTTCGAAACAGCACTCGCCATAAAAGACGGCAAACGTATCTACGATACCGATAGAAGACTCGCTCCTCGTCAGATGCATCTCCAGACAGAAGATGAGCTTCGTGCACGACTCACGCAAAGTAGCCTTTCCGATGATCAGATAAACGCCATGTTCCAGACTACACAAGATATTGCTGACCGTATAGATCTACAAATTCCTATGGACAAGATACTGTTTCCTATCTATGAATCACCAGAAGACATTACTACCATCTACAAAAAGCAACAACAGGAACTTATTGTTTCGTAGGTTTTTTCTGGGTATTATTTCCTCTTTGCAGTGCTTACCAATCAAGTAACTATCCCCTTCCGTATCGCAAAAATAATATGCTGTGGATGTCTAATTCATGAGCGATACACATATCGCATCCATCATCACGTCTGTACTCGTAACCCACAGCAAAAGTATTGTAGTTTTTGTCGCGGAGTTGCTGTTTTACGTACTCGCAGTATTCTGTTTTTTGATCTCAGATACGCACTTTGCGGTGTGCCGAGAAAAAGCGATCACAAAAATGTTTTCTGCGACTCTTGATGATTGATCTGCACATCGCGCAATACAACTACCGAATATCCTCCAAGAACAACACGACTACTGAAATCTATGTCTTCATAACTACCCACAAACTCAGGATCAAACTGTATCTCCTCGAAAACACGTGTACGACCAAATAAGCTATTTGCACCGATCATTTTTACCTCTTGTCGTGGATTACCTCCACAACGTCCATAGGTATACTGGGGAAAAAGATACGAAAATCAGGTAATTCACTGTGACTGAATTTGTCACTCACGCATGATGGTCGGCGAAACTATAGCTTCATGACCAAGGGAAGCCACCACATTTTCATACCCAGTAATCCATGCAT
>CAYLWY010000024.1:0-16143 GCA_964387665.1 uncultured Candidatus Peribacteria bacterium
GCCCCTGTGCCAAAAAATAGGAAACTCCGTATTGCCGGCCGTCGAGCCACTGATTGACACCAGGGTCGCCCAGCGCAACTGGGATGCCCGCAGGTCCGCCCAAAAGGCGGACATCGCACCGATTCCCCCTCCCGCAGACCCCGCACGCAGGGAGGCGTGTGGGCGTTCTCTGAGGCTGTTCCTTGAGACGTATTTTCCGCGAGCGTTCCCGATTAAGTGGTCTGACGACCACCTGGAGGTAATCGAAAAGACGCAGCGGGCGGTGCTGGATGGCGGAATGTTCGCGGTGGCGATGCCGCGCGGGTCCGGCAAGACGACGATTCACCAGCGGGCCGCGATTTGGGCGATCAACTACGGGCTCCGCCCCTATGTGTTCCTCGTCTCAGCCGACGCAAAGAAGGCAAACGCTGGGTTGCGGTCGATTAAGACCGAATATGAGTTCAATCCGCTGCTTTACGCCGACTTCCCTGAGATCTGCAAGCCGATTCGGGAGCTGCAGGGCGTGGCGATGGCCGCGAAGAAACAACACGTCGATGGCGTTCCGACCCTGATAGACTGGACGGCGGAATGCGCTCAGCTCCCCCACGTCGAAGGTTCGTTGGCGTCGGGTGCTCGAATTGGCGTCGGCGGCATCACGGCGGCGGCCCGCGGCGCCCAGATTACTCTGCCAAGCGGTGATGTATTACGCCCGTCGCTGGTGTTGGTGGACGATTTTCAAACCCGCGAATCCGCCGCGAGCCCGACCCAATGCAAAACGCGACTCGATACGCTCACTGGCGACTTGATGGGAATGAAGGGGCCGGGCGAGAAGTTCGCCATGTTGGTTACCGCTACCGTCATCTACCAAGGCGACGCCGCCGACCAATTGCTCGACCGAAAGAAGTTTCCTGAGTTCCACGGTACGCGAAAGAAGCTGGTTTACTCCTGGCCCGTCGATGAAAAGAAGTGGGAAGAGTATGCAGAGCTACGAAAGCAAGCGTTTCGTGAGGATCGGGACCCGGTTGAGGCCGACGAGTTCTACCTGGCGAACCGTGAAGAGATGGATGCAGGCGCGTCTGTCGCGTGGCCGGAGCGGAAGCTGGATGAAGAGCACTCGGCCCTTCAGCACGCCTACAACTTGCGAATCACGGACCCGGATGCCTTCGAGGCGGAGTACCAAAACTCGCCGGTAGCGCAAACTCTCGACGACCTGGCGTTCCTGACGGTCGACCAGATTGCTGAGAAGTTGTCGAATCGCCCGAAAGGGGAGTTGCCGGACTCGATTGAGTACATTACCGCGGCGATTGACGTTCAGGCGAATTCCCTCTGGTGGTTGGTGGCGGCGTGGAGCGCTGGATTCTCTGGCTACGTGCTCGACTACGGCTGCTTCCCTGACCAACAGCGGCGATTCTTCAACCAGCGGGATCTTTCCAAGACGTTTGCGACGGAATGGCCGGGACTGAGCGAGGAAGAAGCGATTTTCAAGGCGATCGGCGAGGTCGTGACGATGTTGGGGCGTCGAAAGTGGATGCTGGACGGCGGCGCCGAGCTGTCGATAAGCCGGATTCTGATCGACGAGGGCTACAAAGACGCCGTGATTCACCAATTCTGTAAAGAGGGGCCGAATCGGGCGATGCTAACTCCAGCAAAAGGCGCCGGCGTGAAGGCAGGCGACATACCGATGAACGACCGCCCCCGCAAAAAGGGCGAAAAGGTTGGCTGGAACTGGCGACAGAAGCTCGGCGAGAACGATCGGTCGCTGCGACATGTCCTGTGGGACGCGAACGCATGGAAAACGCTGATTCACGAGCGGTTTGCCACGATGCCGGGCGGTCGGGGTTGCCTGTCGATCAGCGGCGACAAGTCGATTGACCACCGCCTGTTCGCTCAGCATATGGTGGCCGAGTTCCCCACGAAAACCGAAGGGCGAGGGCGAACCGTCATTCAGTGGGATCACAAGCCATCGCGGCCGGACAATCACTGGCTCGACGCACTGGCGATGTGTGCTGTTGGGGCGTCTCATTGCGGCATCGAGTTGGCCGGCGAGGCGAAGAAGTTTGAACCGTTCAAGCGAGTCTCCTGGTCCGATCGTCAACGAGCCCAGAGGTCAATCCGATGAACCGCTTTGATCCTGATTTCCATCGAATCAATAACCGGCCGGAATACGCCTTGCCTCACGATGAGGTCGAGGTGGAAGAGTGTGAACTCGAAGAGGACGCGGAGGACGCTTAGTGGACGGAACCAGCGACAGCCGCGGTATCAAATGCCCGCAGTGCGGCGGGAAAATGTACGTCTCCTACGGTCGCGATGTGCCCGGCGGACGCGAGCGAGTGCAGCGCTGCCCAAAGTGCCCCACTCGGCTCGTTTCTCTCGAAACCGTTAAGCGAATGCTTCCGCCGACGGCTGACCAAATTAATTCGATATATCGAATGACTTTTGAGGGCGGGGCGCCAATCGCGGCTCAGCGATAGTCGGTCGTGGGTATATTTCAATCAACGGCCGGCTGATCCCCGGACGCAACGACTCTGGCCATGCGGGGCCGCATCCTCGCATGGCCTTTTTGTTGCGCCGATGACCTACGCCGAGCTAGTCGAGAAGCGGGACGAAGTCCTGGAGCAGATCGCTGCGGGCGGGGGTATTACGTCCACGACCGTTGACGGCATGACGGTCACGGTTGACCAAAACAAGCAACTCGCCGCTCTTGAGGCCGCCATTGAGAAGGCGGCAGTCCGCCAGTGCGTCGGCCTGCCGATTATGCGATCCAAAGTCGTATCGCGAGGGTTGCAATGACCGCCACCCTCGTCGCCGCCGACGGAAAAACGCCGCTCGTTCGCGAGCCGCTGAGTCAACTGCCGCGCAACCGAATCAGCGGCCACTACGACGCCGCCCAGCCGAGCGTCGCAAATAGTCAGTATTGGTCTGCCGCCGATGGATTGTCGGCTCGTGCGGCCAACTCCCCCGCAGTCCGCAAGGTGATTCGCGAGCGAGCCCGCTACGAAGTGGCGAACAACTGTTACGCGAAGGGAATGCTCCGCACGCAAGCGGATTACGTCATCGGAACCGGACCGCGGCTGCAGCTACTTACCGAAGACAAGGAGTTCAATCGGGAAGTTTCGCGACTGTTCTACGAATGGGCCGAGTCGGTCGGGTTCTTTCGCAAGCTCTGGACGATGCGCTTCGCGTGGGGGGTCGACGGAGAGTCGTTTGCCCTGTTCGTCAACAACGAGAACGCCCGCCATCCGGTGACGCTCGATATCCAGCTAATCGAGTGCGACCAGTTCACCGACAACTACGGCGACTTCAGCATTAACTGGCGCCGCGACGACGGCCTGACAGTCGACAAGTACGGCAACGTCGTTAGCTACAAGATGCTTCCCCACCATCCGGGGGATTCGGCTTGGTGGTCGATCGTCGCCGAGCCTCGGAGCGTTGCCGCTTCCGACGTGATTCACCTGTATCGGTGCGAACGCCCCGGACAGCTCCGCGGCGTGTCGGAAATCGCACCGGCATTATTGCTCTATCCGTCGATGCGACGGTGGACCTACGCAGCACTATCCGCCGCTGAGAAGGCGGCGCGAATTGCCGGCGTCATCAAGAGCAGCTACAGCCCCGCCGACTTGATCGCTGCGGGCATCGACGCCAAGACGGCTTTCGGCCAGTCTCCGCAGGCGATGGATATCGTCGAGCTTGAAGCCGACTCCTGGCTCACGATGGCCGAGGGCTGGGATATCAGCCAGCTTAAGGCCGAGCAGCCGACGACAACCTATCCGATGTTCAAGCGGGAAATCATCTCCGAGATGGCTCGCTGCTTGAACATGCCGTTCAACGTCGCGGCGGCCAACAGCGCGGAATACAACTTCGCGTCGGGAAAGCTCGACCATACGACGTGGTTTAAGAGCGTCGCGATTGACCAGGCTCTTGTGAGCGAATTGGCAGCCACTCCGGTTTTCCGGAAGTGGTACTACGAAGCCCGCCGCATCCCCGGTTATCTCCCCGTTGAGCCGGTCGCCGCCGCTCGATCGGGCGAGTACCTGCCGTCCCACATCTGGCAATGGGACGGCCAGAAGATCATCGATCCGCGCGAGGCCCAATCGAAGGCAACGCTCATCGAAGCGGGCCTTACGTCCTACGCCCGCGAGTACGCCGACCGCGGTTATGACTCCGACGAAGAACACGAATCGCAAGCCAAGTCGCTCGGCATGACCATCGACGAGTATCGCGCGGCCCTTCGCGCCAAACTTTTCGGCGCCGATCCGCTCGCCCCGCCCCCGGCAGAAACTGACCTCAGCGAACAGGAGCAAGAAAATGCCGTGGCTGTCTAACCCGTTCCGTCGCTCGGGAATTGAGGCGTCTGCCCACTCAGTAAAGCTGGAGATGACGGCGGACGTCGCCATCGAGGCGGCACGCGCCGACGTTGAAGGTTCGCTGCCGCGATTCTCGATTCACGGCTACACCGGCAACTCGATGAAGCTCGCCGGCTGGAATCACCCGGTGATTCTGGACCTCGCTGGGTTGAAGGCGGAAAAGCAAAACCTACCAGCTCTGAGGGCACACAACGATGACCGACTCGTTGGGCACACCGATGCCGTCCGGGTTGACGCCGACGGAATGCACTTTGAGGGCGTCATCTCGGGAGTTGGGGTCGACGCACAGGAAATCGTTGCGACATCGAAAGCCGGACTCCCTTGGCAAGCGAGCGTTGGCGCCGATCCGGTTCCCGGCAGCGTCCGTCGTCTGGCAGCCGGAAAGTCTGCCGTCGTCAACGGGCGAACCGTCCACGGCCCGCACTACATCGTAGGCGAGGCAATCGTCTCTGAAATTTCGTTTGTGCCGCGTGGAGCGGACCGTTCCACTTCTGCCGCGATCGCGGCTCAATTTAAGGATGATGACATGAATTTTGAGCAATGGCTTCAGGCCAAGGGCATCGAGGCGGCTTCTCTAACCGACCCGATTCGTGCGGCGCTTCAGCAGCAGTTCGACGCCGAGAATGGCGCCGAAGGCACGCCGAAAACCGTCACCGCCACGAAGGCCGTCGAAGCCGACGACATCAAGGCGATGATCGCCAGTGAGGCGAAGGCGATCGCCGCTTCCGCTGTGACCGAAGCCCTGAAGTCGGTTCAGGAAGAGAACGATCGCAAGGCGTCGATCGTTCAAGCAACCGCCGGCTACCCGGAAATTCAGGCAAAAGCCGTCGCCGAGAAGTGGTCGCTCGAAAAGGCGGAGCTTGAAGTCATCCGTGCGAGCCGCCCGCAACCTCTCGTTGCGTCAACAGGAACCGACGGCTCCCCCGATTCAGGAGAAGTCATCCGTGCGGCCCTTTGTGTCAACGCGGGGCTCGCCGAATCGGCGTTGAAGGACAGCTTCGACGACAAGGTGATCGACGCCGCAATGGCCGGGCGGCTACGGGGGTTCGGCATTCATGCGTTGATGCACGAAGTCATCCGTGCCAGCGGCCGGAGCATGGCGCCGGGCATGGCGAACGACGAGTTCATCCGTGCCGCCTTCCAAGCCGACCAGCAGATCAAGGCTAGCGGCGTGAGCACTCTTTCGCTGTCGACGACGCTCGGCGACGTGGTCAACAAGTTCATCGTCGCCGGGTTCAATAACGTCGATCAGGCGTGGCGGCAAATTGCTGCCATCGGTTCCGTGAAGGATTTCCGCACGGCGACCGGCGCCCGGCTGACTGGGGACTTCAAGTATCTGAAGCTCGGCCAAGACGGCGAAATCAAGCACGCCGCGATGAGCGAGACGACCTACACGAACCGGGCGGAAACCTACGCTCGCATGTTCGGGCTGACTCGCCAAGACCTCATCAACGACGACCTCGGCAACCTGGAATCAACCGCGCGACTGAAGCTCGGCCGCGGCGCCGGCAAGGCGCTCAACGAGGCGTTGTGGACGGCGTTCATGGACAACTCGTCGTTCTTCACCGCCGGGCGTGGCAACTACGACGAAGACGTGGAGACGGCGCTGTCCATCACCGGACTGACGCTGGCCGATACGCTCTTCCGCAACCAGACGGACGAAGACGGCGATCCGGCGGAGATCGAGCCGGCCATTCTGCTTGTGCCGAACGCGCTTCGCGTCACGGCCGATCAGTTGATGGGCGGATTCCCGATCTATCCGACGACGCCCGGCGCCACGAATCCGTTCGCGGGTCGCTACAAGGTCGTCAGCACGCCCTACCTGTCGAACGCCAACATCACCGGCAACAGCACGACCGCTTGGTACTTGCTGGCCGATCCCAACACGCTGGGCGTCGGCGTCATTCAGGTGGTGTTCCTCAACGGCAAGCAAACGCCAACCGTCGAGAGCGCGGAACTGGACTTCTACAACCTCGGCATCCAAATGCGGGGGTACATGGATTTCGGCGTCGCGAAGCAGGAATACCGTGCCGGCGTGAAGATGGAAGGCGTCAACGTCTAGTTTTCGATCAATACCACCCCGTTAAGGGTTTGAATGATGGCCAAGAAAAAGCAAGAGAGCGAAGAGGAAGAAATCCTCACTTCTGTCGAAGCCCGCCTGAAGTACAAGGCAGAGAATCCTGACGAGCCGGACCATCCGGCAGGACGGGCGCAGGCTGTCGCTCAGGCGAAAGCCGTTGCGGCTCCGCTGCAAGTTCCGGGCGACGCAACCAAAGAAACCAAAACCAAGTAACGACCAATCCACCTCAAATCTGATCGAGGAAACCGACAATGCCACAGGCAACTTTTTACCACGGCGATCCCCGAATGGTGGATTACACGCCGGGCAGCAACGTCACCGCGGGCGATGTCATCGTCCAAGGCGTCACCCCGATGATCGCCCACCGCGACATCCTGGCGAACCGTAAGGGCGCGTTGGCTGTCGGCGGTGGCGTCTATGACTGCGATTGCAACGCCTCGATTGGCGCTGGCGTCGCCGTCTGGTGGGACGACACGAACAACCGCGTTACGACCACCGCGACGAGCAATACGCACTTCGGGACCACTGCTGAAGCGTCCCGGCTGAGCAATACGAAGGTGCGCGTCCGCCACGAACCGCAAGGCGTCTCAGGCGTGATTGTGTAATGCCTCTCAACCTCTTCGAGCATGGCGATAGGCTGCGAATGCGAGCGGGGAAAATCTCCGCTGGCGTCACGGTCGCATATGTCGTCGGCACGCAGGCTATCGAAGGGGTTGAAATGATTTTGGGGAACGCCGACGTAGCCGTCATTGACGTGGAAGCGGCGGTGGCGTCGTCGAAGCGGTTTGATTTCATCGTCGAAGCCGAAGCCCTGATGCTCGGAAGCACACAAGTGGAGCCAAGCAGGGGGCATGAAATATGGCGAACCCTCGCAGACGGCCGAAAGGCAGTATACGAGGTGCTGCCGCTAGCTAACGATCGGTGTTATTCGCCAAGTGGTCAGTTTGAGCACGCTTGGCGCATCCACACGAAGCTGAAAGAAATCGAGGCAGCCCCGTGAGCGCCGACCCGGTGGAGGACATCGCCGACGCTCTGGTGGCGTTTTTGAAGGATGCCGAAAACTGGACGCCGCCGCCTTCGATCGCGTTCACCGTGGAGAAGGATGCGACGCCGGACGCAAAGCTCGAAAAGGAGAATCTGCGGAAGTCGAAGGTATTCGTCGTCCCGGCGGAAGAGCCGCAGCGAACGCGGATCAGCCGAGGCGGCAAGTATCTGGAGACATACCAGTGCTATTTGATATTTGCTCGCGCGATGGATAACGACTTCACGCGACCGAAGCTCGCCAAGTGGTCGCGAGAGGTTGTCGTGCCAGTTCGGCAAATGCGAATGGCGGGTTTGCCATGCGTGGGAGTTGACACGACGGTGAAGCTCAACACTCCGCTGGCGAGAGAAAACGATGTGTTCGTGTCGGGCGTGCTGCTGAGTTATGCGGGGATTCAATAGATGCGGGTGATGCGCGGATTTTCGATGAAGAGCAACGTGCCGTTTCGCGACGGTTATCACGTTAGCTTCTCGATGTTCGTGGATCGCAAGGGAGTGATGGACCGCGTTGACGCCAAGAACTTGAAGGTGCTCGCTCGCACCGGCGCCTACGTGATGCGAGCAATGCGGAACTCGATTAAGACCGCCCCCAAGAAAGAAAAGAGACTGACTGTCGTCAGCGTTCACGGCATAAACTGCAAAGTGCCGGTGTTTGGGAAGGTGATTGATGCGGCGACCGGCCGCCCTGTTTCATACCAGACATCAATCGCCGCACGAAAGAAGATCGGCGCCATCAATAAATCGATGGGCGCTGGACAGCCGCCTCGCCGCGGCCCAACGGACCTGCTACGAAAGAGAATCTTCTACGGAGTCGAGACTGACACCGAAACAGTCGTCATCGGTCCCGAGAAGTTTACTAAACAGCCCGAGTTGATCGGTGCATCGAGCGTGCCGGAATTGCTTGACAAGGGCGGCAAGGAAGTCTTTCGTTTTGCACGCGATCGGTTTGTGGCCGACTACGAACCGCGACCATTCGTCGCCCCGCTGGTTCCTCTTGCGGAGCGGACGCTTGAACGATTCATCGAAGAAACGCCCCTTTAACGGAGCCAATAAATGAGCAACGAACTACTCGGCGACGACTTTCGCCTGTTCTGGGACGAAGACGATAGCTGGTCCGCCCCGTCGTGGGTTGAGATCATCTCGATTGGCGATCTCGGATTCGACCCCGCCAAAGAGCAGGTCGAGATTCCGATTCGTATCGCCACGAAGGTCTACAAGAGCGGACGCGGCGACTGGACGCTGAGCTTCACGCTCAACTACGATCCGGACGACCCATTCTGCCTAGCGTGCATCGACGCAGTCAACAACGGCACCAAGATCCATCTGGCCATTGCCGACGGCGACAACGCGACCACTGACAACAAGTGGGAGGCGTGGTGGATGCTGGCCGGTCCGCTCGACGCAGCCCTCGACACCAACGCCAGCTTCGACATTGAAGGCAAGGTTCACTTTGACCGCGGCGCCGCCGGCGACGAACTGCCGCGATTCGTGGCCGCGAGCTAAGGGGGCCTTGTGGATTTGCCATGCTTTAAGGATGCAGCGGGTCGCGAGTGGCGGTTTACGCCGTCGCTGGGGCTGTTCGATGCGATTCAAGAGGCGACGGGCGTTGACTTGATTCCCGACGGGAATGACGTGTCGGCGGTGATGTCACTGCCAATGAATCGCAAGAAACTCGCTGACGTGGCATGGGCTGCAGTGAAGTCGAACGCCAACGGCGTCACCCGCGAACAGTTCCGCGAATCGCTCGACGGCGACGCACTGACTTCCTGCTGGGGGGCCTTGCTGGACGCAGTCGTTTTTTTTAACCCGATTGCAAGCCGCGCCGAAGTGCAGGCAGCAATCGAAGTGCAGG
This sequence comes from uncultured Candidatus Peribacteria bacterium, assembly GCA_964387665.1. Classification (GTDB taxonomy): domain Bacteria; phylum Patescibacteriota; class Gracilibacteria; order Absconditabacterales; family Absconditicoccaceae; genus CAYLWY01. The sequence continues at coordinate 9,317 of CAYLWY010000024.1, forward strand.
CGGCGGCGATGGAGCGAGGGACGGCGGCGGTCGTGGCGACGCTGAAAAGTCAGGAGACGGAAGCGGCAATCGACGCGGCAATCAGCAAGGCAAGCGCCGAGATGATGCAGGATCTTCCAAAAGTCCTCGGGATTGGTGCTACGAACTAGCTGCCGTTGTCGGAGTCGACCCGCGGCCGTTCACCCTCCGCCGGCTCATGCAGATGGCGGAAGCGAAGCAGTCGGAAGCGTGGAATCATACGTCGTCGCTGATTGCCTGGATCGTGAAAGTGAAGCTCGGCAAAAAGGGCCGGGCGATTAAGCCCCAGCAATTCCACCCGTTCGCGAAGAAACAAAAAGTCAGGCTCAGCAACGAGGCAAGCCGGGCGCGATTGAATCAGTTTGCGAGGCAGTACGATGGCAAGCGCAAGGGCACTGCGAGCGGGGAAGGCGGTCATCGAACTGTCGATGATTTCAACGGACGTTGAAAAGCAGCTCAAACGCATTGAGTCGCGCATGAAGAACTTCGGCAAGGCCATGACCAGCATCGGCTCGGCCGGCCTGAAGGTGACAGCAGGGCTCGCCGGCTTAGCGGCGTTCCCGATCAAGCTGGCCGCCGACCTAGAGAAAACGCGAGCCGAGTTCACGGCGTTGATCGGCGATGCCAGCAAGGCGTCGAAGCTCCTCTCGGATATCGAGGGCCTATCGCTCGTCACGCCGCTGGGTAGTGCGGAGTTGAGCGCCGCCGCACGCACCCTGATGGGCTTCGGCGTTTCTTTGGAAGACATCATGCCCCGGCTGAAGCAATTGGGCGAAGTGTCTGGCGGCGACGCCGAGCGGCTGGAGCGCCTCGCCTTGGCGTTCGGTCAGATGAGCGGTAAAGGCCGGCTCATGGGCCAAGAGCTCAACCAGATGATTGAGCAGGGGTTCAACCCACTGCAGGAAATTAGCCGCATCACCGGCGAGACGATGGGCGAGCTCCAAGACCGCATGGAAGCCGGCGGAATTAGCGCCGCGGAAATAGGTCGGGCGTTCGAGTCGGTCACTGGTTCGGGTGGTCGCTTCAACGGCATGATGGCCGCGATTGCCGGAACGACTATCGGTAAGTTCAACGAGCTGAAAGAAACGATCGTCGTTGCCATCCGCCCCATTGGCAAAGAATTATTGCCAATGTTGGACGACTACATGACAAAGATTAAGTCGATGGTTCCCCGCGTCGCCGAGTGGATCAGTAAGAACGGCTCGTTGATTCGCTCCGCTGGGGAGTTGACCATCAAGCTTGGGCTCGCGAGCGCCGCCATCGTCGGCATTGGGACCGTGGTCGGCAACTTGGCTTCGACCGTGGGAGCGACCCGCATTGCGTTAATGGCGATGTGCGGGAACCCAGTCCTGACCGGCATCGCGGCACTGACGGGCGCCATCGTCTTGTTGGACCAAAAGCTAAACAAGACTTACGAGACTGCGGAACGCCTCGGAAAGAGCATGTCGGGGCTTCCGGACAGGCCGCTGACTGACTTTGAGAAAGACAAGGCGAGCAAGGGCGGTTACTTCACCGACCGATTCGGCAATCCAATTCTGGACATGCCGACGGGCTATGAGAACGGCGGCGGCAACTGGGGGCGTTCGCCGGCGCCGACCCCGGACGCCTACCGCAACATGGGTGGAAGAGCAAACGCCTTCGCCTCAGCGCCATTCGCCAACTCGCCAACCTACACCCCGCCCGCTCCTCCGATGAGCGGCAATATCACAGTCGGGCTCACGTCTCTAATCAACGCTGCACAGAGCGGAATGCAAACCGCAGTCTACGAAGTGACGAAGGGGGCGAACGCTATGCGGTCAGCCCTAGAGCGCCAACAAGACTTGGCCGGGGAGGCGGAGTCACTTGATGACGAGATCGCACGTACTCGCATTTCCGCCGTCGAGGACCAGGCGGCACGCGAGCGACAGATGATTGAGTTCGAGACGAAACTCCGGTTGCGTGAGCTACAGAAGCAAGGGTTCCTGTCCGAAGCGATGCGGGAAAAGGTCCTGCAGCTTCAAGGGCTCCAGCTGGATGGCATCAAGGTAGACACTCCTGAGCAAATGTTGCGCGACCAGCAAGCTCTGTTCGACACAAGATTCAGTCGGCAGGTTTTTGGCGGCGACAACAGTGAGGAAAAGCGCCAGACGGCGCTACTAGCGAAGATTGAGCGACACGTAGCACAGCCAGGTCTCGCGGTGGTTTAGGCGGCATCGGCCCACAGAGTCAATCCAGCGAAAAAGAACGCGGCAAAAGCGGCAAGAGGCGACTGATACGCCACGGCGGCAAGCGACGAAAAAAGGCACGGCACCAGTAGCAGAGAAGCCAGCATTGCGGAGAGTTCATGCCAACAGTAGGAGAAGAAATTCAGGGCCGCGGCGGCAACCTCAAGTCGCTGTCTCGCCGCTACACGGTCGACGTGAGCGGCAGCAGCGATCCCGAGGAGGATGTCGTCGCCTGGGTGCTCAGCAACGCGCCGAGCACTCTAGCGGGCCTAGTTCTAAATGATATCACGCTCGAAGAGAATCCCGAAATCGCGGACACCTACGAGGCGTCGGCTCAATACGGGACGTACGGCGAAGGCCCTGTTTTTCCGAGTGATTCGCTTGAATATCGCTTCAATTTTCAGGCACAGGGCGGGCATTTTTACCACTCCCTAGCCACGATTGCCAGTCACGCCGCCAGCGGGACGCCTCCCGACTTCAAGGGCGCCATCAACGTCGTCTCTGACGGCGGCAAACTGCGATGCGAGGGATTTGAGGTCCAGCCGCCTCCCGAGACGTTCACGCTCGCCTACTACCCGGTCAATGCCACGGTCAGCGGCACGTACCAGGGAATCATCGAAGGGCTCTGCGGGCAGGTGAACAACGGCACCTTCCGCGGCAAGGCAGCCGGTTCGTTGATGCTGGTCCGCGCTTCCGGCGGCGTCCGTACCGGCGACGACTGGTCAATTGAATTCGGGTTCGGCTACGTCCCGAATCAAACCAGCATCCCGGTAGGCGACGAGATCACCGTCACGTCGAAGGACGGACTGGACCTTCTCTGGCCCTACTACGGCGAGAAGATTGACGCCGACGCCTTGGTGAAACAGCCGATCGCTGCCTACGTCGAGCGGGTCTGGTATCGGGGAGATTTCTCAACCTTATCACTCCCGAGTTGAGAATGGCCGGACCTCGCAAAATCAACAAAGGCACGCGACTTTCCGGCATCCCAGCCGACAGCTGGAATGGGTTCGTCGACACGCATCGCATTGTGAGCCAGATGCGTCCGCCGACGAACGGCGCTGCTCAGATTGCGGCCGACGACCGGGCGATTGTCGTCACGCTCCAGAACGACTCGGAAGGCGACGTTCCGCGTGGCGGCGTACTGAAGCTCGGCGCTCCAATCGTCGAGCCGTCGACCCGCGCTGCAGTGGTGCTAGAAGGCATCCTCTTTGGCGGCGACACGCCGGAGGCGGACAACAACGAGCAGCAAATCGGCATCGCGTTAGCGCCGGTCGCGGATGGAGAAGTCGGTCCGTTCGCTGTCGTCGGCGTTGTCTGGGCGAAGCTCAACATCACCGACGCCGCCCACGCCTTCGCCAAACCAAAAGCCTCGACCGCCGAGCTGGAGTCGGACGCTTCGACTGGGTTCCCGGTTATCTGGAAAGAGTCTGGCACGGGGAGCAAGTGGGCGGTGGTGAGCCTGCAGAAGGACGCCCCCGGCAACGTCATCTACGCCCAAGTAGTCGGCGCCGTCACCAGCGGCGACCCGACGTTCACGTTCGACAATGCGGTGGCGGTGGTCGGCTCGATTCCGTCTGGCGGGACCGGAACGGCTCAGAACCAGTACGCCCAAACCTACTCGGACAATGACTGGGTTTTTCTCTTCCAAGAGAAGTCGTCAGACCAGTGGCTGACGGAGCGTGGCGGCACGTCTGGCAGCCAGGTTGTCTACTTCGAGCTGACCGAGAACAAGAGCTACGGCGACGCATCGAAGCTCGCCAAGCCGGTGCTGCCAGACGGTACGATGGACAGTGGGGCCGATGCCTTCCACGTCGTCGACGACAAGAATCAGTTTTATGGGCGGGCAGCTGAAGGCGGGGCGGACGGTTACCGCGGGTTCGGTCTGCGGCAATGGGACGACTACAGTGAGGGCGTGCCCGGCTTCCGCATCATCACAATGGAAGGTCCGGCGCTTGAGCTGATCGCCACCCTCGACGAAGACCTCGCCTCGCCCACTGATTGCACGCTCGCGGAAGATCCCGCAGTGTTCGGCTTGGCTCAGCGTGGTCGCATCCCGGCGCCCGTGAGCATGGTGGACGTGCAGGTCTACGACGACATTGGCGTGGCGGCTGGGGCGAAGTCGGGTGAGAAGTGGATTGTCCGGTGGAATGAGGCGGATGAGCGGTATTGCTTTTGGCGGAAGGTGGAAGGGCCGCGGTACATCACCATCAAGGGGACGACCGGGGCGGTGGCTCGGACGGACGGCACGTTCACGCTGAGCGAACCCGTATCCGTCAACGGCCCTGTTCCCGACGGCACGATCACCGTCACCAACGACCCGCCGATCAACACGCCTGGCGGACGAACTGTCTACGCTCGCTACAACGTCTCGATTGGGACTGACGATACAGACCGATGGGACACGGGAGATGGCGGCAACTTCCTGCACCACCTGCGCGGCATAGCGTCCTGGAGCGAGAGTGAACTGCAGTCACTGGGCCACGACAACAGCGACGATCCAGAGTGGCAGGACGACACCAGCGAGTGTCCGGAGTAATCATGCCACGTCAACGAAGAGGAGGAAAGCGACTGCGGGCCGGCGGCGGAAGGACTCGCAATGAGGATTGCTGTTGCGTGACAGCAGAGCCATGTATCCGATGTAATTCCGGCACCACTCCCGCTTACATTCGCTTGAGAATTCCAGCGGGAACGCTGAGCGGTACGGGATGCTCAGCCTACGAAGGGGAGATTGTCGCTACACAGCAGGCAATTTTGGGCGTCGGTGCGAGCAGCGCGTGCGTGTGGAACTACCTGTACGGTGCAACGATAAGCGACCCGAATTGGGCTATCTCAAAAAACAATCTTTCGGGAGGCACTTGGCGGGCATCGCTCCTAACAACGTCCGGTGTTGCGTTCACGGCGTTTGAGCTAACAGGAATAGGATCGACTTCCAATTGCGACATCGGACCAACGACGCTCACGTGGACAGGAGAAAACGCTCCTGGCTGCCCATCGTCCTCCGGGAAGACCGTTGAAATTGAGGCGGTGTAATGGATAACTGCCTGTTTCAGCCGCCGTTCACAAAGAAGGCGAAATGCACTAAGTGTGGTCGCGTTTTGGGGTTCGACGCGAAACAGCATCCGTCTAGGAATTGCTCTTCCCCACGCGGCCTAGGCGACCGCCTCGCCGGCATGCTCGCCAGATTCGGCATACGCCCCTGGAAGGGCTGCGGCTGCAAGCGCCGCCAAGAAAAGCTAAACCGCTTCGGCCGCTGGCTGGCGTCCTACCGGAAATCCATTCCCCCCACGCCGGGGGCGGAGTAGAGTGAGGGTAATGCCCCTCTTCCTCCTCACCGCCGCCATCCTCTCCCTCATCCTCCACGGCTGGTACGCCACCACCACGCCTCTAGGGCTCACGCTGCTCGCCCTGCTCGCCTGGATGGGGTTCGACGCCTGTCGCTCGCTCTGGCGGTGGTGGAGGGCGCCGCGGCGATTTGGGCGGGGCTCATAGCTCCGGTGGTTGTGGGAGGTTGTGGCCGCCGAGCTTGGCGTCGTAGTGGCGGTTGAAAGTCGCCGGCCCCGTGTGGCCTAAATGCTTGTGGCCGGCGCCCGGCAGCGCGGCTTCGACGTAGCTGCCAGACGCCCGTCGCATCCACTTGAACGTCCCCCGGCAGACGCCGCTCGCCTTGACGATGGCCGCGAATTGCAGGGCGAAGCGGCTCTCGGTGATGGGCCACTGGCAGGGGGGGTTGCTGCCGACCGCTCGCAACGCCGCGACCGTCGCCGGCCGAAGTTTCGCGATGACGGCGTTGCTCGTCTTGTGCTGGACGACTTGGATTGTGCCGTCGGGCCGGATGGCGTCGAGGCTCACCCGCCAGACGTCGCCCCGGCGGAATCCACTGTCCCACGCCAGCCGAATCGCGGCGCTCCAATAGACGCGACGAGCGAGCCCGTCTGGGAAGCAGCCCTTCATCCGCTCAGCCGCCGCGAGGATCGCGCGGGCCTCGTCATGGGTGTAGCACTCGACCAATAGCTGCGGGGTCCGCACGGGGCGGATGCGGCGTCGAACAGGGTAGGGGACCAAGTCCTCGTCAGCGGCCGCATTCCAGACCGAGAGGATGTCGCCGCGATAACCTTTGACCGTGAACGGGCCGACGGCGAGCGTGCCGAGGAAGGCGTTGACGATCGCCTCTTGCAGGCAGCCGTCGATGGCGGATGTCTTGGCGTGCGATTCGAGCCGCGTCATCCGGCTACAGGCGGTTTCAGCGTAGGTCTTCGATACGTCGCGGGAAGCAAAGTGCAGGCGGGCAAATTCAGTGAGGCCGATCAATGCGAGTCTCCGGTGGGCTCGCCGTCCGATGGTCGTTCCGTGTCGGTCCTGTCGACTTCTGAGGCTGTTCCGATTGTTCCAATCGTGGGCGTTGCGCCCTGGTGTAAAAACCCTGTTGGCGTATCCGAATTGGCGGGAGGATTCTTACGGCGGGGAGGTGTCTTTGGTTCAAAGAAACCTTAGAGATAACAATGATTCGTTCGAGTCCCGATGTCAAGTAACCTAGAGGCAGCGTTGGGACTAAAGGTGTCCAGCTACCTAACGCTCTACGCTCTTGGGGCGTGGTGTAATTGGCAA
>CAYLWY010000025.1:0-7999 GCA_964387665.1 uncultured Candidatus Peribacteria bacterium
CTAAAACCATTTCTTTTTGGTATCAGCAACGCAAAAGCGATGGGTATGTTTTAAGTTTTGACATATTTTCATAGATTCCTAATATACTAGATAGTGATCGTAATTTATCTATTTTTCTGCATCCATGACACGATATACATCGCATATGCCTCGATGAACTAAAGACAAAATTACCACTATTGAACTAACACACGTGCAAGATATACCATCTCTTGTTGAAAAAAGTAGAAAAGCATTTGAACAACGATCATCTACTCCAGTAAACGAAAGGATTACCTATTTGCAAAATTTTGTTCAGGCATACGTTGAAAAAAAACAACACTTTGCTGAACTCATAAGCAAAGAAATAGGTAAACCAATTAGCCAAGCATATGGAGACATAGACTTCGACATCTGATATATCAGGTACTATCTTGATAACGCAGCAGACATACTTGCCCCAGAACGTATTTTTGAAGACGAGCTATGAGTACATACTGCTTACTTTGAGGCAAGATGAGTATGAGCAAGCATATCTCCGCGAAATTTTCCTACCTCTCAATTTGTTCGACAAATAATTCCACCACTGCTTGCATGAAATACTCTTCTTTACAAACCAGCACACCCGTGTGTCGTAGTGGGTAAAGAAATTAGCGAGTTATTGAGTGCATGCCTTCCTCCTGATGTACTTATAAGTATTCTTGGCTGAGGAGAATTAGGAGAAGCACTTATACAAGATAATATTGATTTTATAGTGTTCACATGAAGTGCTGCTACAGGAAAAAAAGTAAACAGTAGCGCTGCTCCCGGACTCAAAAAAACATTTCTTGAATTAGGTGGATCAGCTCCAGGTATTATTTTACCAGACGCCGCTATCGATGATGCTATGATGGAAACGATGAGTCGATTTCGTCGACGACATGGCGGACAAATTTGTGATGGGCTAAAAAGACTCTTTGTCCATAAAAGCAGATACGACGAATGTATAACAGCATGTATTGCATATCTTGAAAACAAGAAAGTCGGAAACCCTCTCGATCCTGACACAGACCTCTGATGCATAGTAAACGAAACGCAGTACCAGCTGCTTCAAGAACAACTTGCTGACGCCAAAAAAAAATGAGCACAACTACTTGAATTAGGTATCTATGACAACACACCAGGACCTTTTATGAAACATACCATTGTCCTACGTGCGACATCTGAGATGCGTGTCATGCAAGAAGAAGTATTCTGACCCGTACTCCCTATTGTCGCGTATGAAACGCTAGACGAGGCTCTAGAACAAGCAAACAATACGCCATATGGGCTGTGATGATACGTATGGGGCAATGACACAGAATTAATTACTTACGTCACACAACGTCTCAAAACTGGAAACATAAACGTAAACAACACCAACTATGTCATTCCTCAAGTACCCTTCTGAGGTTACAAGAAAGAATCTGGCAATTGCAGAGAACATGGGATCATGTGACTTAGAGAATACTGCGAAATAAAAGTCGTGAGTACGCCAAAGTAATTCCAAATAATACTTCTTTGTTTACTTTCCCATAAGATATTATAGTAAATCGCATTTAAAAACAGAACTTACGAATTTAAGGCAAACAGTGATTTACTACGTAGAAAATACACATTTGCATATACTAAATTTAAAGTGTATTTTCTATATTACTTTTTTTACCAGATATACCTACTCACACTACCATGAAAAATTTTGATCCTACACTTCTCTCATTTCTAGAGAAACATACGATTAAGTTCGATTACTACGAACACATTCCTGTCTTCACCGTAGAAGAATCTGAGCAAATCAAGCATGATATCCCCTGAGCACACACCAAAAATCTTTTTCTCACCGACAAGAAATGATGATTTTATCTCGTCACCATTGCTGCTCACAAAAGATTTCCTGTGAATCTTTTTCGTAAGGAACTCTGAACCAAAGAGCTAAGTTTCTCGTCTGCAGAACAATTATACGATAAACTCCACCTCACTCCTGGTAGTGTTTCTCTTTTTTGACTTATATACGACACCCCACCGACGGTACAGGTATTTATCGATCAAGACTTACGAACTGCATCACGCGTGTGACGACACCCCAATCGCAATGATGCCACTCTTGTCATAGATCACGTCCATCTCAATAAATTTCTGCAAGCTACGTGACATGCTATACAGCTTATCACATTCACAGAAGAAAAAGTTGATGTATATAAAAAATAATTTGTCAACTTAAAAATTTAAGGAACAAACTACTAGTAAAATCATTTCATCTCATCTATTCCTCATTTACTGAGAAATTTTTGTTGTTTTAGTAAACCACTGATCTTATTGCATTGTCAATGATAATCCGTACACGTAAGATACATAGAGTACTTTTTCCAAAAGTAATCCTTACGCTATTCCTCAATCTATGATATCTTACTCGATATATTACTTCTTGCGTTTTCTAACTCCATAAGACCTTGTTCAGAGGATCCCGTTTTTTTTGCTATTGGATGAGTATCCCTACTTTTACTCATATATTTTACCTAATGACAATATTTACTTTAGTAGCAGGGGTAGTCGGTATTCTCCTTGGTATATTTGGGGGGAAATACTTAGCCGATCAATGATGGTCAAAGAAAAAACAAGATGCAGAACAAGCTATCGAGACAACCAAAAAAGAATGTAGAAGACTCTATGACATCGCAGAAAAGAAGGGACAAGAACTTATCGAAAAAGCAGAAAAAGAGATCGCACACAGACACAAGAAAGTAGACCAAATTGAAGAAAAATTGACACAAAAGGAAGAAAGAATGGACGAAAAAATGGAAAAACTTGAAGAGAAAAAAGAAGAATACATTGCAAAAAAGCAAGAACTTGAAAAACTCTACGAACAACAAAAAACGATTCTCAGTGATCTGAGTGGACTGAGTCCAGAACAGGCAAAACAAGAACTTTTTTCACAGATCGAAACAGATCAGCAAGCGGAAATTACGAGATTTATCAATAAGTATAAACTTATCAAAGAAGAAGAAGCAAAAGACGAAGCAGCAAAAATCATCTCGAGAATCCTTCCTAGAGTAGCGCAAGAGTGAATATCTGAGCATCTCGTCACTATGGTTGATCTTCCAAGTGAAGATATGAAAGGAAAAATTATCGGTCGTGAGTGAAGAAATATCAATACGTTCGAAAAAGTAACGTGAGTAGAAGTCTTGATCGATGACACACCGCTTACCTTAAAAATCTCTAGCTATGACCCTGAAAAAAGATTCATTGCTGCAGAAACGATGAATAAATTGGTAAAAGATGGAAGAATAAATCCTGTCTATATAGAGAAGTTTTACCAACAAAGTATAGATGAAGCAAACGAACTCTTCTTGAAAAAAGGAAAAGAGGCACTTGCACTCTTGAATATTCCTATGATGAAACCAGAGATCGTAGAGTATGTCGGTAGATTTCACATCAGATACAGTTACGGACAAAACCTTTTACTTCACAGTATCGAAGTAGCAAGAATGGCAGAAATGATGGCAAATGAACTGTGAATCAACGCTGAGTTGGCAAAAAAAGCAGGATTGTTGCACGATATCTGAAAGATCGATTCTACCAACGGTGAAGCACATACCAAGATCTGAGCAGAACTTCTCAGAAAACATAAAATGCATGAAGTAATTGTGAATACAGCAGAAGGACATCACTTCGATGTGGAACTACTCAGTCCAGAAGCATGGGTAGCTACAGCAGCTGATATTATTTCAGCAAGTAGACCTGGTGCAAGACACGATACCAAAGACATCTTCTTCGAGAGAATGAGCAATCTAGAAAACCTTATCAATTCCATTGAAGGAGTGCAAAAAGCATATATCATGCAAGCAGGTAGAGAGATTATGGCATTCTTCAACCCTGAAGACGTAGATGATAAACAAGCACAAGAGCTCACGACGATCATCGGAACAAAAATCGAAGAACAACTTGATTATCCTGGATCCATCAGAATTGTAGGTATCAGAGAAAATAAAATGGTACATTACTTGAGATAGTGTAAGATGTTTTTCAACTACCTTACCGTTCTATAAGTTTCAATTTTCCATCGTCAATTGCTTATAGAAAATCGATTATAAAACTGAACTTTATTTGTATCGATTTTCTACGTAGTAAATAGATTTTGTAAAATTCAATCATATAAATTCAAAATCTATTTACTATATTTTTCAACCTTTCAACTCCTGCCATGTACCCTTTCCTCAATATCTGGTGACTATCATTGTCTATGACTTGACTTGGTATCGTGAGCTTTTTAGCGGTATTCATTTTTGTAGCACAAAAAAAAGCTGCTAAGCAAGGAGTTCAGTTTAGGCTCCTTCTGCGTTATCTTCCTCTTATCATTATGTTGGCATATTTGCTATGAACGTGGTCACGATATGTGTGGAGCGATTTCATTATTTTGCCTCTAGATCCTAGACAACGATTACTCTACCTTTCTCCATACGAGTATCGTTTCCATTTTACCTGACTAGCTATAGGAGCTTGACTTTGATGGTATAAGTTTTTGCAAACACAACGCCGAGAGACTCATCTTCGTTGGTGGACTATTCTGTTTGAAAGTCTTTGTATTGCTTCTATACCTTTGGGTATTTTTCTTCTCTTTGGCGATCATTTTATTGGAAAACCTATAGATACTGGTCGATATATCTCAGCAATAGACCCCTTGAGCAAAGTCGCTGCATACGATAAAGTAATCCCATTATGACTATACCTTTCTGCATGAGCAAGTATCCTCTACTTACTTATCGCTGTCGCAAGTCAACGAAAGAAAAACATCTATCGAGCTTTTCCGTGACTTATACTTTATTGGGGTATGTTGTGTATTTTGCTTATACGACAAATATATCCTAGACATATCGTAGCAAAAGTACTTTGATATACGGTAGATGTAAAACAATATCTTTGTATCATCATCATATTGATCATAGCATGGCAACGGCGTCTTATCCAAACATCTTCATCCCTCCAGCCACAATCTGATGAAACTAACCTTTTGAGCTCAAGATAGTATCTATAAAATATTTAAATTACTAAAAAAAGTGCCTCGTGGAAAACAGGTAGATGTTTTTTTGGATTCTCATCCTTTATTAGAAGATGCTCGGTGGATAGAAACATTTGTAAAACACATACGTGAACTTGATATTACCGTTTCTGTCACGACAAAAAATCAACGTATAGCTGATCAATTAGCATCATACGGTATTCAGACATTTTATGTATGATCCAAAATTCGATACGAGCGTCTTGCTCACTTTCTTTCCAAAAAACTAGGTAAGTCAAACCCCTTACTATCTCCTGTGGATTACATCAAATCAAAACTCGCACTTATTGCAGAGTTACTGGTATTAGCTCTTATTATCTACCTTTTTCGGTGAACCATTTCACCGAAAGCTACAGTCACGATCTATCCCACAACCACGGTACAGCCGGTAAGTTACTGATTTCTTGTCTTCCCGTATGGACAAAAACCAGAGTTGACCGTCACACCTCTTTCATTTCCCTGGTATACAGGTACAGTAGTTACTTCTGTTTCAAAAACTATCGATTTGCAATCCTTTTCTACAGAACTTGTTCCTGCAAGATGAACTGTTCGTTTCTCCAATACACTGACAGAAGAAATCTCATTGCTTGCGTGAACATCACTCCTTACCGAAAACAATATTCCGTTCACCCTAGATATTCGAGTACGTATCCCCGCATGAACCAAAGAAAATCCTGGAACAGTAGATGTAGCGGTTACTGCTCGTGACTACTTTGCTGATGGAACTCCTATCGGAGAAGAAGGAAATATTCCACAAGAAACAGTTCTCTACATAGAAAAATTACCAGAAAGCAAAGAGCAAAAAGCGATCTGGGCAACACCTCTCAATGAGTTTACCAATGGAAAAACTATTCTTTCGTGAACAGTTGTCAGTGCAGACATTCAACGCCTGGAACAACAACTCCTAGAAGATATCAACCAAGAACTTCCATGAATCATTCGTAAAGGTAATCAAGATAAAAATCATCTCACTCTTCCTCTTTCTGATGAGATACAGGTCACCGTAAATCGTTTCGTGACTAATGCACAACCAGGGGAATCTGCTAGCTTTCTCCAATGAACTATGGACGTAACCATCACCTATCCCTATAGTCAAAAATCTGAAGTAGAACGTCAAAGTTTGATTTACCTTCAACAAAGAACGATGCCTACGAGCCAAGAAGGCGGTCTGACCTTGGAACGCGTCGATTTTTACGACCCTCGTGAAGTATGAACTGGAGCGTATATCCTCCCCACCACCCTACAGACCTTTACTACCTATAACTTTTCGGAAGATCCTTATGATATCACGAGACAAATCAAAGCATCGATTGCGTGATATACGAAAGAAAACGCAAAAGCAGCTGCATTGCTATTTGATGAAGTGCATGATATTGCTATTTCCATTTCACCTTTTCGATATAGCTCTATACCAAAATCTCTCGATAAAATAAAAATAACTACAAAAGAATAAAAGAGCTTGTCAACGATCACATTTTTATCATCTGTCTACAAAAAAAAGAAACAGCCCTCCATAGGGGGCATATAGAAAAAAAAATTATCTCGTTATCTCCCTTGAATTCATAGTTCATATTTCTAAAACCACTATATCTAGTAGGCAAAACAAAAAACAGCTACTATATATAGTGTTTTTATTTCTTATCAGAAGTTGTGCAATGGTACTCATCGGAAAAAAACATGTGCTCGAATGAACGAGACTCAGTAGAAGACATTCAGTATTTCAAGACCTGTATACCAAACAAAAACAAGCAGTTCGATTCCCAGAAGAAATTAATGTCCAGATCGACATCAACGATTATCAATGATTAACTAACGAAGAAAAGAATCTTTTTCATCAACTCGTAGCGTATTTCACTACTACAGAACTACTCGTGCAGAACGTTCTCGGAGAATCGTTCTATCCATATGTGATTGATCCGAGAGCAAAAATGTGTATGACCGTACAGATGTTTATGGAAGATATCCATAGCGATTTCTTTGAAATGATTTTGAATAGCTTCTCACTTGATCATGAATCACTGTACAATATCGCAGAAAGCAATCCTATCATCGCAAAGAAGCAAAAAATGGTTGCTCATTATGCAAACGCAATCTCAATCAGTCAATGAGGTGTAGACCCAGACACGATAGAAGGGAAAAAAGCAATCCTTATGGCTATTTTGATAAATAATGTTATTCAGGAAGGTTTTTGGTTTTATAGCGGATTCGCAATGTTTTTCGCGATGAGAGAAACAGGACGTATGAGAAATATCTGCAACGGTATCGACCTCGTGCTTATCGATGAGAGTTTTCATATGCGTATGGGAGTAGAAATGATCCTCACGATGCTCGAAGAAACACCTCAAATAGCACAAGATGAAGCATTCGTCGCAAACGTACAGCAATGTCTCGTAGATGGAGTAGAGATAGAACTTGAATTTTTAAAAAGCTTACTCGGTGACAGACAAGTATTTGGGCTTTCGTACAACGAAATGGCACAGTACTTGAAATTCGTCGCAGATAGAAGAATGGAAGAACTTGGGTTCGCACCCTACTATATGGTAGAACACAATCCATTAAAGTTCCTCGAAAAGCAAGACCTCATGACCCTTCAGAACTTTTTCGAGATTACACCAAATCAGTATACAAACTTTTAGTTATTTTGCAGATGCAACATGGCTAAAGAAAGACCAGCAGAGTGAACTATAGTTAGTAGAGGCAACTGATGGTGTAGAAAAGTAGTAAACGGACAAATAATTAAGGTATTGATGTGTAAAACATGCAAACAACATCCCTGCAGTTGCAATAAACCAAAAACACCAGATCCAGATACTAAATCACCAAAATCAACACCTGATCCTTGAGACTACTGGTACAATAATCATTAAGATTTACCAAATCAGATTTAAGATATGCTCGAAATCGAAGTGAAAGCACAAGTCGATAATCTCGATCAGATAGAGCAAG
>CAYLWY010000025.1:8099-16008 GCA_964387665.1 uncultured Candidatus Peribacteria bacterium
ATGCTCGAAATCGAAGTGAAAGCACAAGTCGATAATCTCGATCAGATAGAGCAAGAACTTATCAGTCTCGGATGCATGTTTACCGAGCCAGTTATACAAAAAGACCGTGTCTTTATACCTCAAGAAAGAGAACTACTCCACCTCCTCCCTGGAGACAATGCCCTACGTATCAGAACTACCATACATACCTGAGTCGAGTCCTACCTCTTTACCGTAAAGCAACAAACCACCAACCCTCTCATCAAAGAAGAAAAAGAGGTATCCGTAAACAATGCCGAAGATATGGAAGCTATCATCACGATACTCTGATACAAACCCTGTTCCTTTACCGAGAAAACGAGAAAAAAAACTACTTATCAAGCAATCGACATATGTCTCGACAGCGTCGTATGACTGGGAACGTTTATCGAAGCAGAACTTCTCACAGAAATAGGAAACGCAGATCAACTCCAAGAAGAACTCTTTTCCTTTCTAGAAACACTTGGCGTCTCACGTAGTCAGAGAGTCACCGAGTGATATGATATATTGCAGTACAAAGCATCCCAGCATATATAGTTCGTCCATTTTATTTCTCTTTCATTTCCTTCAATGTCCAAAATAGTTATTCACCGTGATGGTAAGCAAGAGCCGTTTCAGACTGAAAAGATTATTAGAGCGATTCAAGACATTATCGACCCAATGAAACTCGATGATCCATTCGTCCCTATGTTCAAGATCATAAAGAACCTCGAAGTAAAACTTCCTGATCAAGTAGGAACCGACGAAATCGATCGTTTGTTGTTGAAAGCAATGGAGTGACTTATTAGCGAAGATCCTCTCTACGATCGTATTGCATCAGCACAGCTCGCAAAGATCGTCAACAAGACGGTAGAAGCACGTTTCTCTACGTTCAAGGAGTATGTAGAATTTGCAGTAGGAGAAAAACTCCTGCGTGAAGAAATGTTAACGTTCAATCTCGATGAGCTCGAGTGGCATATGGATCGAAGTCGTGACAGACTCATGAACTTCTTCGCGATGGCAAATTTCGAAAAAAAATACCAACTTACTGACTACAACAAGCAAAAACTAGAAAAAGTACAACGGACATGGATGAGAATGGCAATGGGAATAGCTTTTGTAGAACCGATCGAAGAACGCAACGCATTTGCAAAAAAACTATACGATAATTTTTCACAACTCAGATATATCCACTCACACTCGTTTAACGCAGGAAGTCCGAGATCTCAAATGAGTAGTTGTTTCATCTCAGTCGTAGAAGATAGCATGGAGCATATCATGGAGAAGGCAACAGAGTTTGCACAGCTCAGTAAATTTGACGGCGGTATGGGAATCAGTTTTACCAAACTCAGAGCATCTGGATCATTGATCAAAAAAATCAATCAGTTTTCTTCTGGACCAATTCCATTTATCAAAATCTACGATACGATCAAAAACGCTATGCTCCAAGGAACAGGAAAGAAAAGATCAGGATGCGTGTTTTATATGGAACCATGGCATTTTAATATCTACGAATTTCTTGACCTGAAAGAGACGGCAGGAAATGACTACGTCAGAACCAGAACATGTAATACTGCTTTGTGGATTCCAGATGAATTTATGAACAGAGTATTGAAAGATGCTGACCGATGGTTATTTGATCCAGCGGAGACACCAGAACTCGCTGAGTCATGGGGAGAAGAGTTTGAGAAATTCTATGCAGGATATGTACAAAAAGCTGAAGCGGGAGAGCTCAATTTGTGTAAGAAAGTAAGCGCTCGCCAACTCTATCGTGATATGCTTATCAGATTAGCAAAGACGGGAAATTACTGGTTCTGTTTCAAGGATACGCACAATCGCGTCAATCAAGCACCAAATTATGGTATGATTCATAGTAGTAACCTATGTACAGAAATTTCTATCGCAAACCGTGGTGATAGTACCGCAGTATGTACACTCGCGTCACTAAACCTAACCGCATTTGTCAATCATGATAAAATACGCAAGATAGACCTCGCTACCCTTAGCGTAGAAGAGAAATTTGATCTTATCAACTGGGATGATTTGAAAGATACCGTCCAGACAGCAATCCAGTGACTGGATAATATCGTCGAGTTCAATTTCTTCCCCTATCCTGATACTGAATTGAACTGCAAAGATCTCAGACCACTAGGACTAGGAGTGATGGGATTTGCAGACTTCTTGATCGATCTGCACATCGCGTACGATCATCACGATGCAACGACACTGATCGATAAAGTCGGAGCTTTTATGTATCAAGCTGCTTTGGAAAAATCTATCGCACTTGCTGCAACCAAAGGTCCGTTTAGAGATTACTCACCAGAAAGATATCCTTACGAAGCAAGAAGAAATATCCTCATGCTTGCTATCGCGCCAACCGCTTCTATCTCGCTCCTTGCTGGAGTAAGTAGTGGTATCGACAGTAACTTCGGTATGGTCTACTCGAGAGAAAATCAGTTTGGTAAATTTACGGTCGTGTGTGAGAGACTTATCAATGAATTGAAAGCGAAAGGCGTCTGGACAGAAGAAATCAAAAATAAGATCGTAGCAAATGGAGGAAGTATCATAGATATCGAAGAACTAGATGGTGTCGTCAACAAAGAACTCTTCAAGACTGCGTACGAGTACTCACCTACTGCACAGATGAACATCGCTGCTACCTGGCAAAAACATATCGATCAAGCTATCTCGAGAAATATGTACTTCGATGAGTCTTACAGAGATACGCTTAGCGACTACTACATGTACGGACGACAACAAGGAATCAAGTCTACGTACTACTGCTTCATCCAGAAAACGATCCAAGGTGAAAAGTATACCCAAAATGTAAACAAGAGAGGAGAAAGAGCTGGTTTTGGTGGTACAGCAGCAACCACAGAAACACCTGCTCCACGTACCGGAGGGTTTGGTACTGCCGTAGCTAAAGCAGGATTTGGTGGAGCTACCATCACTGCGACGAAAGAAAAAATCGATTTCGCCAATGTTACCAGTGAACAAAAAGCTGAAATAGAAGCAAAAATGAGAGCCGAAAAAGGTGATGAATACGTCGAGAAATTGAAAGCAGGAACGATGTACAATGGCGCCTGCCCTGCTGATCCTTATGAAGCACTTATGTGTGAGGCGTGTCAGTAATAGTAACATTAGGAAACATCTTAGCTTACACAGGTCAATACATACAAAAAAAACCAAGCTAAGAAATAAGGTGGTTCCAAACAACTTTCTTCATTTATTATCTATCTATACTTACTGCACAAAATTACCTAGAGTATATTAGTTGTATATGAAAAGAGTGGAACTTCCTTCAAGATATCTCGTATCTTGGAAATTGTTCTACTCTTTTTAGTTATGCCAATCATCAATGGCTCGTAAAAAAAATATCAATGCAAAAGAAACAAGTATTTGGTGGCGTGAGTGTTCCCGAAACTGAATAAAATGACCTTTTTTATTTTTTATACTTTTATTCATAGTCGTACTATTAATAAAAGTAATACCATTACTAAAACCAAATCAAGAAAGTCAAAATAAAAATACTCAAGAATCCAAATGACAATATTCACAGCAAGTACAAACACAGACTTTATTTTGAGATACACAGGTAGTACAAAATATTATCCAACCATCAGAGTATGATATTCAGAACAAAAAACATACAGATAACGCAAAAGCAGCATTGCAGCAATACTATATCTATCAAAGTCGTGGAGATTATGACAAAGCAGTTCAATTATATGATAAAATAGCAAAAAATGATGATAATGTCATTGAATTTTTTAATGATAGTAGACTTAGAAGATTCAATAAATGAATTGATGGGTCAAGAAGAATAGTAAATATGATCCAAGAAAATGAAAACCTAAGGGATGATGACGACAAAAGAACTAGAAGGGCATTTATCTACCAACTACAGTATAGTATAAATGGAAATATATATACTGAAGATCGAGAAACAGTAATGATTTACCGGAAAGATGAAAATACACGACAAATTAATAAGATTGAATGCACAACAAAGTATTGCGTAAACAATCCATTTTTTGCGTTTGATAAGTTTTGACTATAGATTGCCACGCTTCGCTCGCAATGACGGCACAAAAAGAAAAACTAGCTCCGTAAGGGGTTAGTTTTTTGTGTCGTGAGCTTTCTTAGAACACTATGCACGACTCCACTTCCAGCAGCTCACCTCCTTGTATGGTTGCATGAACTCATCTATTTTGGTTTTCACCTCATACTTTTTGTCTTTTTCTAATTCATCAACTATTTCAGCAACACACGCATGAAACTCTTCTTCAAAAGCAAGTAATGCATCTGTATTCATTTGATAAAACAACGTCCATTCTGCTGGACCGATTCATACTAATGCAGTTCGATCTAAGTTTTGTTGAGTTCTGAAATGAATTTTACTTACTATGCCACTTTCAGTATCCGCAAGAAGTTTCTTTATACTTTCTCTCCAATTATTTTCTTTATTTTCCAAACGTGTCTGAAATGGCATCACAACAGCTGGAATAAGATCTTCAATCATTTTGTTTCTCAGTGAATCATCAATACTATTAATTTCCGTGACGACTTGTTCTTTTTGTACCAATGTACCAGACTCCAGACGAATTACATAGTGAAGTAATTTCAGCAATCATGCTATTTTTTGTTCAGTTTCACCTGGCGGACAACCCAAAAGATCACCTACCGTTCTATTTACATATAATAACATCTCTCTATCCGCTGCACTATCAGCACATTCTGCTTTCAAAAGCAATTTTTCGTTATATCAAGAAAAAAATAGGAGTATGTCTATTGGGTCATTACTAGTGCGTAACTCCATAATCGCTCTATATATAGCAGCAATGTTTTCTTTCTTCTTACTATCCTCAATACCCGACTCCTCTATTGCTGATAAAACCGATGCAGAAAAAGCAGCTACATCAACAGGAGCAGGTTGTCATTGAAGAGAACTGGGTCAATTGGTTAGTTTTGCAGAAGTCATACCTTCTGTGTAGGGAAAATAAACAATTAAAGTATATAGTATTAGGTACAAGAAATCAAATTTATTGACAATATATAAAATAATAATTATAATATAAATAAATTTTATTCTCTTGCAAACAAAAATGTCACTCCATCGAAACAAAAAAGAATTTCTCATGACCCTAGAACAAAGTCACTACCTTCCCCTCTTGTGATCATTACTCATTTGATTTATCGTAGCATGGATGGTACGACAACCATGATCTGCACCTACTGCAGAATTCGCAACTCATGGATCTGCTCCTGTGGCTGCTAGAGATCTTCCCCAGCGTGAACCAGATACCCAACCAGCTCCTACCCACGGTGAATTCCAACCTCTCGTAGAAGAAAAACCTGAAATCAACACCGTAGAACGAAACAATGCACTCCCTCGTCCTGAGCTTTTTGTAAAAACTACCCCTACAGATGATGGTTATCTCCTCAGTTTTTCTACCAATCATTTCATAGTCTGAGTAGATGGTTATCTAGTCCTCATGCAAGATGACAAGCAAGTAGGTAAAGTGTTTGCTTCGCCTTATTTTGTCGTAGATGTCACTAATCTAGAGGTGGTACTCGTCAACCAAGTATGAGCACATATTAGTATTAATTGAAAAAGTATTACCGAAAAAGTTACTGCTGAGTAATAATTTACTTTTTTCGCTAAATACACCAAATGCCTGAAATTATTGAAAATATGGAAACAACTGAACTCCCCAAGCAAAAATGGGAAAGGTTTAACAAACTTACTGACACACGAGAAGCTAAACTAAATCGACTTACTAACCAAACTGATGCACAACTCTTTCACAACAGAGTTAATATAGAACAAGATTTTACCAACCAACATGATACCTCGAGCTTTACCTCTCTTACTTCACTAGAATCTAGTATGTGGCAAATGGTTGGGACAGATTTGTGAACTGAAATATGAGTAACCCAGGAATCAATGCACCAAAGAAATGAGCGTATCAATGCAATGAAAGAACAGCAACAAGCAGTAAGAAGAAAGATAGATAGAGTCTTACCTACTATTATCAATGCAGACAAAGTACTCGTTACCCTTCATCAAGTGTACAGCTGATGAGGTGAAATAAAGTTTACGCCCACACAGATGGCACAACGAGAAAACATAAAAGCAAATGGAACGCTAGACACACAGCAAACGCATATGTCGTGAACAACAGAAAATGATCAAAACACCTGAGTTTCAGAAATTGCCTTACGTATTGATAAAAAATCAGAAAGCACAGTCCCTGGGTTTCACATCTCTATTAGCAAGACGTATACTGACTGAAACAGTACCGTGAGTATCTATGATTACAACGCAATCAGTGGAGATCTTTCATTGGATGGAAAACCTGGTGCGACGCTTTGACCAGACCTTGCTGACAAACTCATAGAGAGAATAATACAAGCAGAAAATGCAAGAGTTTGAAGGTCTTCTATTAATGAAAATTTCCAACGTAAGCAACAACAACAATGAGCAGAAAACTGGCTAAATCAAGAACTTCAAACTGGCTAAAAACAAATATTTTTCAGTACAAAAAACCACTCCATCATGGAGTGGTAATTCTATTTGTATTTTTGTTTAACGAGAGGAAAGAAATTGATTGCACGACGCAGTACATGTTTCACATACAGAAGATCACGCGACAAAATGTTCCGATGACGTTTCTGTTCACGGACCTATAAGTCCCCACGTACACATCCCAGCAATGAACGATACCAACAACACTACACTAATTCTGAGTCATTCCATAGTTCAAGAACAAATTAAATAGATCTGTTTTATCTATAAAAAAGTCGCTTCGCGATCTTTTTCGACGTATAGTTCTTAACTTCAGAAATCCCTATACGTCAAAAAGTATACGAAGAAGGTTCCAGCTTCGCAACTTTTCGTGGTTGACAAAAAGAAGTTTGTAGAGAAAAAAAAGTTGAATACGCGAAAAAGGTGCTTGATTTTTTTTCACTCTTCAATAAAAAGCACGTGAAGCAACAAAGTGCTACTCTTTAGAAAAAACGATTTTTAGCTTTTATATCTACCTATGTCTGAAACATTTACCTTTGATGCTGACGTGAGTCAGCTTATCCATCTCGTGACCCATTCGATCTACTCTACCAAAGAAGTATTTCTCAGAGAACTCCTCGCAAATGCAAACGATGCACTCCAGAAAGCAAAATTGCTCGCTGCACAAGATCCCAGCTACCTATGAGACGAAACTAATCTCACCATTACCATAACGACAGATACAGAAAAAAAGACCATAACGATCAGCGATACAGGTATCGGTATGACAAAAGAGGAAGTCATCACCAATCTCGGTACGATTGCAAAATCAGGGACAAAAGCATTCTTAGAACAAATGAAACAAGCAAAAGAAGATAACGCACTTGTAGGTCAATTTGGAATTGGGTTTTATAGTGCGTTTATGGTTGCAGACAAAGTAGTCGTCGAGACTAAATCAACATCTAGCGACCAAGCAGTCCTGTGGAGCTCTGATGGTAAAGGAAGTTATGAAATCACTGATAGTACGAAAACTACAAGATGAACCACGATAACCCTTCATCTTCTCGAAGATGCTGCAGAGTATGCAGACAACTACCGCCTCAGAGGACTGATCACGACTCATGCGAACTACCTTCCTGTAGCGATCATGATGCCAAAAATCGAAGAGGGAAAACCTACCGATACGCTCGAACAAGTAAACAAGATGCAATCACTCCGATCGAGACCAAAAGCAGATATCAAAGAGACAGAGCACGAGGAGTTTTTCCAGTCATTGCATTTCGGAGCAAAAAAACCATTTGAAACTATTCATCTCCATATCGAATGAGGGTTGACCTTCAAAGCACTCCTCTATCTTCCAGCAGAAAAATCACCGTTTGAACAAATGATGCCAGATCAAGAGTA
>CAYLWY010000026.1:0-15451 GCA_964387665.1 uncultured Candidatus Peribacteria bacterium
TGCTGTGGTGTTCAATGCACCTGCATTTACCAGCATTTCGATGACCGTCGATCCCAACTGGATCGGCGCGACCCGTATGGCCTGCGTACTGCAAGTTGGGAACAGCCCGATCAGGCCGAGCGCCGTGCGCGTCGCGGTCGGCGCTATACGGATCGTATCGGGCACGGAGCAGCCTGACACACCGGCCTGCCGCACTGGCGAACGGAGGGTTGCAGCTCTTCATCCGTGGGAACCCCTTTGCTTCTCCGGCGGGGCGTGGAGCAATGCTTGGGCGGGATATGCTCCCGCCGCTCGGATCGTGTCAGTCTTTGAAGCGTGTCTCGAGGGCTGCAATGGCGGGTAATGTCTTGCCTTCGAGGAACTCAAGGAACGCGCCACCGCCAGTGGAGATATAGCCCACGTCGTCCGCAATGTGAAACTTTGCGATGGCTGCGAGAGTGTCGCCGCCACCAGCAATCGAAAAGGCCTCGGAATGGGCGATGGCGGATGCCATCATTTTCGTGCCGCCGGCAAACTGCGCATGTTCGAATACGCCTACCGGTCCGTTCCATACGATCGTCCCCGCATGCGCAATGATGTCGGCCAGTTTGGCGGAGCTTTTCGGGCCGAAGTCGAGAATGCGGTCATGCGGTCCCACTTCGTCAACCGGGATGCGGTTCGCCCGGGCCAGCGCGGATACCTCGTCGGCGACCACCACGTCGGTCGGGAGGGGAACCTCGGCCCCACGCGCTCTCATGAGGTCCATGACCTGTTGTGCCTCACGTACCATTTCGGGTTCGGCCAGCGATTCACCGATCCGCTTTCCCGCTGCGAGAAGAAAGGTATTGGCAATGCCACCACCGACGATCAGTTGGTCGACCTTTTCGGCAAGGGTCTTGAGGATGGTCAGTTTGGTCGAGACCTTGGCGCCGCCAACGATCGCGACCAACGGTCTTGCAGGATTTTCGGTGGCTTTTCCAAGTGCGTCGATTTCGGCGCCCATGAGGATGCCGGCGCAGGCGACGGGTGCGTAGTGGGCAATACCGTGGGTCGTGGCCTCGGCGCGGTGTGCGGTCCCGAAAGCATCGTTCACATAGATGTCGCAAAGGGCCGCCATCCGTCTCGCAAGGTCTTCGTTGTCTTTCTTTTCTCCAACGTTGCAGCGGCAGTTTTCCAGCAGCACTATCCGACCGGGGGCAAGTTCGAAACCGCCGTCCACCCAGTCCGTGACCAACTTGACCGGTTTTCCGAGCAGTTGCCCCAAGCGTACGGCGACGGGCGCGAGCGTGTCATCGGGACCCACCGTACCTTCTGTCGGGCGGCCGAGGTGAGACGTGACCATGACGGCGGCGCCATTGTCGAGACAGTATTTGATTGACGGTATCGACGCTCGGATGCGGGTATCTTCCGTGATGTTTCCCGCTTCGTCCTGTGGAACATTCAGATCGGCGCGGATGAAAACGCGCTTTCCAGCTACGTCGAGATCGGTGAGTTTTTTAACGTGCATGATGTCTTCGAGGCAGAAAAAACGCCCTGTATCTGCAGGGCGTTGAGATTGGAGTTGACTTATCGCGCTTCGACGAAGGCCTTGGCCGCATCCAGCATGCGGCAGGAATAACCCCATTCGTTGTCGTACCACGCGAGTACCTTAACGAGGGTGCCGTCGATGACACGTGTCTGAGTGGCGTCGAAAGTGGAGGAATGCGGATCGTGGTTGAAGTCCATTGAGACCAGCGGTGCTTCATTGACTGCAAGAACGCCCTTGAGGGCGCCCTTGCTGGCCGCTTTCATCAACTCGGCGATTTCTTCCTTCGAAGTGGCGCGCTCGGCGGTAAAGGTGAGATCGACCAGCGAGACGTTCATCGTGGGGACGCGAAGGGCGAAACCGTCAACTCGGCCCTTGAGTGCTGGCAGCACCAGGCCGACCGCGGCCGCGGCGCCGGTCTTTGTCGGAATGATGTTCTGGGCGGCGGCACGGGCCCGACGCAGATCCTTGTGGCGAACGTCGACCAGTACCTGATCGTTGGTGTACGCGTGCACCGTCGTCATCAGGCCCTGCTTGATGCCGATGTTGTCCTGAAGAACCTTGGCAACCGGTGCGAGGCAGTTGGTGGTGCATGATGCATTGGAGACCACGGTCATGTCGCGGGTGAGAATCTCGTGGTTCACACCGTAGACAATTGTTGCATCCACGTCGTCACCGCCGGGAGCCGAAATGAGCACCCGCTTGGCATTTTGCTCGAGCAGGACTTGAGCCTTGGCTTTGGAGGTGTAGGCTCCTGTGCACTCGAGCAAGACGTCTACGCCGTGGTCTGCCCAATTAATGTCCTTGGCGTTCTTGGTCGAATAGAAGGGGATTCGGTCGCCGTTGACGATCATCGCGCGGTCACCGTCGAGTTCCACCGAGGCATTGAAACGACCGTGGGTCGTATCGTATTTGGTGAGATGCGCGTTGGTGTTCAGATCACCCGAGGCGTTGATTGCCACAACCTCGAATTCATTGCGGCGGCCCAGTTCATAGATGGCTCGAAGTGTGCATCGACCGATGCGGCCGTAGCCATTGATTGCAACCTTGATCGTCATCGAGAAAACTCCCTTGCATGTAACCAAAAATGTCTGCTCTGCCGGCCAGAGCGCAGGCTGGCCGGCAACCTGGCGCGGGATGGGGATCAGCGCTGACCGATCGCCGCTTTGACTGCCGCCTCGAGTGCTTCGACAGTGATGCCGAATTCCTTGAACAATTCTCCTGCGGGAGCCGATTCGCCGAAGCGGTCCAAGCCGATCACGGCACCTTCAAGGCCTACGTACTTGTGCCAGAAATCTGTCACGCCGGCTTCGATTGCTATTCTCGGGACACCGAACGGAAGCACGCTCGCCCGGTATGCGGCGTCCTGATGATCGAAGACGTTTGTGCACGGCATCGAAACCACCCGAACGGCAATTCCCTGGAGCTCAAGTGACTGCTTGACACTCATCGCAAGCGCGACTTCGGAGCCGGTCGCGATGATAACCGCATGCGGAAGCTCTTGCTGTGAGGTATTGCCTGCATCGGAGAGGACGTAGCCGCCGCGACGGATGTTCTCGATCTGTTCACTGCTTCGAGGTTGGAAGGGCAGGTTCTGTCGCGAGAACAGCAACGAGGATGGGCCTTCCCGGCGCTCGATCGCGCAGGCCCATGCAATGGCCGATTCGGTCGTGTCGCAGGGGCGCCAGACGTTCATGTTCGGAATCAGCCGTAGCGTCGAGGTTTGTTCCACGGGCTGATGCGTCGGGCCATCTTCTCCGAGCCCGATCGAGTCGTGGGTAAAGACGAAGATCTGGCGGGCTTTCATGAGCGCAGCCATGCGCAGCGCGTTGCGCGCGTACTCGCTGAACATCAGGAAGGTCGCGGTGTAGGGAATCAGACCGCCGTGCAGCGAGATGCCGTTGGCAATGGCTGCCATGCCGAATTCGCGGACCCCGTAGTAAACATAGTTGCCGCCCGTTTCGCGGGTGACGCCCTTGGCGCCGGACCACAGCGTGAGATTCGATCCGGCAAGGTCGGCCGAGCCTCCGAGCAGCTCAGGCAATACGGATGCAAATGCCTCGATCGAATTCTGGCTTGCCTTGCGGGTCGCAATGGTTTCTCCTTTCTGGTCGATCGCGCTCACGATTTTCGCGACCTGGGCAGGCCAATCCTCGGGAAGGTCTCCAGCCATGCGACGCATGAATTCTGATGCAAGTTCGGGGTGGCTCCGCTCGTATGCGGTGAAGCGCTCGTCCCAGAGCGCTTCTGATTGTTCGCCTTTCTCGACCGCGTTCCATGCGGCGTATACCTCGGCTGGAATCTCGAAGGGAGGATGATTCCAGCCGATATACTCTCGGGCCGCCGCGATCTCGGCATCGCCCAGGGGGGCGCCGTGTACATCGTGACCACCTTGCTTGTTCGGGGCGCCCATGCCGATGATGGTCTTGCAGCAGATCAGCGAAGGACGGCGCGTTTCAGCCTTTGCGGCGCGAATCGCCGCATCGATTTCAGCGGGGTCGTGCCCTTGTACGTCGCTGATGACATGCCAGCCATAGGCTTCGAAGCGCTTGGGTGTGTCGTCGGTGAACCAGCCTGTCACTTCCCCGTCGATCGAGATTCCGTTGTCGTCATACAGTGCTATCAGCTTGCCCAGGCCAAGCGTACCTGCGAGCGAGCAGGCCTCATGAGAGATGCCCTCCATGAGGCAACCATCGCCGAGGAATACCCAGGTATGGTGATCGACGATTTCGTGACCCGGTCGATTGAACTCGGCGGCCATGATTTTCTCGGCCAGGGCCATGCCTACTGCGTTGCTGATGCCTTGGCCCAGCGGTCCGGTAGTGGTTTCCACGCCCGGCGTGTATCCAACCTCGGGGTGGCCCGGCGTGCGGCTGTGCAATTGGCGGAATGACTTGATGTCTTCAATGCCCAGATCGTATCCGGTGAGATGGAGCAGGGCATAAAGCAGCATCGAACCGTGGCCGTTCGACAGCACGAAACGGTCTCTGTCGGCCCATTTCGGATTGGCTGGGTTGTGTTTGAGGTGGTGCCTCCACAGCACTTCTGCGATCTCTGCCATGCCCATCGGGGCACCCGGATGTCCGGACTTGGCCTTCTGGACAGCATCCATGGCAAGCGCGCGGATCGCGCCGGTCAGCGGATTGAAAACGGGCAGAGTAACTTGGCGGGACGACGGCATGATGGTCTCTGTGGGCAAAAAGGAAGCCCGAAAAAAGCGGAATTATCCTTGAATTCCGGGACCTTTGGTAGCGCGCCTGAAAATCGACCGAGCCTTGGGCACTTCGGTGCGAACGTTGCTCCTCTCGCGGGCGTGGTCTCTGCGCACACGCCCAGGGATCTGGTAGGGATCGCGGCGCGCTGGCGCTAGACCCACTGGCGCCGGCGCTCCATCAACTTCCAGATCAGCGGGGTGAGGATCAACTGCATCGCCAGATCGAGCTTGCCGCCGGGAACCACAATGGTATTGGCCCGGGACATGAAGGAATCGTGAATCATGCGGAGCAGATAAGGAAAGTCGACACCCCGCGGATCCTTGTAACGAATTACCACCATCGATTCGTCCAGCGAAGGAATGTCGCGCGCGACGAATGGATTGGAGGTATCGACCACCGGAATGCGCTGGAAATTGATATTGGTGCGGGAGAACTGCGGGACGATGTAGTGCACATAGTCATGCATGCGTCGAAGGATGGCATCCTGAACCGCTTCGAGGCTGTATCCGCGCAACCTTGTGTCGCGGTGAATCTTCTGGATCCACTCTAGGTTGATGGTCGGCACGACGCCGATCAGCAGGTCCACGTGACGGGAAACATCGATGTTTTCACACACTACCCCGCCGTGCAGGCCTTCATAGAAAAGGCAGTCGGTGCCTTCAGGGAGTGCTTCCCAGTCCGTGAACGTCCCTGTCGGTCGATTCCAGCGCGCGGCCTGTTCGGCATTGTGAACATAATGTCGCCTGCTGCCCACGGCCGATTCACTGTATGAGCGGAAGAGGTTTTCGAGGTCTTCAAAGAGGTTCGCTTCGGGGCCGAAATGACTGATGCCTCTTTCACCTTTGCTCTCGGCTTCACTGATCAGGTGTTTCATTTCATCGCGCGTATAGCGATGAAAGCTGTCACCTTCGACGACTGCGGCGTTAACGTTTTCCCGGTCGAAGATTGCTTCGAAGGTGTGACTGACCGTTGTTGTGCCGGCGCCCGACGAGCCGGTCACCGCGATGATCGGATGCTTCATGGACATGTTGATGCTCCGGGAAGAAGTGTTCTCTGTTACCCGGAATCATATGGGACAACCGATTCTGCAGTGCAAAAAAACGCTGGGCGGGCTGTCGCTTGTCCGGGTGGGGGGCTCAGGAGCGCGCTTTCAGCCAGTCCCGCCACTGGTTAAAAAGCCCCGGGCAAGAGGCCGCAATGACGCCTCGCTTTACGGCGGGGCCCGCCGCAAGGGTTCCGCCGTCGATGGCTGTGGCTTGGCCGCCCGCCTCGGCAAGTATGAGCATGCCCGCGGCGTAGTCCCACAGCATTTGCCCACCGTGTACGTAGACGTCTAATCGACCGGCCGCAACGAAGCACCACTCGAGTGCGCTGGAGCCGAAGTTTCGCTGCGAGTAGTAAGGGGGTCTCACTGCCAGTTCATCACCGAGGTGGTGGCTGATACGCTTGAAATCAACGCCAGCCACGGCGTCGTGAAGCTTCTCGGCGGGAGGGCGCAGCGGAAGCGCCGCGCCATTCAGGAAAGCGCCGGCACCTTTGGCCGCGTAGAAGGATTCATCGGTGACCGGATTGTAAACGACGCCGAATCGTGGCTCGTAGTCGACCAGATAGGCGACGGAAACTGCGAAAAAGGGGATTCCGTTCAGAAAGTTCGTGGTGCCGTCGATCGGGTCGATGCACCACAGGCCGCGTCGCCCTTCCTGCCACAACCGCGCCTGTGAATTTGCATCCATCTCTTCGCCGAGTACTGCGCCGGGTGCTAGACCCGGCAAGGTTTCAGCAAGACGTCGCTGCGATTCGACGTCGGCTTCGGTGAATAGCGATCCGTCGGATTTGCGGTTTCGGGCGGTTTTCAAATAGCGCGGAAGGATCTCTTCCCTCGCGATATCCCGAACCAGTGATTCCAGAGCCCGAGCCCGGGCAAGACGCACCGCTCCAGTCGTCATTTCAGTCTCTCCGTCGGGCGAAAGTGCTGACCGGCATTTCGATACCGACCATTCTCGATCCCTTTATGGGCAAATCAGCGTTTTATAATAGCACGATGATTTCACGCTTCTTTTGCCCGCCACCCTTACCCGAGAACCAGGATTTCGAGCTCCCGGCCGATGTGGCCCACCATGCCGAGCGCGTCCTGCGTCTGAGGCCAGGTGATTCTCTGGTGCTCTTTGACGGTGAGGGAGGCGAAGTGCCGGGGATTCTCGTCGCCGTTGGAAAGTCGGCACGAGCGCGCCTTGCGGAACGTCGCAGCGGTGACCGCGAGTCGCCGATTCGCATCACCCTTGTCCAGGCGCTGGCGAGCGGTGACAAGATGGATTTGATCATTCAGAAGGCGGTCGAACTCGGCGCCGCTGCCGTCATTCCAGTGGTCGCGGAGCGTTCGGTACTGAAACTTTCGGCCGAGCGTGCCGAAAAGAGGCTCGCCCATTGGCGGCAGGTGGTCGTCTCTGCGAGCGAGCAGTGCGGGCGCAACCGACTGCTTCAGCTTGCTCCGGTCCTGTCTCTGGAGGCCTATCTTGGATCGCAGGCGACGGGGGTTACCAGGTTGGCCCTCGTTCCGGGCGAGGGGGAGCGTCTGATTGACATGCGGGATCCGGGCAGCGGCGACACCCACGTTCTGGTCGGACCAGAAGGTGGGTGGAGCGAGCGCGAGCTGGCTGCCATATGCCGGGCTGGGTGTCGACCGGTGACGCTCGGGCCACGTATTCTTCGCACCGAAACGGCTGGGCTTGCGGCGCTGGCTGCCGCCCAGGCCGTATGGGGGGATTTCTAGGCAACCGTCACGGGTAGTGATGCAGAACAAGGAGTTGCACATGTGCCATCGCGTCGTGTCCTGGAACAAAGGACTCCCAAATGTTTGAGTCTGCCGAGCTGGGGCACGTCACCACCAAGGCAGAGTATGAGGTTCTGGTTCCTCAACTGCGGACGGCCTTGCTCGACGCCCAGTTCGATCTGCAGCAACTCAAGGAATTTGCCGTTGTATTGCTGGTGAATGGGGTCGATGGGGCGGGCAAGGGCGAGACCGTGAATCTGCTCAATGAGTGGATGGACCCTCGGCACATCGTCTCCCATGCGTTCGAGGCACCTACCGAGGAGGAGCGTGAGCGACCGTTCATGTGGCGCTTCTGGAGAGCGCTGCCTCCGAAGGGGAAGATCGGGATTCTGTTCGGGAACTGGTATACCGAGCCGCTTCGGAACCGCGTTTTCAAGAGGACAAAAAAGGCGGAGCTGGATCAACGGCTGGATGAAATCAATCGGTTCGAGACAATGCTCGTGCGAGAGGGCGTACTGCTGATCAAACTCTGGTTCCACCTGACGCGAGAGGCGCAGAAGCAGCGTCTGAAGTCGTTGGAGAAAAACCCTGAAACGCGGTGGCGGGTGACTGAGCGTGACTGGTTGTTCTTCGAGAACTACGACCGATTTCATAGTGTTGCGGAGCGCATGTTGCGTCACACCAGTACGGGTCACGCTCCCTGGATCATCGTGGATGGCGGCGATCAGCGATACCGTAGCCTGCTGGCCGCACGGACGCTCCTGGAGGCGATGCAGCGGCGGCTCAAGGCGGCCGAACAGAAGTGGCTCCCGCGTGCCACCGCAGCGCCGTTGCCGCCGGCAATCGACACCCGCAATCTGTTGAACAGCCTCCAACTGGACCGTCCTCTCGGCAAGGCCGACTACCAGGCGGCCCTGGCAGGTCTGCAGGGCCGCCTGGCGTTGTTGACGCGCTTGCCCGAGTTCGCGAGTCGCTCGGTTGTGCTGGTGTTTGAGGGTGTCGATGCCGCTGGCAAGGGAGGGGCGATCCGCAGGCTCACGGCTGCGCTGGATGCGCGGCAGTACCGTGTTGTGCCGGTTGCGGCGCCCAGTGAGGAGGAGTCGGCACAGCCATATCTTTGGCGATTCTGGCGCCAACTGCCGCGGCAGGGAAAACTGGTCATCTTTGACCGCTCCTGGTATGGGCGGGTGCTGGTCGAGCGGGTCGAGGGTTACTGTAGCGAGGCGGATTGGATGCGCGCCTTCGGTGAAATCAATGACTTTGAAGATCAATTGATCGAAGCGGGGGCAATAGTCCTGAAATTTTGGCTTTCCATCAGCAAGGAAGAGCAGTTGCGTCGGTTCAGGGAGCGCGAAGCCGAACCCCATAAACGCTACAAGATCACTCCCGAAGACTGGCGCAACCGCGAGCGTTGGGACGACTATGAACGAGCCGTGTGCGACATGATCGACCGCTCAAGTACCGAAAATGCACCCTGGACACTGGTCGAGGCAAACAACAAGTATTACGCCCGCATCAAGGTGCTGGAAACCGTGTGCGATCGAATCGAAGCCGCCCTGAAGTGATCCCGGCTAGAATCAACCTCAATCTGCGCTTTTCCGCGGCAACGACATATGGGTAATGCATGAGTCACTCTTCATCCGGAGTTCCCACGCTTGGCGACATCGACACCCAACCCTTCGTCGCCTGGGTTCGTGCTGCGGCGCCGTACATCCACGCCTTCCGCGGGAAAACCTTCGTGGTCGGTTTCGGTGGCGAGGTGGTTGCAGGTGAAATGGCTCAGAAGCTTGCCTACGATTGCAATCTGTTGGCTGCATTGGGGATTCGTCTTGTGCTGGTACACGGCGCCCGTCCCCAGATTGACGCCGAGATGCAGCGACGAGGACTTGTGTCGCGGTTTCACAATGGCTTGCGGGTCACCGATGTGGCGGCGCTCGAATGCGTGAAATCGGCCATGGCGGTGACACGGCTCGAAATCGAGGCTCTTCTTTCGCAAGGTTTGCCCAACACGCCGATGGCCGGTAGCTACATGCGCGTGACCGGGGGCAATTTCATTACCGCGAGACCGGTCGGTGTCGTCGATGGTGTCGACCTGCAATTTACCGGTGCGGTGCGCAAGATCATCGCTGACGAGATTGCCGCGGATCTGGATCAACAGAATGTCGTACTGATTTCGCCTCTCGGGGTCTCTCCTGCGGGAGAGATCTTCAACCTGCCGCTGGAGGAGGTTGCGGAGGCCGTTGCGATCGCCCTGAAGGCCGAGAAGCTGCTTTATCTCTGTGATGCCCCGGGTCTGCTCGACGACGACGGTCGCTTGATAGATTCCATCACGGCGGACGAGGCGGAGCAGATGTTGCGAGAAGGGCGAGGGCTGACCGAAGACCTCGATCTTTACCTCCCCTGCGCGATTCGTGCGGTACGCCGGGGTGTCGCACGGGTGCATCTCATCGATCGCGACAAGGATGGTGGTCTGTTGCTCGAGTTCTTTACCCATCAGGGCGTCGGTACGCTGGTGTCGCGCGACCCCTTGTTCCGGCTTCGCGAGGCCACCCACGAGGATGTGGCGGCGCTGGTATCGCTCATCAGCCCGCTGGAGGCGGACGGTACCCTGGTTCGTCGTGGCAGGGAGCTGCTGGAGCGGGAGATCGAGCGCTTTACGCTGGTCGAGCACGACGGCGTGCTGGTCGGCTGTGCCGCGCTGTATCCCTTTAGCGAGGAGAAGGCGGCAGAGCTCGCCTGTCTGGCTGTGCAGCCCGAGTTCCGGCGCTCGGGACTGGGCGAATTGTTGCTCAAGCGCATCGAGAAACGCGCCCGAGCGGCGGAGCTGGAGCGCCTGTTCGTGCTCACGACGCGCACTGCCCACTGGTTTCGGGAGCGGGATTTTGAAGAAACCGGACCAGATCAGTTGCCTGCGCTCAAGCGTGAGCTCTACAACCTTCAGCGCCGCTCCAAGGTATTGGTGAAAAGCCTGTGAGTTGATCGATCGTGTCAGTTCCGTTCAAGTCGCCTTCGACCCGGCCGAGCGGGTCTGCGCTGAAGATCCTGGCTGCTGCCGTGGCCGGTGGCGTGCTCATGTGGGGACTGGATCGGGGGGGGATCTTCTGGCTGCCGGGCGTGAGCGCCGGTGCGGGACTGGTATGGCTTCTTGCCCGCTCTTTCAAGACCGGTACGGCGGTGGAAGATTCGTTTGGCGGGGTGTCGATGCGGCAGATCGCCGAAAGTAGTTTCGGGATCGAGGCGCTGCTCGATGCAAGAGGAAAGCTCTGCTGGATCAGCCCCTCGGTCGAGCGGATCACGGGCTACAGCGCGTCAGAGTGTCTGGCTGCAGTGGATCCGATCGAGCTGTTGGTCCACGATTCTGATCGTGAGTTCGGTAAGGCCGAACGCATCAAGGCGCTTACCGGAGCAAACGGCTGCCTCGAGATTCGTTTAGGGCATCGGGAGCGCGGTGTCGTCTGGGTCGCGTGCAACTGGCACGCAATTCGTGACGACGAGGGCAGCCTGTTGGCGGTCAGGCTTTCGGCCGACGATATTCAGTCGCGCCGGGAAACCGAGCTCAAGCAACTCGAAGCTCTCGCCGACGCGCGGCGTGCAAGGGCACTCAGTGAGCATTACCTGGTTCGCTCGAAGGACGAGAGGCAGCGTCTTGCCGCGCTGCTGAACA
Source organism: uncultured Candidatus Peribacteria bacterium (assembly GCA_964387665.1). Taxonomy (GTDB): domain Bacteria; phylum Patescibacteriota; class Gracilibacteria; order Absconditabacterales; family Absconditicoccaceae; genus CAYLWY01. The sequence continues at coordinate 11,154 of CAYLWY010000026.1, forward strand.
CCATTCGCCTGGGAATCGTCCTTTTCGACACAGACCGTCGGGTCCAGTACTTCAACCAGAGCTTTCTCTCGATGTGGGGATTTCCTGACGCCGAGAATCTGTTCGGTATCCGCGATACGGCACTGTTCGATCGTTGCGAGGCTTTGCTCGCGGATGTTCCGGCCTACCGGCAACACGTGTCGGAACTGTTGGCCGGGCCAGTGGAAGATACGCACTTTGAATTCGTGCTCAAGGATGGCCGGGTCATCACCGAGAGTTCTGCGCTGATCATGAGGGAGGGCCGTGACGAAGAGATCGGGCGCGTCTGGATCATGGAGGACGTCACCGAGGTCCGGACGAGTGCAAACCTGCTGATGAGTTTGGCCGAGCGGGATTCGCTTACGGGGCTGTATAACCGGCGTCGCTTCGACGAGGATATCGCGCGGGCGCTTGACGAAGCGGCACGGCGCAAACGGCAGGTAGGTCTGCTCGTTTTTGACCTCGACGGTTTCAAGCCGATCAATGATACCTACGGGCACCAGGCGGGTGATCATGTCCTCGTGAGGCTGTCCGAGCGGGTTGGGCGCGTTGTTCGTCGTCACGAGATGTTCTTCCGTTTCGGTGGAGACGAGTTTGCAATACTGGTTCCTGACAGCGAACCCCCCTCGCTGGAAGAGCTCGCCCGCAGGGTGGTCGCGGTTGTCGCCGAGACCCGGTTCGAATTGGGAGGGCAATCGATTGCGGTAACAGTGAGCGTTGGGCTCGCATGCTACCCACAGGATGCGGACCATGTGGCCGGACTCATGGCCGCCGCCGACGAGGCGATGTACCGTGCAAAGGGTGCCGGGCGAAATCGCTGGCTCGGTCAGGAACGCGCGGAATAACCGGGCCCGCTGTGCGGCAGCCCCCACCTCGGCGCCGGTCCCATGTGGCCTTTTCGGCTAGAATCGGTGCGTTTGGACGACTTGGAAGAGAAAAGGAGTGGCAATGTCCCGCATGGTGAATTGCATCAAACTCGGCCGCGAGGCAGAGGGTCTCGATTTCCCACCGGTGCCGGGCGATCTCGGCAAGCGGATCTACGAAAATGTCTCCAAGGAGGCATGGCAGCAGTGGATCAAGCATCAGACGATGCTCATCAACGAAAACCGGCTCAACCTCATGGATATCCGCGCGCGCAAGTATCTTGCGGAGCAGATGGAAAAACACTTCTTTGAAGGTGGTGGAGACCAGATTGGAGGCTATGTGCCGCCGTCCGCCTGAAGCGATGCTGGCCAGGCGGGCTTGAAATGAAAGAGGGGGCGTTGAATCAACGCCCCCTCTTTCATTTCAAGCCGCCGCTTCAGCGGGCGACTTCGCGTTCGATCTCCTCAAGCCCGATATGCCGTACGTCGCGTCCCTTCACCATATACACGACGTATTCCGACATGTTCTTGGCGTGATCCCCGATTCGCTCAATGGCTTTTGCAATGAACAGAACCTCGAGGCCGCGGGAAATGGTGCGAGGATCTTCCATCATGAACGTGATCAGCTGGCGCATGATGCTCTTGAACTCGGTATCCACTTCCTTGTCCTGACGGACCACCTGAGCGGCGGCTGCAAGGTCGAGCCGCGCAAAGGCATCGAGAGATTTGCGAAGCATTTCCACGGCGAGGTTCGCAGCGTGGCGCATCTCGATGCGCGGTACGAACTGCGATTCGGCGCTATGCAGCGATTTTGCCATTTTGGCGATTTTCTTCGCCTCGTCGCCGATTCGTTCGAGATCGGTGATTGTCTTGATCACCGTCATGATCATGCGCAGGTCGACCGCGGCCGGTTGGCGTTTCGCAATGATCTGGGAGCAGGTTTCGTCCAGATCGACTTCAATCTGGTTGATCCGCTGATCATTGTCGATCACCTGATCGATCAGTACCAGATCGCCGCTCACGAGCCCCTCGACCGCCTTGACGATCTGCAGCTCGACCATGCCGCCCATCTGCAGCACACGCGTGCGGATGTTCTCAAGTTCCGCGTCAAATTGCTTCGAGGTATGTTCGTTCATCGCCGTCTCAGTAAACTTTGGGGCCAAGTTGGCCAAATCGGCAGCCTAGCACCGCCACGTGACGATTTTGTTACTGTGTTGCGCGGCTGTGACGCTCGACACCTCTCGTGGTGGCCAGGAGCAGGATATCAGCGCCACGGCGAGCGAACAGACCGTTTGTCACGACGCCGACGATCTGATTGAGACTGGTTTCGAGGCCAACCGGGTCGGTGATGGACAGCCCATGAACATCCAGGATCATATTGCCGTTGTCGGTTACGAAGCCCGTGCGGAGCACCGGTTTGCCGCCCAGTCGTGTGAGCTCCCGCGCAACCTGGGCCCGTGCCATCGGGATGACCTCGATCGGCAATGGAAAGCGTCCCATGGTCTTCACCAGTTTGCTCTCGTCACAGATGCAGATGAATCGTCCCGCCACTGCGGCGACGATCTTCTCCCGCGTCAGCGCGCCGCCTCCGCCCTTGATCATCGCGAGTGATGAATCGATCTCGTCTGCGCCGTCCACATAGACCGGCATTGCATTTACGTCATTGAGATCGAAGAGTCGGATGCCATGCCGGGCAAGCCGTTCGGCACTTGCCTCGGAGCTGGCTACCGCGCCGGCAATTCTGTCTTTCATCCGGGCCAGGCCATCGATGAAATGGTTGGCGGTCGAGCCCGTCCCAACGCCGACGATACTGCCTTCCTCTACATAGTCGAGAGCAGCTTGCGCTGCAGCCTGCTTGAGTTCGTCCTGTGTCATTTCGTTCGCCCATTCAATGGCCGGCATTCTATCTGAAGCGGCCGGTATGCAAATTAGCGTGACCATTTGCCCCGCAGGCTTGCGGTGCAGCGTCATGGCACCAATAATCGAAACTCTTCAATGAATCAACAGGGCTTCGAAATGGGACTTCTCGATGGATTGGCCGGGCAGGTGCTCGGGAGCATGTTGGGCGGCGGTCAGCAGCAGGCGGGGGGTAATCAGCTGATCGAAATCGTCCTCAATCTGATCAAGAACCAGCCGGGTGGGCTCGGCGGCCTGCTGCAGCAGTTTCAGAATGCGGGCCTGGGCGGTGCTGCGGCATCCTGGGTTGGTTCGGGTCCGAACGAGCCGGTCAGCGGGCAGGATATGAGCTCGGCACTGGGCGACGATTTCATCGGAAACATTTCGAACCAGCTGGGCGTCCAGAAGGAAGAGGCTGCGGGCAGTCTTGCGGCCATTCTGCCGCAACTGATCGATCAGCTCACACCGCAGGGTAACGTGCCTGATAGGGACGCCATGTCGGGCAGTCTGATCGATCTGGCCGGAAAACTGCTGCGCGGCTGAGTCCGTGCGATCGACAGGTGGGGCATAAGCCCCGGGGGTTCCCCCGGGGCTTTTCGTTTGAAGTGCATGCTTCAAGTCGCGCTGTGTTTAAATTGTTGCATCTGCACATAAGCGGACCCCTTCATTTCCGAGATTTACTTCCGTCATGGCCCGTATTCACGTCACCCTTCCCGAAAATCTGCCTTTCTCGACCGACATTGCCCTGTACCTCAGCCACATGAATTATGGCAATCACCTCGACAATGCCATGTTGCTGACCGTGGTATCCGAGGCTCGGGTGCGCTACCTCAAGTCCATGGGGTATTCCGAACTCGATGTCGAAGGAAAGGGAATCATCGTCACCGATGCTGCCGTGCAGTACAAATCCGAGGGGCACTACGGCGAAACGATGCGGGTTCAGATGGGTGTCGCCGAGCCTGGAAAATACGGCTGTGACTTCTACTGGCGTATGGCCGAGGCGGGCAGCGGGCGTGAGGTGGCCCGTGGCAAGACCGGGATCGTGTTCTTCGATTATTCGATCCGCAAGGTGGCTCAGATGCCCGACGGGTTCAGGTCCCGATTCGAATAGCACCGATGGGTGTCCCCATCGCCGCATCATGCTCCTGAGGAAAAACGGCGGCCCGCAGGCCGCCGTTCGTTCTGCGCCCCAGCGAAGCGCTTACTTCTTGCGCATCGGCGGCAGGTCGGTACAGCTGCCGTGGGCCACTTCGGCGGCCATGCCGACGGTCTCGCCGAGGGTCGGGTGTGGGTGAATGGTCTTGCCGATATCCACTGCGTCCGCGCCCATCTCGATGGCCAGGCACACCTCACCGATCATGTCACCGGCTGAGGGGCCGACGATGGTACCGCCGATCACCCGGTGCGTCTCGGCATCGAAGATCAGCTTGGTGAAGCCGTAGTCGGCGCCGTTGGCGATCGCCCGACCCGAGGCTGCCCACGGGAACTTGGCGGTCTCGACCTTCTTGCCTTCGGCCTTGG
>CAYLWY010000027.1:0-7278 GCA_964387665.1 uncultured Candidatus Peribacteria bacterium
TTAGTAGATCTATTGACTCCACTTTACTTAGAACACAGCAAGAATTTACTGTTTCATTGACGACACCATATTGTTTTTGTTCAAAAAAAAGCTCTTGAGTTTGCTGAATTTATTAAGGCAGATACACTAATTGTGGAAGCAGCTGCTTTGACTCATGATCTCAATTACATTATTAAACCCAATTCAGAAACAGAGGAAGGGAAAGAAATGCGTCAAAACTTTTTGAGCGAATCATGATTTAGCATAGAAGAAATTGCACAAATTGAAACGGTTGTTACAGAATCTCACACAGGGAGTCGTAATAAAAATATAACACCTGAAGGTATGGCACTTAGCGATGCTGATACACTATTTAAATCTCTTCCGATTACGCCAATAATCTTTGCTCAAAAATACATCACTCAAAACAAAGTTGATATTTACAAACTTGCCCAAAAAGTAACGTCAGAACAAAATCCTTTAATGGATCAAGATATATACTTTTATACTGACTATGCCAAAAAGAGGTATTTGAACTGGGCCAAAGACAATCTAAAACTATGGAACAACGTAATTGAATCCTCTACAGATGAAGATATAAAAGAAATGTTAAAGATTGCTGCTGATATAGGAGTTTTGTAAAGCAACAAACGAAATTGTGTTTACTGAATTTTTATTCCTCTCTAATTCATACAAATATTTTATAGATGAACTTACTCTCATGTCCTACAAACATACTCAATTCAGTTATCTTACCTTTTTCATCACGGTTGCTGTGCTTGCATTTTTCGTCTGGGCACAGGTGATGGCTTCTCTCGAACCACCCTCACCTGACTCTGGAACAAATCTCGCTATCACGAGTATGATGATCTTCATCGTAGCTATCCTAGCTTCTTTTGTTTCATTACAAGTAAGTATCGATGACAGTTACCTCCGCATCAAGTTTGGCTATGGATTATTTAGAAAAAAGTTTCTCCTCAGCGACATCACTGACGCTACTCCAGTAAAAAATAAACGATACTACGGACGAGGTATTAGAGTATGGTTCCGACCAAAAATGATCATCTATAATGTAGCTGGTCTCGATGCAGTCGAAATTCACCTAGAAAATGGCAACACCTACAGAATAGGTACCGACGAGCCACAGCAACTTCATCAGGCAATTACTAACAAAATAGCAGGTATAGTAAATCGTATTTAGAAACAGAACGTACGAATTCAAGACAAACAACGACTTACTACGTAGAAAATACACATTTGTATATACTAAATTTAAAGTGTATTTTCTATAAATAATTTCAACTCTAGAAAATAATCTCATGCTCCCTATACCCTTTTTTAAAAACGACGGCGATGGTAGTCAGTGTATGCAAGTAACAATGAAATCGGTCATTGCTTATTTTCTTCACCAAGACATCTCTCTCGAAGAATTAGATACACTCACTGGTAGGAAAAAAGATCTCTGGACACGAACTTCACAAGGCGTGATCGTACTTCACGAGATGTGAATTGACGTAACCTATTTTTCCAAATCCGATATAGCACCTTTTCTCTGAGGAGAATCCTACATCAAAAAACACTTCTGAAAGGATGCAGAAACTATTCTCAAGCATAGTGATGTACCAGTTCTCATCAACTCAATAACATGATTGCTCAATTATGATATATTCAAGCAAGAAGCAACAGGCATAGAACAACTAGAAATAGCAATACAGCAGTGACATGTGCCTATAGTGCTTATAGATGCAAATAAAATACGTTGAAAGAAAGCTTCTTTTCAAGGACACTTCGTTGTCGTGACCTGATTTGACGACGAACACATCTATTATCATGATTCATGACCCACAGATCCAGAAGCAAACAAACAAGTTACGAAATCGCTTTTTCTACAAGCAATGCAAGCAAACTGAACCGATAATGATGTTCTCATTGTCTATGGTAAGAGGTAGTGGTATTATATCATTTTCTTCAACAACTCCTTCAATTTCTCTACACCCTCACCACTGACCGCTGAGAGATACAGCGCCATTTTTCCATACGTTTTTTTCAACACAGACAGTTCTTTTTTGGTAAGACGGTCAATTTTATTAAAAACGAGCACTCTCGGCTGTTCGGCACCTATTTCATCGAGAATACTATGTACGACATCAATTTTATCTTCCAGTAAGGGATCAGATGCATCGATTACATGCAACAACAGATCAGCTTCGATGCTATCCTCCAGTGTCGATCTAAACGCGTCAATCAAATCAGGCGGAAGATCACGAATAAATCAGATCGTATCATTGATAAGGACTTCCTTTCAGGTGCCGTCTTGACGTTCTATCCAGACCTTACCGACACTTGTTCCCAGCGTCGCAAAAAGCTTATTCTCGACAAGGACCCCTTTGTGCGTGAGTGCATTCATGAGGGTTGATTTACCTGCATTGGTATATCCCACAAGACCCACGGTAGCCAAATCACGTTTTTGTCTCGCTGCTCTATGTGTCGCTCTGACTTGCTCATACTGACGGAGTTGTCTTACGATATGCGCTTTTCTCTCTGCCAAGTGTCTACGCATACGCTCAGTATTAGTCTCTCAGATACCACGCACGTTTCCTTTTCCTCATCCCTGACGACTCAGCTCCATACCCATACCAAAAATACGCGGTCACATATGCTTGATCGCAGCTAGTTCTATCTGTAACCTTGCTTCCATACTCGTCGCGTGACGATCAAAAATCTTCAAGATCAGATCAACCCTATCTCGTGCATGAAAACCATCTTTTCTGAGAGATTCATTGAGTTTGTAGATCTGACTCGGCTTCATTATATTACCGATAATCAGAATCTGTGCACCAAGCTCACGCATCATCACTTTTATCTCTTCGAGTTTACCCTTACCGATATAGTACTGATAGTCAGGAGCAGCGCGTTGCTGAACAACCTCAGCCACCGTAAGTCATCCGTACGTCCAGACCAGCTCATGGAGTTCTTCCATACGCTGATCTATCAAGAACTTATTTGCTACATCAGTAATCACTTCACATAAAATAACACGCGTCATATCTACAAAAAGGTAAAGTGTGTATAGTCTCATAATACACTTTTTCTTCCAAATACCTAGAGAAAGAACCAATGACAAAAAGTAAGGAAAAACTTATTTCCTAAAGTTGTTTCCTTCTTAAGTACAAGATAACAAAAAAGCATACTATCTCATCGTATCCTGTCCGAGCACATGTCTCATTTTTTTCTCGGTTGCTTCTACACTATCTACAGACTCCATCACTATATCTCATGCTGCCGTATCACCCTCAGCCAAAAATACTATCGATCACACATCGAAAAAACTTCCTAGGAATCACTCTTTTTTGATAGTGATCGTTTTGATCTTGTCAGCTGCTATTTTCTCTGCGGTTCTTCAGAATACTCCATGTTGATCGTATTTCATGACTTCTTTTGGCGTAACAATCAGGAAGTCCATCTTGAAATCAACATATCTCGCTGACAGCTTACCAAATAAAATAATACCCCACAACGCAATTACTCATCGAAACACTCGATACAAGGTTGGTGACGGAAAACCATACATATACAAAATATACGCTCCTATGATTACACAAAGGACAAACCAACTCAACGGAAAAAAGATAGTTGCATACCAAATAAGGCGTGACTTATGTATCAAAATCACATATTCTTCACCAAACAACGTTACATATTCATTGTAGAGCTTTTTTGCGTGTAAGGTGTCGAAGTTAGAAAGAATTCTCATACACAATCAAGTAAATAAAACGTATTAGTCGACTAAAATAGAAATCTGTTTCGTGCAAATATCGTTATTTCTAGCATTTTTTATGTGTAACGTATAGGTATTTACTCATCTATGTAATCATTTATTTGGATAACGCAAGGAATGATATAAGTATCCAGCAAAAAGCTGATCAGGCGTTACTTGATCTACCTCATCGTTATAACTTAATGTCACATTTGTCTCTGGTAATCATGATGCCAACAAAAATACTGGATTTCGTACAGAATACGAGGTGTACTGATCGCCAAAAAGATTGCCAAATGCACCAAACACCACACGATCGCAATCTACATACTGAGAATTCAGTTGGGTGGTACGCAAAGACGTACGCAAACTATTTTTTTTCAAATCAAGACGACGGACACCATCAGTGATGACAATGTCGCTACCGTCAGTAAAAAAACCAAACGAGTAGGTCGGTTTAGTCAACGTTCATGGAGCAATAACACGCACAGGTAAGCTATATGCTTGTCCCTCTTCTACCTTATTTCGACGATCACCTGCTGATTTACGAAAATATTGAAAACGCGTTCCAGGATGAATCAGAGCTGTCTTATTGTCTCGTTCCTTGTAGAGATAGAAGATAATTTTTTCGGTACGTGTGACTATCTGTATTTGTGTACCGCCAAACACATCTATCTGAAGGTCTATGCTATGTGTAGGAATATGTCTCACCAAAAGCTGAAGATCATTTTTTTGTTTATCTCATCGCGTTCTGAGTAATGATAACTGGTCGGTAAGGGGATCATAAAATACCAACGAATAAAATATCTGTCAGAAATACTGATGATACAATGGTATCGCATCTCACACATTACCTAATGAACCACGATCTACACTATACATTCGTTCTTGTCCTACCTTTTCTTGGAAAGAAAACAACAGTACGTATCCCTTTGCAAGTGAGAAACTTAGACATGCAGGTACCACTTTGTACTCCACAACATCTTTTAAAAGCAACGGCGGCTTGGGATCATACGGATCACATCAGTAAGTGATATAATAGGTGTCATTTCACTCAAGATCTTTTGCAGTTCGTACGATATCTTCTTCCATGCCTTCTGGAATCATATGAGTATCGAGAAACAGCGTCTTTGCACCTACAAACAAGCGATCATACTCTACACTCAGAGATATCTGTTTTGAAAGCACCTCTCCAGAATCATAAACTACCTCAAGCAGGTAATCGTTCTTTCACGCATAGAGTGAGTTACTATGTAATCACACCGAAATCGAAAACGTGTCTTCTCACCAAAACTCCTCATCCACGAGAATATCTTTTGCTATATGCCTCCCTTCATGAGTGAAGGAAAGACGAATCGATTGTGCTCCAGAACTCACTCATCACTGAAACACAAATACAGGAGCGTACAGTTTTCACGACGCTGGAAGTCAAGAAACAAAAAATCGCTTTCATGTTTCACTTTCTACATATCTATACTGATCGGTAGTTCCTACTACAGATTTTCAAAAACCAAAAGTAGGATAAGTACTCTGAGATGAACTGACAAAGATTTCATCATTCCTATCGCCAATTCATAGAAAAGTACTAATAATATCCATTCATAAAACACGATGATGCAGGTCCTGTAGTACAGACTGAGGAAAAAGAAAGATCACTGCACCATACCCTGACAGTAGCAAGGTAAAAACAATCAAAAAAAAGTACTGTGCGTATGTCCCTCGTCTCATAGAAAAGAATAAGAAAAATACCTATTGATATAAATAGTAATAGTTATTACTTGACTTTTGTCAATACATTAAGTAAAATTATAAGAGATTTTACAAAAGTTGATACTTTCATGACTCCACTTCAACTTAGACAACAAGTAAATAGAAAAACAACATTCTTCGGTGTTTGAGCGATCATATTTCTCATCATCGTATGAGCACTATTTTTTCATCTTGTAGAAGGACATAGTTGGTTTGATTCCGTGTATTTTGTCATTATGACGATGACGACAGTGTGATATGGAGACATCGTACCCACCTCAATTATAGGAAAATCACTCACCATGCTCTACGCGATAACTGGCGTTCCCTTATTTATTTTTATGGCATGATTTGTGGTAGAACAAAGACTAACTTGATTAGTTACCGCCTATGTCAAACACCATACTGCCCAAATGCTTAGACTAGAAACACAAGTCGACGAACTGACCGAGTGAGTAGAACAAATTACAGAAAACGTAGAACAGATTACAGAAAATGTAGAACAAATAGCAGAAGAAGAAAGGAAATAGCTCAAAAAAAACGGATAAGCAGCCATGTTTCCTAACTCTCTATCCCCCTATTCTGAAATTACACACATCGCCATCTTTCATAATATACTCTTTTCCTTCAATCCTGAGATATCACTTCTCCTTTGCTGCAGACCGACTACCTGCCTCGAGCAGTTTTTCTACGTTGATTGTTTCAGATCTGATAAAATTCTTTTCAAAATCAGTATGGATTTCTCCTGCTGCTTGTGGCGCAGTAGATCATTTTTTGATCGTCCACGCTCTCGTTTCTTTTTCACCTGTCGTGAAATAATACATCAATCCAACGGTATCAAATGCAAGGCGAATCAAGTCATCTAATGTAGGAACAGCAACATCTTTCCCTTGCTGCAATTCATCAATAAAGAGTTGTTTTTCATCATTATCCATACCGATCAGTTGTGCTTCAAACGTCGCACATACGATAGCAACAGGTGCTCATAGTTTTGTAGCAAATTCTTGCTTGATAGCAGACGCATTAATCATTTCTTGTTCGTCGACGTTGATTGCATACAAAAACGGTTTGAAAGTGAGGAATTGCAATTGTTTCATCCACATAAGCTCTTCTGCATTTATTGTGTCAGCTAATTCGATAAGTAGTTTTCCATCGAGAAGATGTTGCTGTAAACGTTCATAAAACGCTTTTTGTGCTTTTGCATCACCATCGTTTGCTTTCATTCTTCTTTCTAGATCAGGTAACTTCTTCTCTATAGATTGCATATCTGCGAAAATAAGTTCAGTATTGATAATCGAAATATCACGCAAGGGATCTGTTGTTCATTCGACATGTACTACCTCACTCGTCGTGAAGTGACGCACCACCTGAACTATCGCATCTACTTCTCTGATATTACTCAAAAATTGATTTCACAACCCCTCTCCTTTACTTGCTCCTTTTACCAATCCTGCAATATCGACAAATTTGATAGATGCATAAACAATCTTTTTTGTTTTCGACATCTCTGCAAGTTGATCTACTCTAGTATCTCTGACATCAACAATACCAACATTTGGTTCTATCGTACAGAAAGGGAAGTTAGCTGCGTCTGCTGCGTACGTATTCGTCAACGCATTGAACAAGGTTGATTTACCGACATTTGGCAATCACACGATACCTATTTTCATGAAAAGAAACAAAACAAAATATTCTTCAAGGTAGTGGATATGTCGTTAAAATCAAGTGAAAATCTAGTATAGTAGCCAAACTCACAGACAAGAAAGCAAGGCAGCAAGCAATTTTATAGGTCG
>CAYLWY010000027.1:7378-14370 GCA_964387665.1 uncultured Candidatus Peribacteria bacterium
ATGATAGATCCTACGGTCAGAGCAACTCACAACCATTTTCCTCGTCACAAAGACTCGTTATAGATAATAATACCGATAATCACTGAAACAATAGTCGAAAATGTAAATAAAACCGTCACTATAGAAGCATCTAGACGTCTCATGCTCGTGTAGTAGAGGATATTTCATCCAAATCTAAGGACAAATGTTACCCCAAGCAAAATTCGAAACAATCGTGAAAAGTACATATCATACGCCACTTCTCCTTTCCATCACACCACAAAGATCAACAAAACACAAATTTCTATAAGCCAACTCGCCACAAGATAGCCACTTACCGTCAATCCATGATGTTGTCTAAAAAGCACTTTCGCCAAAAAATCTGCAACTGCTCATGCACATGTGCTAATTATAAGATATACAAACCGTACTTTCATAACGTATGTATTAGAACACATTAAACAGTACCCACAAGTATATTGTTATTTTAAGAAAAACAAAAAAACATCACCTTAACTTTGCAATGTGTGTCGAAATAAATACGATCTCCTCACCTTTCATCATTTCTATCCGAATTTATGCCTCTGTTTCTGTTTACTGGTGAAGAGTATACTCTCCTCCTCCAAGAGTTAACCAAACGAAAAACATCCTTCCTAGAAAAGTATGGTGAATACGGTCTTTTTGATTTTAGCAGTGAAAATCTCCAAGGAGATCAACTCCAAAACGCACTGATGAGTGGTGGTATGTTTGCCACAAAAAAGCTGGTTATCATCCGTGGTGTTCCTCTCGATAGTACTGCACACAACAAAGCGAAAACAGCTGATGTAGAACGTTGTTGCGTTCTTTTGGAACAATTTCTCGCTACCAGCGACACAGAAACCATCGTTGTTTGCATTTCATACAAGCCAGATAAGAGAACAAAACCATACAAACGATTTGCAGCAAACGCACAACTCAAGGAGTTTCCTCCGTTCGACGAAAAACAGAAACTACACTACGTCCAACAACAGTGCTGATCGCTTATCACCACCGAACAACAGCTCCATCTCGTAACGAGTTGTAGCGACCTATGACACCTGAGCAACGAGTGTGACAAAATAAAACACTACGCAAACTACCATCATCTCAGTACCCTCACTGATGAACAACTACAAAACATCGTCCGAAGTAGCATCTCGAGCAATAATTTTGCTCTTCTCGATCATCTTTATACAAATACCACAAAAAGCATCGCTCTCGTAACGATTGCTCAAGAAGCTGGTGAAGATACGTTTCAATTTTTGGGAATGCTCTATCGATGAATAAAAATAAGTATCAATATACTCAACTTTGCAGAACAATGAATAACTGATGGTAAGACATTGGCTAGCACCCTAAAAGCTCATCCGTTTGTCGTGAGTAAACAGCTAAAAATTCTCCCTCAACTAAAAGAAAAAAAACAAGTAGTATATACACTCTACAACGATATCATCGAACTTGATTACCAGATAAAATCATGAATACTCCCCGCAGAAGGATTTTGGTTGGCAGTAAAACAAGCACTCCTAAAATTAGACACTTGAAAAAATTAGCAATTAGTATATAATATCCATCTTTCTGAACCACTTCGGTGGTGATTTTTTAATCCCTTTCGTTCTATGGCCTCGTGGCTTATTGTTCTTGTTCTTCTCGCTTGATCTGCTTTCTTCTCTGCATCTGAACTTGCTATCATGGGAGTCCCCATGTACAAAATACAAAGATTTCATCGTCAATTTCCAAAAAATAAGCTCGTTGCCTACCTTATCAAACTAAGACAATTCAGTGAAAAAACACTTATCACCATTCTTATTTGAAATAATCTGGTCAATGTAGTCTTCTCTATATATACAGATCGTATTAGTTCATGAATTCTTCAGTATTTTGCTATTAGCTGATTTATCTGATCGATGCTTGTGGTGAGTACTATTACGTTCTCACTCTTGCTTTTCTGAGAAATTATGCCAAAAGCATTTGCATCAAAATTTGCTCTGAAACTTGCATTACGGGTAAGTCCATTGATTTATACGTTGCATCGGATATTGATATGGATCGTCCGACCACTAGAACAGTTGGTAAAGCGAGTAAACGGACTATTCAAACAAGTAGATACAGGCGTATCTAGAGATGATGTAGAGATATTCGTAGAAGAGGGTGAAAAACAAGGTATTTTCACTTCTGTCGAAAGTATGATTGTAAGAAATCTGATGGTCTTTCGTGAAACTAGTGTAGAAGCAGTTTTCAAGCATAGAACTGAGATATTTGCTTTATCAGATACTTTATTTCTCGAGGACGCCATCAAAATAGTTCTTACAAAACCATACTCGAGAATTCCAATCTATCACGATGATAAAGATCACATTGTATGAATCATTACCCTCAGAGATCTGCTGAGTATGATGCATGACAGCAAAAATCATACTAAGAGACTCCAAGAATTTACCTTAAAAACTATTGCGAAAGTACCAATCACTGCAAGTATTTTTCACATGTTTACAGAAATGAAACTTCATGGTCGACATATGGCGATCGTTGTCGATGAGTATGGAGGAACTGCTTGATTGGTTACTTTGGAAGACATTTTGGAGATGATGGTCGGAGATATCAAGGACGAGTCTGACCACTATGAAGAACAAGATATTTTTGTCATTACTGCACATAAGATTATAGCAAAAGGTGATGTTATTCTCAGAGATATGCTCCATCACTTCAAGATCACCAACCTAGAACTGCCTGCAGACCTTGCAGATGAAATCGACGAAGAATCTATGCTTTCTACTATTATTTTGGAAAGGTTAAAAGAGTTTGCTCAACAAGGAGATAAAGTACACTTATGACAACTTGAGCTTGAAGTATACAGTACCGCCTGAAATGGCGAAAAAATAGAAAAGGTAAAAGTAAACTACTTTCCCTGAAAAGAAAAAGAACTTAAAGATGAATGAACTACTTCGTAACTTTATACTGAAACCCATTTCTACTCCAAAATCGCAACGGTGCATGCATCTGAATAGGGGTGATTCACGATCAGTCAAGAAGACTGCGCCATCTCACCGAGAGAGCGTCTTTACTCAATGAAATAGCTTCTTCTGCCGTAACCACTCCCAGTTTCACAGAACATTGCGTAATATGAGTGTCAGGAGCGATATCTATATATTCACTATTTTTCAAGGTTATTCCTCCATACTGCTGTATAATAAACGACCAATAATTAAAAATCTTTGGTCATGACAAATAAGGAAATCAAGATTTATAGATTTGTTGCATACACGTTCTTATTTGTAAAAAATCATACTCGTAACAGGCAAGTAATTTTCAAAAAGTTCATCGATGAGCAACAATAGTCGTCGTTATAGTTTTCCACGTATGAATATGTTTATTGGGTTGGAGAGCCATTTTGTGTTTCAGCAATTTCTCTCTTAACACATCTTCAGACATATTCGCTGAAGAAGAAACAGAAAAAACATCGCGTGTTGCTTCGTCTTCATAACTTTTAAGGACATTTTTTCGTAATGCATAACTATCTCTTTGATAGTTTAGTGCCATAGGCAAGGTAAAATAACACAATCTCACCTCCTGTTGATTATCGGTAAATCATGGGTTGGTATCTTCTGGCATATGGATGTATCACAACTTTCATGCACGGTAAGCAGACAATAAGTTTCTACAATATCTAATTAACTCATCTTTCTGAATCATACTACCAGTAAAGTAAATGAATTTGACTATAAAAAAATTATCAATCATTACAACTGAGGAGTATTTTGATGATGCTCAACAAAAAAACCCCACATAACTGCGGAGTTTCTTTTTGATTGTGTTCAACAAAAAAACCCCGCATAACTGCGGAGCTTCTTTTTGATCCAGCCGGGACTCGAACCCGGGACCATCAGCTTAAAAGGCTGCTGCTCTACCGACTGAGCTACTAGATCATCAAAAGGAGCAAGACACTCCCAACGAAGATCAAAAGCTTAGAAGTAAGCTCTATACTTCTTATACATCTTTGAAGAAATTCTGATAGTTACTGGTAACCCATCAACTACTACTTTCTTCTTAATCAAATTCACTTTGAATGTTCTTTTGGTTTGTCTCATACTATGAGATCTATTATTTCCTGACTGTGTTCATCTACCACTCAACATACATACTCTTGCCATGATAATTAGATACAACAAATAAAATTAAATTAGCTTCTTTTACGCCTCAGGTGCAGCATCAGTGACTACTTCTTCTTCGTCTTCCTCAGCAACTTCATTCACCAACGCAGTCACAATAGGCGCATCTGCATCTTCATCTATATGAACTTTATCACTAACCTTCAAATCACTTACATGTAATACTTGTCATTCGTGTTCAATACCAGAAATATCGATTTGAATATCATGTGGAAGATCAAGAGGAAGTGCAGTTACTTGTACAGTTTGTATAACTAGTTGTACTCTTCATGCACCACTTTTTTCAAACGGAGACACTCCTACAAGAATCAACGGCACTTCAGTACTCACTTTTTCATCCTTGCTTACTGCAAGAAATTCAACATGCTTCAAGCGATCAGTAACTGGATCTAACTGCAAATGATGAAAAAGAACCAGCTGATTGATTCATTCTCCAGTAATTTCTACAGGAGTACTCGTCCCAGCCGCCTCGTATGCTCTAACCAAAGAAAGTTTTTCAATACTAATATGTAAAGACTCATTCAAGTGCTTTCCATATACAACGGCAGGAATAATTCCTTGTTTTCTAAGGTCTTTAACTTTTTTTCACATAACATCACGAGAAGTTACCGTAAGTTTCATTGCAATAAGGGAGATAAGTAAATAAGAAGGATATAGTTTAGTGTCATGTTGTTATGCGATTTTTTCTTCTTCAGAATCAGCTATTTGTTCTTCTTGTGGAGCAGTCACATCCTGTGCTACTTCTTCACCAGTTTCTGTTTCAGCTACGACTTCTTCGGCTACGACCTCTTCTTCAACTTCAACTTGTTCTTGCACGATAGTAGTTTCTTCGTTCTGTACTTCCTCTACAATGGCATCAGCAGTTGTTTCATCAATAGTTACATCATCTGCGATTTGTTGTATTACAGCAGGAAGTTCAGCTGCAAGGTTTTCTTTTGCCACAACAAGCAGATCAATTCCTCTTTGTTCAGCAGTAATTAAACTCTTCATCTTCGCATCTTTACCTATTTTTTCTCTGATGTAGTAAAGTTTTGCTCTCGCTACCTTGTATACATCAAGAAGGTACACGTGGTCAAAGTTTACAAACGAAAGTGGATAGATTTTCTCTATAGTATGTCCCGATGTTTTTCCTCTTAGGGTAAATGTTCCATCAGCATGATTTGGTTTTTTCACCTTAATAACCAATCATTTGAACTTCCAAATTCTTTGGCTATTTCCTTCACCAATCTTTTCATGGATTTCAACCATCATACCTGCTTTTATAGGCAATAGATGATATTGTTGAGCACGTCTTAGTGCTTGTAGTCTTTGTACGTTCATAGTAGTAGCAAAATAATGAAACAAAAATGATCTATGTGTGAAGAAAACAATCTCCAAAAAAACAGAGAGACTTATCCTTTTCTCTTAACTACTTCTGCTTTCCACTTTCTTTGTTGTTGTACCTGATTTCTGATACTCATGACAACCACTTTTTCTACTCTTACAAGTGCTTTATTTAACTTCTTCTTTGCGTTTGTTTTTAATCTACCCATGATAGTGAAGGAAACATATATATAAAAACTTCAAAACAAATACTATGCAGTAATCGTATCTACATTAACACCCATGCGTGTTAGCTTCGCTTTTGCAAATTTCTTAGCATTCTGAATCCACAAAGTAGATCCTTCAGTTTGCTCTCTTCTGAGCAATTTCTGTCGCGTCTTGATAGCGTTTGGGTATTTCTTTCCAGATTTGATTTGCTTTCTACTAGGATTTTGATGAACGTGCATCGGTTTTCCTGATTGATTTCTTGAAGGCATAATAAACTAACAACAAATAAAGTTTCTACAGTATTGTGTACAACAATTATTTAACATACTTAGCCATATACGCAAACGCTTTGTTTGCTTCAGCCATCTTGTGCGCATCTTCTTTCTTTTTCACCGCATTACCTTGATTAGAGTATGCAGCAAGTAATTCTTCAGAAAGTGCCATGTACATAGGAGCTCACTTCTTTGCTCTTGCGATATCGATAATCCACTTAGATCAATAAAACAATCTTTTTCTCGCTGGAACTTCCAAAGGAACTTGATATACCGCTCATCATACTCTTTTTGATTTCACCATCACTTGAGGAGCAGCATTATCGATAGCCGCTTCCCAGACAGCAAGAGGATTTACGTGTCCATTTTTCTTAATTTCTTCAAGCGTATTATCAAAGATACGTCTTGCTATATTCTTTTTCCCATCCAACATCAAGAAATTGATAAACTTCTCAATTCTCTCTGTAGTAGAAGGCAAACGAAACATATTAGCTTTTTTAAATCCTGCCATGAGCAATAGATATAGGAAAATAAATTATGTATTACTAATAAACTTCTTATAGATTATTTTTTCTTAGGTCTCTTCGTTCCATATACTGATCTACTTTGCATTCTTCCATCAACTGAGTTTGCATCGTACACCCCTCTTACTACATGGTACTTCACACCAGGAAGATCTTTCACTCTTCATCCTCTGATCATTACCACACTATGTTCTTGCAATTTATGCTTTTCACCAGGAATGTACGCAATCACTTCCATACCATTTGATAATCTCACCTTCGCAATTTTTCTTTGCGCAGAGTTTGGTTTCTTTGGCGTAGTGACAGTCACCTTTAGACAAACACCTCTTTTGAATGGGCTAGCAATTTCGATCTTCTTATTGTTTTTCATCGTATTTACTCCATATTGCAATGCAGGAGCTTTAGATTTTCTTGCATTAGGTTTTCTTCTGTTTTTCAAAAGTTGATTATACGTAGGCATACTACAAAGTATGAGTAAAAAAAAATTCTGTGGCTTTACT
>CAYLWY010000028.1:0-6554 GCA_964387665.1 uncultured Candidatus Peribacteria bacterium
GTCGAGCCAGACTGCATCGGCATATGTATATGTGGACACAGATTTTCCATCGTCTCGTGTAGGTGCAAAAGTGTGTCGCTATAAAACGTCGGATACGGAGAAGTATATCTCACTCGCTTCACCCCTGGGGTCTCGCATGTTCTACGCACGATCTCATCGAAATCAGGGTGTTTGTTGACGATCTGTCCGAGTAAAACAATCTCACTCGCCCCTCCAGCTATTTGTGCTACCACCTCTTTCATCACCTCCTCCTTGTCTCTATTTTTTTCGAGTCATCTCGCATACGGCACGATACAATACGCACAAAATTGCGAACAACCAGTGCTTATCGGCACATATGCGGTTTGTGTATTTTCAGCAAAAAGCATATTTGCGTTGTGTGGGATGATTCACGTATATTCGTTGACTACGTCTATATCAGGATTGACGGTATATCACAGCTTACGCATCACAAACGGCAAAAAACCTAAGTCATTGATACGGAAAAATAACTCGGTGTTTGGAAATGACTCTCGCATCGTCCTCCACAGCGGATCAAAACTATGATTGACATACAACACTTCATCTGACGGACTGAGTGTCTTGCGTATCTCATCGGTAAGTGGTTCTAATCACACAATCGCTGGTTCGTTACTTTCTACATTTCACAGGAAGTTACCTGTCGTATATTTCTTGCTCGTGGTCGCCTTTGCTTTTTTCAGATTCAAGTTGTGTCCAATCATACAACCAGTACATCGAATCTTTTGTTCTGGACGTACTTCTTTTAGTAATCATCGCACCTTATCCTCAGACTTTTGACGAACACTACACGTATCTATGATGACAACATCTGCATCGTTTCTTTCATCGACATGTGATCGACCACAGTTCGTAAGTACTGCTTTGATACGAGCCGCATCGCTATAATTCATCTGACAACCAAAAATTACTAAGTGAAACTTCATATCAAAACACAAAACAAAAAGCACAGACACGAATGTCCTGCTTTTTGTACTTATTTTTGTGTAAAAATCTATGGTAGACTACTTATTTTTTTTCGCCAATTCTCATCAGGACAATCATCACGTATCAGAGTATTTCATCTACAAACGGTGCATCTATCTGTTTTAGAAATCAGTTTTTATACAACACGTTAAGATGATCTTGGTATCGATTCTCTCAGTCTGTTCCATTGTATTTCGTTCAATACAGCAATCTAGAAATGACGGTAGCAAATTCAGCACGAGTGACAATATCATACGCTCTAAACTGCTTCATGACAGATCAATTTACGTTACTTCTTCACATCAACGACAACGAGCACGCTTGTTCTACATATGAACGCAGATCTTGGTCCCGCAATCAGTTATCACTAAACAAATCGCTCGCACAACGAATATCATACACATATGGTCTATGTAATGCTTTACGTGCAAAATTACTTACTATTTTAGCTAATTCTCCTCTCGTCATAGGTTTGTAGAGCAACTCATTATCAAATGCATCTTCTTCAAATAGTGCGTGTTCTCTAGCTCGATTATACGCATTGACCAATTCATCATCATATAACGGCAACGGAGATTCTTGGTGAACTATTTCGTCAGTTCATGTTAATACCTCTTGTTCAAACTCTTCAACTTCTTCTTGATTTCATGTTCACGATTCATTTTCTTCGTTTGGTTCGTTCTCTTGGGATACAACAAAATATCCTGGAGAAAGAGTCAGAGAACTCGCAGATCATCCTCATACCGGTGAAGCAATACAATCCTCTCCTACACGATACGTTCACGAAGGGCAGAAATCACATGCAGTAGCTCATGTACCGCTTACTCATCATGAAGCACAAGGCAGACATGACGATGCTCCAGCACTATCTTGATACGTTCACGAAGCGCATAGTTCACATGCACTCGCTCAGGTAGTAGCATAACTTCACGGTGCACATAGTGTACATGATCGAGATCAGGTCGAAGAAGCGAATCTTCCAGCTTCGCACAACACACAAGAAGATGATGCCTCTGTGTTTGTATAACTTCCAGGAGCACACGCAGTACATATTCATCACGTCCCATACATTCCTACTTCACACGCAGTACAGGTCATAGCTCAGGTCGTACTGGTATATCCGTCAGGACAACTCAGACACTCCGGCATTCAGGTAAGATGTGCATATGTTCATGGATCACATGCTGTACACGAAGATCAGGTCATACTTGCTGTTCACAAGCCACAAGGGGCACATTCGGTTGCACCCGTACCACTTTCAAATCCTGCAGGACAAGATTGGCAAATTGCTGAGTCGGTTGTATCTGTAAAGGTATTTGGTGCACACGGTGTGCATTCGGTAGATCAGGTAGACGAGTATGTTCATGGAGAACAGAGCAAACATTCTGTAGATCAAGTAAGTGAACTATATCTTCACGGTGCACACTCTAAACAAGAGGATCAACTCATACCAAACGATCATGGGGAACATCGCACGCATTCGCTCGCACCCGTTCCGCTTTCAGATCATCATGGACATTGCACACAAACAGAAGATTCTGTATATGCAGTAAATGTATTTATGCCACATGCATTACATTCTGTAGCTCACGTTCATGCTGATATAAATCAAGCCATACAAGGGATACATACTCATCCATCTTCATACCTTCCAGGTGAACAAGCAAGACACATCGTATGCGTCTCATCAGCTTCGTATCACGGATCACATGAAGTACATGTCTGACTCCCAGTCAATGACGCTATCTCTCCCGTTCCACAACTTGTACATACTGATCCACTCATATTACTTGCTGTTCATGGCAAACATAGTTCACAAGAAATAGATCATGTTGTGCTACCCTCTCATGGATTACACAACAAACAAACATCGGTTCACGCATCTACAGAATAGGTTCACGCTGCACACAACGTACAAGAGCTTCCCGCTTCGCTATACGATCATGGTCCGCAGGGGTCGCAGTAAAACGATCACGGAGGTGATTCACTTCAAGCAGGACAGACATCACAACTCTCTTGACCATCAAAAGAACTATAGGTATTTGCAGGGCAAGCGAAACAACTACCTCCCGTTCCATACATTCACGCAAAACATTCAGTACAAAAACTTGGCTCACTTACACACTCATATCATCATTCATATTGACATAATACGTCACAACCATCTCCACTCGAAACTCATCCATCATCACATTGCTCTCCTAGATCAATCACAGAATCACCACAAAAAGCATACACTCGTGACGTTCACAGAAATAATCGTAAACACACACTAAGTATTTTACGAGAAAACATAACGGATAGAACAAAAAATAAATGCAAAAACCATACTACTATACATCCCATACGTATTTTATTACAGAAATCTACATCATATTGCTCAAAAAGAGAGCATACTTATTGCATAAACACAAAAAATAGATATGTATGGTCACTATGTAGGTAAAATTTAGCATTTTTCTTAAAAAACTATGAACGATAACCTTTTTCCATTGAGCACAAAGCGTCATTCGCTCGCTCATCTCCTTGCACAAGCATGTCAAAGGTATATAGATCCAACCGTACAACTCGGTACTGGTCCTGCTATCGATACAGGATTTTACTATGACGTCCTTTTTGCTGATGGTATCGTATTTTCGTCAGATCAATGCAAAGACCTTACCAAAAAAATACAACTCATAGCCAAAGAGCCACAAACCTACGTCGTCTATGAATGTCCTGTAGGTCATGGCTATGAGATCAACGCACTCACTGGTCAGACGTTAAAAAACGAACTCCTCGATAAATTCTCAGCTCAATGAGAACAGTTTATAACGTATTATCTCAATGTAACACCAGCAAAAACACTAGAATTTCTCAGAGACACCCTTCCTGGATACAAAGAAGTGTACACTACTACAACTACCTACTTCATAGAGAAATGAGTTATTACCACAGAGCAAGCAGTTGTCTATATAGACCTCTGTGCATGACCTCATGTAGAAACTACCAAAGATCTGGACGCAGGAGCAATGACTCTCGATAAGGTTGCATGAGCATACTGGCAAGCAGATGAAAATAATGCACAGATGACGAGAATTTATGGACTAGCGTTTGAAACAAAAGAAGAACTCCAAACCTACCAAACCATGATTGAAGAAGCAAAAAAAAGAGATCATAGAATTTTAGGGCAGAAATTAAAGATATTCACGTTGTCTGACTTAGTAGGATCATGACTTCCTCTGTTCCAGCCAAATGGTATGACTATTCGTAAAGAACTTACTGACTATCTTCGAGAATTGCATAAAAATCACGGATATCAATGGGTACGAACTCCTCATCTGGCAAAAGAAGCTCTCTATGAATGTTCTGGTCATGCAGGACATTACCTAGAAGATATGTTTCACGTCCATGGATGAACGAGTAAAGAAGACTACTTTTTGAAGCCAATGAACTGTCCGCACCATATGCAGCTGTTTGCAGATAACCAATTTTCTTATCGTGATATGCCGATCAGATACTTCGAACCTGCAACCGTCTACCGTGACGAGAAGACAGGTCAACTCAGCTGATTGACTCGTGTTCGTTCGATTACCCAAGATGATGGGCATCTTTTCTGTCGCATAACCCAGCTCAAGGAAGAAATAACCACAATAGTCGGTATCGTGAAAGAGTTCTACACCACGATGGGCATGATAGATAGTTACCGAGTATCGTTGTCGGTGAGAGGAGAAGATAAAAGCAACTACCTAGGTTCTGATGAAAACCGGGCAGTGGCTGAGCAAGCATTGAAAGAAATTTGTGATGACCTCGACTTGAATTACAAAGAAATGCCTGGAGAAGCAGCATTTTATGGTCCAAAACTCGATTTTCAGTTCAAGGATGCGATCGGTCGTGAGTGGCAATTAGCTACTATTCAAGTAGATTTTAATCAACCAGAACGTTTCGATCTCTCATTCGTCAATGAGCAAGGAGAAAAAGAACGTCCAGTAGTGATCCATAGAGCTATTTCATGATCTCTAGAAAGATTTATCTGAGTGATGATAGAACATTTTGCAGGTGCATTCCCTCTCTGGTTGGCACCGAAACAAGTTGCTATCCTTCCCGTGAGCGACACCTTCAACGATTACGCCTACGAAGTAAAACAGCATCTTACGAAACAGAACATCAGAGTAGAACTTGACGATTCTTCTGATTCGTTAAACAAGAAAATACGCAACGCCGAGCTTATCAAAGTTCCTTACATGCTCATCATCTGAGAAAAAGAACAGACAGATAAGAGTGTAAGCGTCAGAGTCTATAAAACCAAAGAACAGTATGAAGTTAGTCTAGAACAGTTTGGTGAACAAATTGTTAAGGAATATAAGGAGAGAAGTTTGTAGAAAATTCAATTTATACTCTAGTATTATTCTGCCTCATACCTTATGTATGAGGCATTTTTTTTATTTCCTACCAAAATCTATCTTCTTTCCAGTTCTGTGGATTATTTTTTATGTATTGTACAATACGATCATAAACGCATTGATCGCGAATGATATAGTCATGAAAACGTGATTGTCGTTCAAAGGGTAGATTGTTTTGTTTCGCATATTGGGTAACACCAATTTTGAATCAACGAATAATTGATCACAATGATTCCGATAGGCATTGTAACTGCAGGGACGGATCACATCCGTCCTTTTGATGATTGGATATGGGACGATGGTTGAATATATGACGCATATGATGCGTCCCTACCAATTCGCCAATGGTAATAATACCATGAACATGATTTGGCATACAAATAAATGCGTCAACAACAACATGTGGATGAAATATTTCTATTTGTTTCCAACAAGTATAGGTATGTCTTCACAATGCGTTCAACGCCATAAAACCATCTGCAATTTCACCAAAATAATGTACACGATTTTTTGTACATATAGTAACAAAATATTTTCATGTGGAAGAATAATCGTATCATTGCAAACGAATAGTTTTACGGTTGTACATCTTTCCAAAAGATTAAACGTATGACTGTATGAAAATCACAAATAAAAAGCAAAGAATAAAGTATGAAAAAAACTTCTTGATTTAAAGAAGGAGAGAATTATGTTGAAAATAATTTTTATATTATTTCATTCATGACACTCACCGAAAAAATCTCCCAAGCAAGACGTAGTAAATCATTCATGATATGATTACTAATTGCACTAATTATTATTGTTGTCCTTCTGTATCAGTTTGGTGGATTACCGAAGAGATCAAAACAAATACTTCTCGGAACAGGTATCGTCGCTGCTACAGCACTTGGTCTAGAAGTATTCGGTTATGATCTCGATCTCGAAACATTGTGGAAGACAGGAGATATCCAAGAATCAAGAGTACAAAACGTGAAGTGAGTGAGACTCATCGGCGCTTGTGTCGTAGCAGATGCAGCTGATGATCTGAACTGTGCAAATTTTGACACCCAACCTCAAGCACAAACCCTATACGAAAAATGTGTCACCAAAATAAAAGAATACAATAGCTCCCTAGATGAAACAGCCATCAAAAAGCTAGACGTCTACGGACTAGATGGCGACAAAGATGGTATCGTATGCGAACATTTA
>CAYLWY010000028.1:6654-13650 GCA_964387665.1 uncultured Candidatus Peribacteria bacterium
GTCGTAATTATCGAATCAGCGGTCACCTCAGCTGCAAGTGCCTCGAAACTCAGGACAAGTCTATGTCTCATCACTTCATGAGCAATTTCCTTGATATCTTCAGGAATAACATATGCTCTTCACGCAATAAGGGCAAGCACCCTCGCACACTGAATCAGTGCAAGTGACGCTCTCGGAGATACTCACCAATCGATATAATTTTTCAATTCAAATAGGTTGTACTGCTCTGGATATCTCGTAGCAAAAACGATATTCTTCACATACTGATAAATCGCTTCTGATACATACACTTCTCCTACCACTGACTGTAACGCGAGAATTTGCTTTTGGGTAATAATTTTTTGTATAGAGGGTAACTCAGCTCATCCTATCTGCTTCATGATCTGCATCTCCTCGTCCTGAGTCGGATAGGTAATCACCGTCTTGAGAAGAAATCTATCAAGCTGTGCTTCAGGAAGCGAATACGTTCACTCCTGTTCGAGAGGATTTTGTGTTGCCATCACGACAAACGGGGCATCGAGGACAAACTTTTCCTCTCCGATAGTAACTTGACGTTCTGCCATCGCTTCGAGCAGTGCTGACTGCACTTTTGCCGGAGCACGGTTGATCTCATCTGCTAGAACAAGATTGGCAAATATCGGTCATTTTTTTGTTACAAAATCTACCTTTGCTGGATCAAATACTCTCGTTCACAACAAATCTGACGGTAACAAATCTGGCGTAAACTGAATACGCGAAAAACTGACTCAGATAGCTTTACTCAACGTTTCGATAGAAAGCGTCTTTGCAAGACCAGGCACTCACTCGAGCAAGATATGTCCTTTTGCAAGCAACGCTACGACTAGATTGCGTACGAGTCTTGACTGACCGATGACAACTTTTTGCACCTCAGTAACTACGTCAGCAATTTGTTGCTGTGCGTCTTGTATGGTTTCTTCTGGTAACATAGGTAATGATACAAACTAAATTTCCGCAAAGATACTGAAAAAAGAAATGATTACTATAACAAGTGACTGAATGGGAAACAAGAACAGTTTATCTTTTATCATAACTTATACATGGTCCCGTCATTGCACTTGCCCTCGACTTGTGGGGGAAGAATACAACGCAGTGAAATAGGTGACAACCCATTACACGCCTCTCGTGGATTGCCACGACTTTCGCTTCGCTTCAGTCTCGCAATGACGCAATCAGTAATAACAAGCAGTCAAAGAGTATTCCTTTAATAGAGCGTTCCGTCATTGCGCTTGCCCTCGGCTTGTCGGGGAGGAGCTTGCGACGTGGCAATCCATATATTATTCTATAATGCTTCAGTCTCGCAATGACGGCTACCGCATTGTAACGCTACAAATAAATCCAATACCTCAGCTTCATATCTTGCTCTTCATCTGACCGTATTTTGCTCATATACACCCCTCCATTCGCTTCTATGATCTTTCTCGATCAGACATTTTTCTCGTTACAGGTAACAAGCAGCTGTGTGATTCACTCGTTTTTTCGCTGTTGTAGTGCAAGAGCAAGCATCTTCGTCCCCCATCACTGATGACGTCGTGCTGGAGCTATCAGATATCAGATATCAGATATGCCCTCCATAGGTAGACAAATAATCATTTAACGCATGTCTACGTTTGATCTGTCAGACAAATTGATTATCGACAATCAGCCACCAAATCGTCTGTGCTACTCGTCACTTTGGTAAGTTTTCTCAACGTGCATAACCTGGCATCTCGCTGATATAACGATCCACTCCATAGACCAGTGGAGAAACATCTCCAGGAGCACCAAATTCATAACGCTGTTCGTCAGGTGTGGAGTCGCGTATCGCTTTGATAAAACTATCACGTCGCTGCAAAGAAGGAGTAACAAGTTGTGGCGTGTTAGTCATGATGTTTGAGTAAACGAGACAAACGATGAGCAAGATCAAGAAGTGTAGAACGATATTCCTGTTCCTCACTACCTGCATATCTTACTTGTTCTATACGTGCAAACGCCTCACGAAACAATCATGCGTATTCATCTCATAGCGTTCTGCTCCACATGAGCAATTCTGTTGTCGTACCGACTAGACAATCTGTGTCCGTCAGTTCGCTCAGTTTTTCTCTCCACCACATATCCATATGTATTCGAAATGCTTCATCAGTTTCTGCTGGAATCTGCATAGGTAACTTCTTCTGGGAAGGAGTGCTCAGTATAGGTTTCATTCCTCGCCAAGATGCATATTTTTTTCGTGCTAGCAGCATGCCTACGAGAACAACAATCAACACTCCTCGCCACCAACGATACGATCATGACTGCTCTTGTGGTATTTCTTTTTCACCGTCTTCATCAGCAGGTATTTGTTCCTCTTGCACGCCGAGTAGTGTCGCTGCTTGTTGCGGTTGGAGAAATAATTTTTCACCAGTAACATCTATCGTGATACTATTTGAAAAAATCTCCCCAGTTCATAGAGCGATACGTGCTGGTCAGATCGTAAAAGATCACGTAGCGGTAGGTTGTAATTGAAGCTGGAGTTGGATCTGGGACGATTGCTGTCCATTGACGAGCTGCATCGAGGTAGACTGTGCTTGTCCACGAACAGTAAATTTATCGACTCATTGAATGTGCACTTCACCAGGATTCTGTAATCATTCGACCTGTACCGTGAGTCAAAACGTCATATTTATATCTACCGATGTAGTCGATGGAGTAAGCGTAATCGTCTGTCATCGGACAAATCACCGTAGAGTGTAAACTGCAAAAAACAAAAGCAACGTATATTTCATCTTTTTTTACAAACCAAGATAGATAGTATCAATAACGATCGTTTTATGTTTATTGCAAAAAAAATCAATGAACAAATGACTGCGCGGTCTCCTTTCGACTGTATGATGATTGAGTGTTTGAGGAATCATAGTATGAAACGATTTGTTTCCACAAAAAGTACATCAGCTTCTCAATCAAGTAAGTGATACCGTTTTTAGTCTTCTCGGACCGTTGCAACCCAGTAGTGATGATATTATATTTCTCACTTCATCTGCAGTAAGCTGAGTACTTATTTGGCTTGCACTACCAAAAAAGTCCCCTCCTGCTGACGACACTATTCTCTAAGCAAGACATATGAAAATTCCTCCTCCACACCTCCCCAGTTCACCATGAGTCTATAAGTTCTTTGATTACAAAGGACAACTTTTGTATGTAGGAAAAGCAAAAAATATCCTGAAAAGAGTACAGCAATATTTCTCTCCTGGATCACTGTGGAAACAAGAAATGGTTGCCGCTGCATCACATATAGAACGGATAGAAACACCAAGTGAGGCAGATGCACTTCTCCTCGAAGACAATCTCATCAAACAACATCTTCCCGAGTACAATAAATTACTGAGAAACAACTCTAGCTATGTTTTTTTAAAAATAAGCAAAGGACCGTTTCCTACCTTCCGTATTGTCAAAAAAAGAGCAAACGATGGCAGTACGTATATCTGACCGAGATACAATAGTAAACAACTGCGACAACTGCTCAGATACCTCAGACAAGTGTTCAAATTCCATACGATGAAGCCACTCGAATTTGGTAAGTGAGTATTGCATAGCGATTACTTTTTTTGACTAGATGCATGACGAAGCGTCATCGCCTGCCTCAATGATTCAAAAAAAGAAGCCCTTGTCCAGCAAGCACAACGTCAATGACGAAAACAAGAGAAGTCATACGATGCGTATGTCGAGGAGTATAAAAAAATTGTTCAGATCGTAAGTAACTGTTTTTCGTGAAAAACTGGACCAGTACTCGCCGTCTTAGAAAAAGAACTACAATCAGCTATTCGTCACGAATATTTCGAACGATGCGTCACCCTCAGAGATATATATCAGTTTGTGCAATCACTCGACCAGACCTATCAACACATCGTACTCAAAAATACAGTCAGTGGATACGTAGGAAAAATAGAACGCGTCGCTGAGACACGAGTTGTTCTCCTCGTCCAGATAACTGATGGGAAAGTCGTAGACATCATCAGAACACATAAAGCTGCTGATGAACATACACTCAATGATCTCGCAGCAACGCTCTACGCAGAATTTTGATGTACTACTACGATACTACAAGATACAGATAAGCAAATAGTTGCAACGAATTCACTAGCACGTCTGAGTAAGAAAGAGTTAGCGATGCTCGGTGAACTTTTCGAAACAGTGCAAGCATCGTATCTCCAATCTACTGCAAATCTCAGCGAAGACAACATCATGGATCAGCTCCTCGTAGAGATACAACAATCATACGACCTGTCTCGTATTCCGTTGCATATGGAGTGTATCGATATTTCTCACCTTTCTGGTGAGTATATCAGTGGGTGACTATCATGTTTCAAGTGATGAATCCCAGACAAGATGCATTACCGTCAGTACAAAATCCAAAGTGTCGTCAAAGGGAGTTCAGACGACTACCAATCACTGAAAGAGGTAATTATCAGAAGGTGCAAACTCACCAAGGAAACCATCTGAACACACCTCCTCCCTGATCTTCTCATCATCGATGGAGGCAAAGGACAACTGGGAATTATTCGTGAACTAGCAAAAGAATATCCCTCGGTAAAGAAACTCCTCGAGCAAGTAGATATCATCGCACTAGGAAAAGGAGAAGCAAGACAAAGAAGCAAAAAACTCGTTGGAGCTCCAGAAATGATCTACAAGTTCTGACCTGAGCGGACTATCCTCGAGTATCCCGTTCTCTATACCCATGCTGATCAGCTTATCATCAACCTCAGAGACGAAGCACATAGATTCGCAAACAGATATAGAAAAAAACAAGCTGAAAAAGAGTGGAAGTAATATTGACTTATTATTTATAATATATAAAATAAGATAAGCTAATTTATTATTTTTAAATCATGCAATCAAAACGCAGAGATTTGTATGAGTTCTCAAAAAGTGAACTATGATTACTTAAATGAGTCAAAGCAATGCCAAAATTTGAAAAATGAATGGAGTATATTCAAGATAATATTAGTTACAATCTTTTTGATTTGCTTGATAAAGTTATTGCTAAGTGATGAATAACATACAGACAAATAAGTGATCTACGTCAAACTCAATTTTTAAGTAACTTGCATAAGTATAAGGAATTTGTAAAGGAGATATGAGACCCAACATCAGAACGACAATTAGATCAGTTAGAGTTATTATTTACAAATTTACCTGACAATTTATTAGCATGAACAAAAGCGGTAGAAGTCAACGAAGACACTCAAAAAAAGAGTGAGCTTGCAACTAAGTGAATAGATTTTCTAAGAAGATTGGAATCATATAACTTAATATACAACGACAGTACTATTCTTAATCAGGATCGATTATCTTGATGAATAGAAGACGTTTTCAAAGATGTGTTTATAGTATGAGGTATAGACGGTATAATTGCAAAAGTAAACTACTTACTAGATCTCGGTATTAAGAAATGAGTAAAAGTATTACCATGGTATACTATTATTAATACATTTTACACAAAAACATGAAGAAAACGTCCTAAAGGAACTATTGAACAACACAGAGTACCCGTTAACCCTCAAGACAAATATATTAATAGAACTATGAATATAGGAGATTTCCTAAGAACTTTAAAATATCCGAAGAAAGACTCTTTTTACGAAACAAAGCAAGTTTTATGACTCTTTAAGTACAAAAAAGGTAATGACGCATACTTCATTATATGAACCTATAGTAAAGAACCTAATGACTTTATATATTTAAGAGTACCTTTTTACATAAATAAAATTGAGTTTGGAACTGTAAAAAAATTAGAGATAAATAAGATAGAACCCCAAAAAGCCGATAAAGTGGATATTGAATGAGATGTTGTTCTAGAATAAAATTTTATATGTATTTGCACCCTTGCGATTTGACTCAGGATAGATAGTATACTACCATCTATCCTTTTTTCTGCTATGCCTATTTTTTCCTCGTATATACAATCTCGCCAACCCTCAGCGGTTCGTCTAGCACAGCTTGCATTTAGCAAAAGAACTGACGGTGTCGATGCACTAAACGGTGCGATAGGAAACGTTACGCTTCCCATGCATCCTGCACTGCAAGCACGCATGAAACAAGTAAGTGATGCTCCAGAATTTGCTGGATGAGTAGTCAAATACGCGCCGACTACAGGTACTCCTGCTTGTCAAGACACCTTTCGTCATCTCATCGCTACCAGTAGCGGACTACCAGCAGACCATCTGCACGTATGTATTACTGACTGAGGGTCACAAGCAATGGAGCTTGCGCTGCTGTGAGTGGGAAACAATCCATGAAGTCGTGAACATCCAGTACTCCTCCTCGACCCTGCATACTCGAACTACAAACTCCTAGCAGAGAGAATTGGTAGATCAGTCGTTGCTGTACCTAGAATCCAAGACGACACGTGATCGTTTCAGCTTCCTGATCAACAAACTCGAGAATCATACATCGCTGAGCACCAACCTCACGCGATAATCATCATACCGTTCGACAATCCGACCTGACAAGCGATCCCTGCATCCTACATGCTGATGCTTGCACAGCTGTGTGTGAAGCACGATCTTTGGTTTGTAAGTGATGAGGCATATAGAGAACTTGTGTATACGCCAGAAAAAACTGCCAGTATCCGAGCTATCGATGAAACCATCTGTCCTGGTATCTCATGACGTAGAGTCAGTATCGAAAGTGCGTCCAAAGTGCGAAACGCGTGCTGACTCAGAATAGGAGCACTCGTTACGGACAACAAAGAGTTGTACACATGAGTCACTGCAGAACATACAAGCAATCTATGAGCAAATGCGATCGGACAGTATATCTTTTCCTGACTTCTCGATCAGTCTCCTACACAACTGACCTCACGATACGAACAACAAAAAAACTACTACCATACGATCATGCAGTGCTGTAGTGATGAACTTCACGCATTGCTTCCTGGTATTATTATTTCTCCTAGCGAAGCAGCACTCTACAGTGTACTCAATCTCAAACATCTCGTCCCAGCAAGTTTTTCAGCACAAG
>CAYLWY010000029.1:0-10068 GCA_964387665.1 uncultured Candidatus Peribacteria bacterium
GCTGACAACGTGAATCGTACTAGGTGATACGTCTGTTGTTCTGATTAGTCCAGATCAGAACGTGCCAAATGGATCTAAACTTGCCTAGAAATCGTTCTTGTATCTTCGAGAAAAAATAGTATGTTTAGCATGTAGATATTTCTATATACTCACATCAAGATTGCCGTTTTGGAAATCTTGCGTTGAAGACGAAAGCTATTTTTTAACTCTTTTTTCACTCATCATGTATACAAAAAAGCAACTTCTCGCTCACATAACCAATGAGTTTCGCATCCTCAAACACTTATGAACTAAGATCACCACTGAACAACACTTAGGACATAAATTTACCGATGCACAAAGATCAGTAAGAGATCTGATGGTTTATCTTGGCTATTCGTTTTGAAAACAATTGCAACTGGTCGTAAGAGGGGAACAAGATATGTCTGTCTTTGCTGATATGGGAACTATTACAGAAAACTTTGATCC
This sequence comes from uncultured Candidatus Peribacteria bacterium, assembly GCA_964387665.1. GTDB lineage: Bacteria > Patescibacteriota > Gracilibacteria > Absconditabacterales > Absconditicoccaceae > CAYLWY01. The sequence continues at coordinate 469 of CAYLWY010000029.1, forward strand.
TACTAGATGGAGTAGTGTCCTAGATACAGAGTGTAATGAAGTAGTACAAGCTATCGAATGACTAGATGATGATGCATTGGCAACGGAAGTTAGTATTTTTTCGCAAACGAAGACGAGAGCAGAACGACTTATTGCTCTTTTTGTTGCAAATCTTGCTGCCTACAAGATGCAATTATTTCTTCAACTCAAACACGCTGGACAGGCAGATTTGAATTCTATGAACCTCTGGGGTGGAGTTGATAAACCAAGTGGGTAAGAAAAAATTGTTTACACTATAAGATATATGTTTCCACTATTGGGTCTCCTTGTTTTTCCGCACAAAAAGGTATTTGTCATCATGCTTGCACTGCTCATCTGGGTGAGTGCATGGTTTACGTTTCTGAGCCAAGCACTCAGCTCTATTACTACATACTTAGATACACAGACGATAGAATCACTGTGAGGAGATATTGTTATCGAATGAGCGAAACCACTTTTTTTAGAAAAAAAACGTGAGATAGAAGAGCTCTTCTCATGACCATTTCAACAAAGTAGCACCGTTCGTTTTCTCAACTCATTAGCAATCTGAACGTGACAACCACTACTTACGACAATTCTCGGATATGACGAGTATTATCCCCTCTATGGAACATTACAAACGACAACACAGAAAAAAAATGGTGTCTACCTAAGCGATTCACTTGCTCAGCTAGTGACAGGAAGTACTATTGCCGTAGGAGAAGCACTTTTTCCTGTAGATGGAACTATACTGAAAATGCCTACCGCTGGTATACAACTGTTTGATGGATGACGCTTTGTGTTGGTGCCTATTAGCGAGATTGAACGTACGTGATTGGTACAAACAGGAAGCAGAATACAATATCGTTATGCATATACGTTTGCTTCTTCTCCTGATGAAGATCTCGTAGATACTATTCAAGAACTCTTACCTGAACGAGAGGTGACGAGTCTAAGTTCTGCTCGTAGTCAAAGAGAGCAATTTTTTTCGCAGTTACAAAGTGTGATAGTTCTTGCACTGTGTTCGCTTATTGTATTGACGTATAGTGGTTTACGTCTCATAAATGACATCCTTATTCGTCGTCTACTAGAGACGATGCGTCTCGTACGTATTTTGTGAACAACGAAGCGTCGTCTGATAGTAACTTCACTCTTTGTATTAGCTATTGTTTTGCTTTTGGCTTGTGTGTTGTGATGAACTTTGTGATACCAAGCATGGCGTTTGCTTCCATGGTCAGATTTTTTGTTTATTCCACTATGGAATCGATGACCCTATCGAGCATCTTGTCTCGTAACGATAGGTGTTATGTGATCGTTAGCATTTTCTCGACAGGAGTTATTTCAAAAAGACAATCTTCTAAGCACCTCAATATACACGACTAGTAGTACAAAACAGCAAGTATACAGTTGGGGAAGTGTGGGAGTGGTGATGCTTTTGTCCTTGCTAGTAGAATTGTGACGGAGTCGATCGTCTCTTTTTTTGTGATGAACACTAGTTAGTGTGATTATTATACTTTACTTTTTTTCGACACGAATACTACGCAGTCTAGCTACATATACCCTGCATCTGCGTGAAACCAATCGTCCTCGATGGCGAGTCATTCGTCGTAGTAGTCAACCATGATCTCCGATGCCACTCATGCTCACCATCATGACAAGCATTCTTACTATTTCGTGAAGTTGTTTTCTGTTTTGGCAAGGTATTACCGAATATATTAACGATTTTCAAAGCACACAGCAAGCAAATACGTTTATTTTAAATCTTCGTGAACAAGATACACCACGCCTCGAACAGCTTTTTCCTCAGAGTGTTTTATATGATGTGATCTTGTGAAGAATAATAAGTATCAATGAGGTACCATTGGGTGATATACTAGCCAGAAAGCAACTCCGTACGTGAAGCTATACGAGAGAGTTCAACATGACAACGGTCGCTCAAGATGACGAAGTCGTTGCATGAAAGAAACAGTGATCTGTTCTACAAGAAGGAGAAATTTCCGTAGATAGTAGAGTAGCTGAATCTCTCGATATAGAGGTGGGAGATCAGATCGTGATGAGTATCGTATGACGTGAGTTTGCTTTTTCTGTCGTTCAGCTCAGACGTACGACCAGAAATGCTATCAAACCATTTTTCTTCTTTGTTCTTCCTAACGAACAGTTTGTAAACGCACCGAAATCATACTTTAGTCTACAAAGTTTCGCCCCTGCTGAACGTCCCATGATACTGAAAAGTATGTCAGAAACGATCTGAACACACCTCTCATATATAGAAGTAGACGAAGTGATAGCACAAGTAGAACAACTACTTCAAGCAGTTGCATGGGCAATCGTTCTCGTGCTGAGTAGTGTACTCACTTGTTGATGAGTGTTATTGCTGCTTTGTTTTCGCAATCTTACCAAAGAACATTGACATGATATGGAACTACTGTCTATTCTGGGAGTAGCTAACTCTTTTATCAGTGAGACCTTTCGTAATGTCTCATTATATCCACGAATGGTGAGTCGATGTGTAAGTATTGTTCTGTTGTGCTTCGTATTTTTGGCATTACTGCTTTTCCAGGATGCGATACCTTTTTTTATATATACTCTGACCACTACTATTTTGTATATCAGTGCTGTAGCAGTAGGATGAATACTGATCATATACTTTTTAACTCACAAATATAAAAACAAATAATTGACAAATACCTTTTATAGTTTATAATACGTTTGTCTCTTTTTTTAGAGAATCTAGGACTATGAATAAGTATTTTGTCGGTTGCTGTTGTTTTCTATTTGTTTTCGCCTTACATATCTATCAAAGTGAGGTTTTTTATGCATATATTCCAGAAAATGCTTCTTATATTACCTTTGTTACTCAGAGAAATAGAGCAGAGAAAAGCAAAAAATTATACGACAAGATAGAATCTCTCGAAGATACGCTACATCCGTACAAAGATATCCTCTCGAATAATAAGTATGATGAACTGCTGAATGAACTCTTACTTGTTTGTTCTCAGTGAACAAAAGAAGCGGGTGAAACTGCCTATAATGAGATGATTGAGATAGTAAGAGCTCAGGAGAAACCTAGTGAACAAACACTTTGAGCTAGAATTCTACTCACATCAGAACAATTTTTGAAAGTGCAAAAAGAAAGGTACGAACTAGAATCGCTCGATATGGATACATATTGTACCAAAAAGTATGCAAATCTTCTATATCAAAAAAGGTTATCAGAAGTTCATAGAAATCACCTAAATAATTCTCAAATAGAGGGTAAAAATAAAATACTAGAAACAAATAATATGCTTCAATATATTTCAAATCGCGACAAAAGAAATGTTCACGAAGATTTTCAAATAGATATAAAACATATAAATCCTCTTTCAAAAGAACGCGAAAACACTGATATCTTTGTGAATATTACCAACAGTAAAATTGAAAAAAACTTGTTTTTTTTGAAAGAGCATTGAATATTAACTGAACAAGAAGTGAACGATATTTCATGAAAAATAGAATTTATAACTACGACATGATGTAACTTTGGCGTATCTGCTTATATTTTCTCTCAATTAGAACAAAATAAAGATTTGTTTTTACCCTATTCTTCTGACAGGAAAAAAACACCTACTCTCACTAATAAAAACGAAATCTGAACTACTATTATGGTAAAAGATGGACAAGAAATAAACTTTCATTGACTGAGATTTATCGTACCCACTTGTCTTGAATATAACGCGATCATAAGATTTTCAGAGTTATTTGACTATATTATTATACATGAAATAGGTCATTACTATGCACACTGGGTAGATAGTAACGATAAAGCATTTAGTGATATGTGTCGAAAAAAACTAAACTCATGAAGTGAGATGATAGTATGTACTTACGACAAATTTATCACTGAATATGGAAAAAGTAGTTCACATGAGGATTATGCAGAAAGTTTTGCTAGCGTTGTCTTTGAAAAACTGTATTGATTTTCACCGTTTTGAAAATTAACAGAAGAAAAAAAAGAATACTTTCTGAAGAAATTTGATACACCAAAATAACTTGTAATCTATCAAAAGATCACTACACATACCCACACTATCAGTTCAGGTTGTGGACGACCTGTCTGATAGCTAAATTATTTGCCTAGGTGGTGGAACTGGTATACACGTACGCTTGAGGTGCGTATGCTTCGGCTTGGGGGTTCGAGTCCCCCCTTAGGCACCACATTATTTCATAACCACTATGAATCCTTGTGTGTACATACTTGAAATGGCTAATGGAAAGTATTATATCTGATCTAGAAGAAATCTCGAAGAAAGAGTACAAAGACATATGAAATGATGAGTAAATTCGACTAAAAAATATTTGCCTGTTGTGTTAAAATACTCTCAAACATATACTTCTTATGAAGAAGTATATGCACAAGAAATATATCTAAAAAAATCAAAAAGTAGGAAAATGATCGAATCATTTATGACTTGACAGTAAACTGGTACACACGTCCCGATGGATCGGGATGCTTCGGCTTGGAGGTTTGAGTCCCCCCCCCTTAGGCACCATAGTACCAAAAATAAGCGACAAGCATTGCTTGTTTTTTTGTTTCTATTGTTTTTAAGAATAGTATGTATACCATTTATCAGAATGTGCTGTCTGACATTTTGGTCATATCTCATCATACAGTCATCATGTGGGAGTAAAATAGACACCTTGTCTTGCACTTACAAGTTTTGGAGAAAAAGTATCTTTCTTGGTAAACATTAATACTACAGGATGAAGAAGTACAGAGATGTTTCTTACGCTTAGCTGTTCTCTGTCTACAGGTAAAAGGGGAGCTCAAAAATTAGCTCATACTATCAAACGAGCACTAGGAGATTCTTTTATTCATAGTTGCTCTTCCAGAAACTGTTTTCATCATGCATACTGTTCCAAATATCACAGATGAATAAATGCTGTTCATCAGTAAGCTAGTTTTTTATGTGTCTGTTCCAAAAGTTTGAACGGATCTTGCAAATACATACAGGTAAAAAAACTGTACATAAAATCAAATGAGTGATCAGGAATACTGTCTCGAAGAATATTGCTTTCTAAATCTCATCATATATGTCTGAGCAATGGTGAAGAAAGCAGATTATCGTTTGGCTGTTGTTGATCTATACCTGTCACAGAAAAGTCTTTTTCTAGCAATGATAAATCAAGAGCAGCAACTCACTGTCCACATCACAGATCAGCGATAGATGCTCATGGCTTTAACTTCTTGATATAGTATTCAAACACAGGAAATAAGGAGATCAATTTCTCCAAATCACGATTATTTGTCATAGGTTTGTCAAGTAGAGTAGCTATATCATGTGCTGGTTTTTCTATCAAACAAAAAGGCACCTTTTTTTCAAAATGTCAAGTTACTGCGAGAGGCGCATGATGCACTCACATGATTTACATAACCACGTAAAAGTCACTTGACTAGAGTATATTTACTTTTTCCCTGAAAAGCTAATTTTGGGTTGGGTATGCATAGTAAGCTGTTGATAAGTTCTCAAGAGCACAAACCTTTCTACTCACTCACGAAACCATGTTTTGTAATCGAAAAACAGTTCTTGTATCTGTTTCGGATATAGAGTAAGCGAGGCAAATTGTAATCAGTGATGTGCTGTTTTTACGAAACGAATCTCTGGAGGCAAAAATGCAAAGAGTCCTGTTCATGCAGGAGATTTGTATCTCGAAAGCGTATAGACGAGATGATCAGGAGCATCGCTATCGAGCTTGCGATCAAGTCTAATTCATGTTACCGCATCTTGCAAGCGAGAAGGATAAGCATCGATACAGGTATGACTAATGGGATAGATATAGCTATCAAAAAGTTCTTGTTTACTGAGAGATTGCTTATCTAGCACATTTTGCAGTTTTAAGTAGAGGTAGAGCTCATCTCGAAATCAAATAAGCAGTTCTCTGAACATTTCAGGTTGATACTCATAGTGTCGTGATTCCGCTCATACGTCACTAGCATGTCCATCGTACGTCTGACAAAATCAGTAGATTGCAGCATGTTCTTTCAACCATGTATCTGCGTTTCCTCATGGATAGGTATTTGCTATATCTATCGCTTGTCAAAAATGGTGTGACGAAGTGCCAGGAGGTAATGCTCTATCAAATGAGTACTGTTCAAAAAGTGTTTTCTGCTCTGTAAAGTCACGTCGACCGCTATTGACGCGAAGATCAATACCAGACGCTTGTGCTGCTTGGTGTAAATTACGAAATGCTTTATAGAGTGTTTTTTTTACATATATAGGGTGAGCAGTAGTCGTATACTTTTGGGGAAGCACGATATACCTCTCATCAGTAGACGGATCTATCAATCAAGCTATTTCTTCAAAACGTTCTGCAACAGAAAAAGAGAGCAAGGAAGCAACACTCACTATGCTATATGCGAGACACTGTTTCAGAAAAAGACGATTCATACAACAAAAAACAGAATAGATCTGTTTGTGTCTATCATTTTTCTCACCAATTGCAATACAAGGAAACTTATATATCAATGGACACATTAACCTTTTCATCATCTTTCTTCTATGAAAAATATTGTCTCTATATGAGCTGGAACTGGACAGGCAGCAGTGCTTAAATGACTTATTCATGTTTCACATTGTGAAATAACAGCTCTCGTCACAACAACAGATAATGGCTGATCGAGTGCACTCATCAGAGAATCTCTTCATATCCCTTCTCCAGGAGACGTTCGTAATGTTATCAACGCTATAAATCCAAATAACGATGTTTTATCGAAGCTATTGAACTACAGATTTTCTGAAGGAGAGTTATCAGGCACACATCTAGGTAACCTTATTGTATGAGCACTTTCGAGAATATGTGGCGATTATGAAGCAGGTATACTCCATCTCAATAATCTCTTATGACTTCCTGCTCGTGTCTTGCCGGTTAGTAATCATCCAGCACAAATTTGTGTAGAACTAGATGATTGAACACTTCTTCACGGTGAATGGCAAATTATCAAGAGAGAAAAACAAAAAATACCTATAAAAACATACTTTCTCAGTGAACAGTACGATGCGGTAGAAGACGGTGTACAAGCTATCGATAAAGCGGACATGATTGTTATCTGTCCTGGGGTGCTCGGTACATGAATCATTTCTACCTTGCTTTTTTCGTGAATGAAAGAAGCAATAAGTCGTTCATCTGCACGTATTGTCTATATTGCAAACGTCATGACCTATCCATCACAAACTGATTGATATACGCTTAGCGATCATGCAATCCAGCTAGAAACATACCTATGAAGAAAGATAGATACTATATTGCACAACACAACACTTCCTCCACGTCATATTCTCGTCCAATATGCACGCACGTGATCACATCCGATTGTCGTGGATTATGATAAATTACATGACTATCAGCTTATAGAAAAAGATCTTCTTATTTCTTATGAAGAAGAAGCAACCAGCAGCGAACTCGTTCGTGCTTCCTGAGCATGACAGCATGTATGAGCACATCGGATCAGACACGACGGACAAAAAGTGAAAGAGATTATAGAACAGCTTATTTTCTAGAGATCAAATTGCATTTTTCGTCTATTTCCTTATGGAAGAGAAGTTTCAATTTTTTTCGTCTTATGAAGTATACCAAACAACTACTCAGTAGATATATCTCTGGATCATATGATCTTTCATCACTTGCTCGTCAACTTACCTTACAATCCTGCGAAGTAGAAGAAGCACATGAAAGGGTTTTTCCAGAACTAGTTGTCATCGGTAAAGTACTCAGTTGTGAAAAGCATCCTGATGCTGATAAGCTTACCGTATGTCAGGTAGACTGTGGTGAACGTGGTATGTTTCAGATTTGTACGTGAGCGACAAATATTCGTGAACACATCTATGTGCCTGTTGCTTTACCAGGATGTTTTTTGCCTGCAATCCAGTTACAAATAGAGCCACGCAAGATGAGATGACTCGAAAGTAATGGCATGATTTGTTCGAAAGAAGAACTTGGTATCCAAGAAGACCTCTGACTCCATGGGATTTGGATTCTTCAAGAGGTAGATGAAGCATCAACTCAGAAAACTGATTTCGACGATATTACAGCTACAGATCTTTGACAATCGCTTGGAGAACATGCTCCTTGGTTGGAAAATCGAATGCTCGATGTAGAAAATAAAACCATTACCCATAGACCAGATATGTTTGGTCATTTCTGACTTGCTCGAGAGATAAACGCATTGTTTCCTGACAACATTCGTTTTTCACGTCTTCAAAGCATTGCAGAGCAAATCAGTCCGAAAACGTTGCAACACACGCTTCATCAAGCTACAAAAACTCCTCTCGAGGTAGAGATACAGTCACCGTATGTTGGTTCGTACAATATCGTAGAACTTGAAGGAGTAACTATACAGCAGAGTTCATTACGCCAGCGTTTACAACTGCTGGATGTGTGACTTATTTCTAAAAATAACCGAGTAGATTTTAGTAACTACTTTATGTATCTTACTGGACAACCTATTCATTGTTTCGATGCTGATACGATACAGTGATCACTTGTGGTCAGACAAGCTGCTCACGGTGAAACATTTATCGATTTGTTCGATACAGAGCACGCTCTCACTGAACAAGATATCGTTATTTGTGACGATCAGTGAATACTTGCTCTTGCCTGAGTGGTGTGAGGAAAGAGGAGTGGTGTTTCACTTACGACAACTCGTATTCTCATAGAAGTAGCACAATTCGATCCTGTTGTAGTGAGAAAGACTGCCATGAGATTATGAATTAGAACTGATGCTCAGACGAGATTCGAAAAACATATTGCACCTGTGTATACACAGGCAAGTATACTTTTACTTCTCGATGAATTAGAGTATCTGTGAAAAAAAGAACTTGGCAATCGATCACTAGTTGGCGTTTCTCATCGAATACAGGACGCACCTCTTCGTACAGTTCCTTTCGAACCAGAGTTGATTGATCGTACCTTATGAGTCAACCTCACTGAACAAGACATGCTTGCTATTCTTACAAAACTTTGAATACATCTTGCTTGATGAACTAATAAAGAGCTTCTTGTTCCCGTGTGGAGAGGAGTAGATGATCTTCATACGACTGCTGACATTACTGAAGAAATAGCAAGAATATATGGATTTGATGCAATCTGACATGAGGTATATAGCACCTCTCTTGAAGCAGTTCCTTTTACTGAAGAAGTTGCTACCCTCAGGGCTATAGAACATATGATGACTTGAGTATTGTGATATACACAAGTAGAAACCTATCCATGGATACACACGCGTTGGCATGCTGAGTTTGGTGTTTCTCCTGAAGTATGTCTTAGTATGGAGAACAGTATGGCTCCAGAACTATGATTTCTCAGACATACGATGGTTCCTAGTATACTAGAAGTAGTTGAAAAAAATGCTCCTGTATATGAGAAGATAAAAGTATATGACATCTGAACAGTACGAACCAAACAAACTGAAAAAAAAGAACACACTATGCTTACTGCAGCTCTGGTCGCACCAAAAACGACTCGTCGACAAGAAGACCCTTTCTTGCTTATGAAGGAAGATATAGAAACGCTCTTGAAATCATATACTCATCTTCAATGATGTGTCTGGACACATAGTACCTATAG
>CAYLWY010000029.1:10168-13592 GCA_964387665.1 uncultured Candidatus Peribacteria bacterium
CAGGTGATGCAAAAAGCAATCGATGCAGGGCAGGCAGCTGGCTGAAGATTAAGATAGTCTTTATCAAAATTTCTCCAGGATACCCAGGAGTTCTGCTCCGATTGGGATAAATGGAGACAGAGAATGGATGCTACGACATGGAAATTTTGACGAAAAAATTTTCGTACACGTAGAGATGGTAATCGGGCAATATTTGAGATTTCGTCTCAAACGAAAAGTTTGGAACAAACTTTTTTACCCCATCAGTTCTTCTGTGGAGATAGTGATTACCAAGAAAATTTTTTTATAGGAGAAATTTTTTATGAAAAGAAATAATAACTCATTTACGTGAGAGCATATATGATCTTGAGCGACAATCTACCTTGTAGATAGCTTTAGGGATTGTGTAGGAAAAAAAGAAGTATATGTAGATGCACATTGAACTGTGCAGTGTTTGATGCTGATAGATGGAGAGACAACACTTGATTACTCGTTTTTCTCACAAGCACCAGATGCTACTATTCATGTCTATGCACTATTACTGTGAACATCGTGAACACAGATACAAGCAAATATTCATGCACATCTCTTTCACGATACAAGTAGTGCACATCTTCATCTGGTTAGCTTCTTGCCGACATGAGCAAAGATACAAGTCGATGGTGGCGTAACTATACATCCCAACGTTCATAAGTGATCATGACATCTGCTTGAAGAAAATATTATTCTCGGTGAATGAGTACAGATCAAAACACTTCCTATGCTTGACGTACAATCAAACGATGTATCAGCAAGTCATGGCGCTAGAATAGAAAAACTTGATGCAAAAAAACTATTTTATGCACAGAGTAGAGGGTTGTCTGAAAGCGAGGCAAAATGATTACTCGTACATGGCTACTTCCACCAATGCTTTGCACCGTTTATTGCACAGGATGAAACTTTAGAAGATCTACAAGAAACGCTGTATACTGATCTTTTATCAAGATAGTCCACATGTGGTGAGCAATCTTACGCGCGTTTATAGTTCTTTTGATTACAGCTGTGGCAGTATGGATATGATATACAACGTACCATACGCTGTATGATATTTTCGATTTTCAAATTACTTTGTATAGATATCTTCTTACTACCCAAGAACACATAGGTAATGTAAAAGATAGCGTTGTTACGTCACTGAGTTCGTTCTTAGATATACTTTGATGAACAAGTGCTTGAAAAGCAGAACCTCTGTGAGTAGAGAGTAACTCCGTTACTGATCGTCTAACTACATTTTCTTCAAAACTAAAGATGATAACTGGAATTGTTGGCGCACTTATAGGTGTTTTCGTTTGGAAAATACTTTTTGATATTATTTTTTGAATCAAAACACTCATACAACGCCTTACTTCATTTATCAAAGAACCTTTTCATTCATAATCGTTTATGCACACACTTACGTTTACCTGATCTCCTACTAGAATAGATCTTCGACTTACCCAGCAGTTTCCGTATAGCAGGAACTTTTTTCATCGTTTACTCGACGCTGAATTGATCACAGTAATGAATACTCATCGTCCTTCATTTATTCCCAAAAAATCATATACGCTTCAACCAAACGATCAAGTTACTATAGCAACGTTTATCAGATACCTCGATGGGGGAATACTCGATGAGACACCAGAGCGAGACATAGATATCAGATATGAAGCTGACGATTACCTCGTTATCTATAAACCAAAATGAGTACTGAGTCATCCGACCAGTATCCGAAATGTAAACGTTCCTAGTGTCGTGGGATGAGTTTATCACCATTACAAAAAATTACATGAACAACTGCCGACCTGAACTGCTCCGTTTATCAGAGCAGGGTTGGTCCATAGGTTGGACAGAGATACAGATGGTATCATGATAGTTGCAAAGACAGAACGTTGACTGGCTTATTTCAAGTCGCTGTTCCAGAAAAAATCAAAAATGCCCACCAAAGAAGCAAAAGAAAGTGTTCCTCTTCACAAACAATATCGTGCAGTTTCTGTCATAACGACTGAAGGAGAACGTTTTTTACAATCTATTGCTGAACACCTCCCCGTATATATAGAACAAGTAGTTATACCAAAAGTCCCTTACACGACAGCAAAAATGGGGATTACAAAAATAGTTTCTTTCGAACAACAAGAAGATAATACTGTATCTCTAGATTTAGAAATACTTACCTGACGTACCCATCAGATACGTTATCATCTGAGCAAACACGGACTGCCAGTAGTAAGCGATACCTTGTACTGAGCGCCTGAGTCATCATTACCTATACAGCTCAGTGCATGGAAATTGTCATTTGTCGATCCTGATGATGTATATCAAGAATTTCTCGCCACACCATAGACTTGCAATAGTTCAACAAATTGCTATCTTGAAGGTATAGAGTAAATCGTCCTGAACCTGTTGGTTTCGTATGCGATTTACTACGTAAAAAATTGCTCATGTTAGATAAGGAAACTGAGGAAAAACTCTCGTTTGGAATTAAAATCGTTGTTATTTTCGACCTTATGTATGCCTTGAAATGTACGAGTTTCCTCGAGGAACCTTTGCGTCAAGTCACTTTCGATACGTTAGGTTCTAATGTATATAAAAGTTTTTTGTAAAAACTTTTACGAAAATGTTTATAAAACATTTTTACTACATCATAAATCCGAACGTTTAGGTATTATTCAGAGGTTCCATAACAACAAATCTAAACAGCAACTTTTTATATTTTGTCTTTTTTGTTTTCAATGAGTAGTAAAGATCAATCACAAGAAAAACTTTTCGTAGAAAATCTTATCAATAGACCTGTAGAAGAAGAGATCACTCAATCATATATTGATTATGCGATGTCAGTCATCGTAAGTCGTGCGCTTCCTGACGTCAGAGATGGTTTGAAACCAGTACTCAGACGTATACTATTTGCTATGTACGACATCTGACTTACCGCATCCGCGAAGCATAGAAAATCGGCAACGGTAGTCTGAGAGGTGCTCGGTAAATATCATCCCCATGGTGATAGTAGTGTCTATGATGCTATGGTGAGACTGGCACAGCCGTTTGCTATGCGTTACCCTATGGTAGATGGACAAGGTAACTTCTGATCGGTCGATGGTGATGAGGCAGCAGCGATGAGATATACGGAAGCAAGACTCACCAAACTAGCTGAAGAAATGCTTGATGAAATCAATCAAGACACCGTAGATCGACGTGAAAATTACGATCAGACACGTAAGGAGCCAATTATGCTCCCGACCAAATTTCCTTACACGCTGTGTAATGGGACGATGGGTATCGCTGTAGGTATGGCTACCAATATGCCGCCACACAATCTCAGTGAAGTGATAGATGCCTGTTTACTCCTCATAGAACAACCAGAGGCAACTATTGATCAGATTATGGAAATCGTCCAGTGACCTGATTTTCCTACCTGAGGTATGATTTTTGA
>CAYLWY010000030.1:0-5965 GCA_964387665.1 uncultured Candidatus Peribacteria bacterium
AGTAAAGAGTATATGTACAAAAAGCAGAAAAAAACGTTACTCACTCCACTAGAGATCGTTATAGAAAAAACGTCTTCATAAAAAGAAAAAGAACTGGAAATAGTTGCTTTTATCACTAAGACTACTTCGTATTGATGAGTAGTTTTTTAGCGTATAAGTATTTTTGAACTCTTACGCTGTGATTCGTTTTCGCGTATAGGCAATAAAATATGAATAAACTGTCTACATACACGAAAAAACCGAATCAAAATTCGCCTTTTTTGTTTCTTTGAATGTTCTATGCAAGCAGATCTTTTACTCCAGAAATATAGCGATATTATCGCAGAGGAGGTAAATGTTAAGGAAGTTACGTTGCTTGATGAATCCGTGTCAGTTGTTATTACCTATGTGCCTCTAGGACAAAAGATAGGATCTGCTTTTGGTAAAGACACGAGTGCAGTTATTGCTGCTGCCAAGGCATGAAACGCAGCACTTCAGCATGATGGAACATTGGTTGTTTCTTGAGAACATACGCAGTGGACACTTGCTCCAGATATGTATGAGATCAGATACAGTGGTCTTGAAGAAGATCATCAGACCGTAGAGGGATGAGTCATTGTTTCACTCGATATGCATATTACTGAGGAACTAAAAAAAGAATGAGTGGCACGTGAACTGTCAAGATTTCTCAATCAAATGAGAAAAGATGCTCAGTTTCAGATTGATGAGAAAGTGTTATGTTCTTGGTTTAGCGCTAACTCATATATGAAAGAGGTTGTTGATGAGTTTTCTGGTATGTTGGTAGAAGAGGCGTTGTTGAAAAACATAACTTTTGCTTCATGACCTTTGGACTGATCATCTACAACCTACGCGAGTGAAGAATGAGAAATTTCCTTTATCTTATCAAGATAATACAGATGAAATCAGTACTTGTTATCAAACCAAAACAAGGAGTTGTAGCCAAGAAGGAAGTAGATACCGTTGAATTTGCTATTGAAGATGTAAATGGTGTCAATTGGGCAATGTATGACGTGAAAAACTCAAAAGTAGAAGTAGAATATGAAGATGAGGATGGAGAGTTTGATACATGAGATTTGGCTAGGGCTGTACAAAATACGTGAAAATTTACGGTGATTAGTTTGGGTTAAGGAACTTCGCATGTTTTATTTTCTCGTAAGCACTGAAATATCGTCAGTTTTGATACTTTATAAGATTTTTTCCTCAATTTACTCGAAGGTGTTCTCGTTATAAAGTCTCGTATAGTGGACTTTTTCTGTTAGACAGATACAAACGGTTAGAACTTCAAGATTTTTCTATAGTTTTCTAGTGCTAATTTGCAAAATAAATAGCTTGTTGATATACTTATTGGTACTATGTATATCATTTTTTTTCGTATGGAAGTGACAGAAACACCCAGTTTTGTGTGAGCGTCGTTGAGAACTGTTTTTTCTTCTTTTTTTGCTGTAGGAGTAAAACTTATTTTTGTGGCGGTGTTCGTGATTATTATTCTTTACTTCACAAGAAGATTTGTTAAGTACTTTCAGCAAAGTATTGTAGAGCACAACGCTTATGAGGAAAATGCGGTCAGTTTTTCAAACGTAATAGGAGATGTTTTTATGTACCTCGTTTTGGTGTGTAGTGCATGTATTGGTTTGTCTTTTGCGTGATTTACCTCTGTGTACGTTTTTTTGTGAGCTACGTTTGCAACTTGATATGCGTTCAAGGAGCTATTTCAAAATCTAATTTCATGAATATTGATTATGACTACAAAAGAATTTGTCCTAGGTGACCTTATAGAGGTGTATGTAGATGATGTCGTCTACTTCTGAAGAATAGATACGATTACGATTAGATATATGGTGGTAAGGAAACTAGATATGACGAGAGTGATAATTCCAAATAGATTGTTGACGCGTGTTCCGGTGATGACGTTTAGTGCTGAAGAAAATGTGAGATTACAAACAACGTTTTCTTTGCTACCTTCTTCTCCGATGCAGAAGATTATTCCCTTGATGAAAAAAGCTATCAGCGATTTGGAAAGTATTACAGAAAAAGATTTTACCTTGGTCACGATAGACGGTTTCAAAGATTGATATATACAAGTAACTGCTTACTTCTATTTTGACCCTACGCAGTGAAAAATGAGATTTAGAATTATATCTGAAGTAAATGTGGCTTTGTCAGAGTTATTTAGAGCAAACAATATCTTTTTCGCTTATCCACATCAAGCAAAAACGTTTGATAAGAACGATCATGGACTATCTAATTTGGTAGAACAATATGTGCAACGTGTCTAATTTTTATCTTTTGTAGTAAACTATGATTCCAGGACAAAGTGCAGAAATAAAACTTGCGGTTTCGAAGAAAGAGTTCCTCTACCTGTATCAGATACTATTGGATCGTGATAAAAATGATCTAAATATCGAAATGAAAGAACAAATTGTTTATTTCGCTGATAATGAAGCTCTTGATTTGTTTCGTAAGAAGGACCTTATCGCGAGGTATCGTCGGAGTAATAGGTGACTAGAGGTAGTCGTAAAAAAAAGATGAATAACGAGAAAGGAGTTTGAACGTTTGGAGCGTGCATATGCTAATATTCCAAATCATATCTTGAAGCTAGATATAGATCAAATCTCTCCTACGCACAAAACGCTATCTTGTATACTGAAATATACATTGAATAGTGTGCATCAATCGTTCGCTTTTTATGAGTCACCGTATTCTTTGCTTACTGAATATCAGAAGGATTTTTTGTGAAAATTTACAAAAACCGATTTGAAAGATCTTCGTTTTCTTATACCTATTCAGTCTAAAACATTCATATTTCCTTCAGAATTCAAAGAGTTTGAAACCATCTCTCTCGAAGAGCGAAGAATGCCAAAATTATTTTGAGGTAAATTTTATGAAATTACTGCAAAAACATCGTTTTATCAAGAAAGTACACTTGATCATTTTTTCAAACTTTGTAAAAAACTAGATATATCACTTCATAGTATTACCATGTATAAAACAGCATGGCTCTATGACGCTTACTTTAATGTCTCCTAGACAGATGGTGCAGACAGTTGTTACTGCAAGAGCAAGAACGGATCTAGACGGTATTGCTTCAGCTGTGTGATATGCTTTTTTCCTCAATCAATCGTGTTGAAATAAACATTATGTTGTTTGATTTGCTGGTGAATGTCAGTACGAAGCGAAGTATGTCTTGCAATATTTGTGATTGGAAAAGTTGTTTCGTCCTATCGAGTCGTTAGATATTTCTGAAGAAACGACATACATTTTGGTGGATTATTCAGAAAGAAATGGAATCAGCAACCTTGTCGTGCCAGAGCAAGTAGTAGAGGTGATAGATCATAAATCGTTTCCTCTGTACGATGAGTTTCCGTTTGCTAAGTTTAGGATAGAATATGTCTGAGCTGCTGCTACCCTCATTGCTGAACAATATTACTTTACCGGAACTTACCTTCCAGAAAAAATTGCTGTACTGCTGTATAGCGCTATTTATTCAAACACATTACACTTTCTGTCTGCTATGAGTTGATTTAGAGACATGAGGATGAAAGATTGGTTGGAAGATAAGGTTAGTAATAGATATAAACAAATCGTTCATGAAATGACTATGGCAAAAACATCGTACGCTGAAGAACATATCGATACACTTTTACGTGACGATGATAAACTTGTCTTGTTAGATAATTGATTGTTTGTGGATTATTTACAAATAGAAGTAGGGGATAGTAGTCGTTTATTGTCAGATATTGATTATATACAAGAAGCACTACATACGCTTCATGAAGAACAATCAGTACTTTGTTTATTGCATCTTCACGATATTTCTAGAAACAAAACGTATATACTATCGAACTTTGAGCATATGCTTTGGTACCTAACCCATAGCTGATTCCCTTGAACTTACTATGAAAGATATATAGAATTAGATACCATTATGGTGAGAAAAGATACTATACCTTTGTTGAAAGAGATACTTCTTCGTATAGGATCTTCTACGATTTTGCAACAATTTCTTTATTAGTGTTCTTGTATATGATATTCTTAAAAACAGCTCTTCTTATCGGAGTAATACAAGCAATCTGTTCGTTTTTTGCTATTCGTTTTCGTACTGACAAGCTCACTGATGCAGCGTATTGATGAACATTTTTTTTGGTAGTATTGTGGTTGTATTTGCGGGAAAGTACTGGTGCACTTCTGCATACCCTTGTCTTGGTACTTCTTTCTTGTTGGGCGTTGAGATTGGCTGTATATCTTTTTCTCAGAGTGCTTGCCTTGTGAAAAGATAAGAGATTTGATGGTATAAGAGAAAATAAACACTCATTTATGAAATTTTGGATAGGGCAATGAGCAGTTATTTTCTTGCTTTTTGTTCCTGTAGTACGAATGTTTTCAAATGGCACACCTGCAACTCTCTGGTATACAATAGGGTGAATAATCATGAGCATGTGTGGTATACTTCTCGAATCTGTAGCTGATCGACAAAAATTTCGTTTCAAACAACAGTATCCTACGAAACGATGTAATGTATGAGTACGATCGAAGGTACAATATCCCAACTATTTGTGAGAAATATTGGTATGGGTAGGAATATATCTCATATGTCTAAGTTCGCTTACTGAAACGCAAGCGATGCTCTGACTTATTAGCCCGTTTACTATTACGCGATTGTTGCTGTTTGTTACTTGAATTCCACCTTTGGCGCGTAGCCACAAACAGCAGTGGTGAGATGATCGTGAGTGGATTTCTTATGTAGAAAAAACACCAAAAATTCTTCCGTATATTTACTAAGGAAACTCTGAAAAACTCTCGTAAAGCATCAAAATCGATTGTATTTTAATACTCACGAGAAAATTAAAACATTTGAGTTTCCTCGAGGAACCTCTTCGTAAAATTACTTTTGATACGTTTGTACTTAAAACATACTACATCATAAATCCAAACGTTTGATATTATTCAGAAGTTCCTTAAATTTTATCTTGTAATTTTGATTTATTGTTCTATATATACATTGTTCTGCTGAAGTAGAACTTCTTTGGTTTTATAAAAATCTATGGGAAGAAACAATTTTATGGAAAGAATTTCTGCTCTCCAGGTAGAAAAATCTTTGCTCGAGAAGTGAGTAATCAATTCGTTTAAGAAAAACAAATCAGCTCATGATATGAGAGTGTTTTTCAAAAAACTGAAAGCACATATTGTTTTGCTTCATGCTTTGGGGTGACCACAAAACATAGATTTTTCTGACAAACTACATACCTACTACATAGAAATTTGATTACTAAGAGATGCAAAAATATTTCGTGAGTTATGTAAAAAATACACTCATAATAATAAACTTATCATGGTTCTTGGTGAAGAGTGTGTCCTACAAGCAAAACAAAAAATAAAGAAATATAAAAAATCTGTACAAACGAAACAAATAGCTGAAGAAATAGAACAGTTGACAACTACCGTTGTGGATACACTTCATGGATTTGAGTTAAAACGAGTAGGTGCATGATTGGAAACATTTTTTGAGCATACTGAAAACTTATTAACTCAGTTGTTGCAATCAGAGATGTTAACTCATGTATGATTTCATACCATCCGTAAACATATTAAGAAAGTGGTCTATCTTCTTGACTACATGTGTTTGTTTGATTCGATCAAATATAAACCTATTCAAAAAAAATATGAAAAGTTAGCAGAAAATCTCGGAGATTGGAATGATTTACGACTTCTTGTCGAACGTATTGAGGAATTTCCGCGAACATGAAAAGAAGAAAATATAGTAAAAAAACTCTGAGATAAAGAGGAGAAGATGAGGAAGAAGTTACTGAAAAAATTGCGTACGTATTTTCGCGTTTCTCCTGCACAAGCTATAAAGACAACGCAACGAATTGCTCTTGAGCAAAAAGAGGTCGATACAACAAAGAAACCAGTAACAAAGAAACCAGTAACAAAGAAACCAGTAACAAAGAAACCAGTAACAAAGAAA
>CAYLWY010000030.1:6065-13565 GCA_964387665.1 uncultured Candidatus Peribacteria bacterium
AACAAAGAAACCAGTAACAAAGAAACCAGTAACAAAGAAACCAGTAACAAAGAAACCTAACCGTCCTTGATCAGCTCAGTAACTCAGATGAAACAACTCATCATAGCTCGTCATGCAAAATCATCATGGGAAAATTTGTTATGTCCTGATTTTGATCGTTGACTAAATCAAAGAGGAAAAAAAGACCTAAAAGTTATCTCGTTTTTGCTGAGTGAATCTCTTCCTTGTCCTGATTATATCGTTTCTAGTCCAGCCAAGAGAACGAAAAAAACAGCAATAGCGTACGCTGAAGCATGGTGATATAAAAAAAAACATATCTTGTGGGAGCATGATATCTATGAAGCATCGTTACCCACCTTAGTGAAAATAATCGAGAAAATCGACGAGAAGAGTGATTGTGTTGTCTTGGTGTGACATAATCCATGACTTACTGATCTGATCAACTCTTGTGGCTATACATTAGAAAATTTACCAACCTGTGGAGTGGTGGTGTTTAGATATGATGGAGCATATCGATGAAATTTTGAGCGCGAAAGATGTTCGTATATAACTCATTTCTTTCCCAAAGAAGTTAACTAAGCATGATCTGTTTCACACTCTGTATCATGACAATGTTGGTGTGTTTTATCATGATGACTATCGCAGTGAAGTTTGCGATGGAGTAAGTATTCACCTACGAAGATCAGGACTCACAAGAGTGCAGCTCCAACGGTCATCCGCCCTAACTCATGTTCATCATGTGCATGTCCTGCTTCTTCATGATGCATTTCTAGTGCAGCTCGTCACGCATACAAGTGAATAAATACATGATATATGACAGGAAGAAAGGTACAAAGAGCTTTTTGTCGGACGCTATGCATGCGTTCTCTGAGCCATCCTGCAAACAGAAGTATGATCCAGTAACTCGTGTGTAATATACCTATCAAGGTGATTAGATTCGTCTCGGGGAGTTCTCTAAAGAGGAGAACAACAAAGAGTACTTCGATACCGATAAAGACGAGAAGATGAAGTCAAAAGTTTTTTATAGCTTTTTTCATTATTTCCTCAAAAGTAAAATATATGTGTATGTATATTTTTTTCTCCCCTTTGCAAGTCTATTTTACTTTTGAGGTTGTTTTTTTTTACTAATTATTTATCTTCTTATCAGTTTATGTCTTTATGTATGTAAATTATGGATTGCTTATACTGTCATACAGATCATATAGTAAAGAATGGCACGCTGCCTGGTGGAGGGCAGAGATGGAAGTGTGGTGATTGTGATCATCAGTTTACTACCTGATGAAAGAGAGGGACGTATGACCCTATGTATAAGGAACAGGTAGCAACTGAATATTGTCATACAGATGCTACAGCACAAGAGGTTATTCAAAAACATCATATTTCTTCAAAGACACTCATTGATCGATCAAAAAAACATAAACAACAATGTGCAGACTGTAATGAAGCGTAAGGAACCTCTGCTGTAATCCTTGGTTAAAATGTGTGAATCAAATTATACGGTATCACAAATTCTTACGTTTAGGTGTTTTGCAGAGGTTGCTTAAGAGTTCCTTGAATTTTTTGTCTATTTTGTTATATACTTCTTGGTTTTGTTCTTTTGAACTACCCCGATATGTCGGGGTTTTTGTTTTCTTTCTTACCTATGGCTATTAGAAACATTGCGATCATTGCACACGTGGACCACGGAAAAACAACGCTTGTTGATCAACTCTTGAAGCAATCTGGAACGATGAAAATAGCTGATGATGCAGATCTCGTGATGGACAGTAACGACCAAGAACGTGAGAGATGAATTACTATCTACGCGAAAAACACTTCTATTCGCTACAACGATGAGACGATAAATATTATCGACACACCTGGACATGCCGATTTCGGATCTGAAGTAGAGCGTGTATTGCGTATGATAGACAGTGTACTACTTGTAGTAGATGCTTATGAATGACCTATGCCGCAAACCAAGTTTGTGTTGAAAAAATCTCTTGAGCTGTGATTAAAACCAATTGTCGTCTTGAATAAAATAGATAAACCAACCGCGAGACCAGCTGAAGTGATCAATATGCTTTTTGATCTCTTTATTCAACTCTGAGCAAATGATGAGCAAGCTGATTTCCATGTCGTCTATGCGAGTGCAAAAAATGGGTATGCACTGAAAGAACTCACCGATACACCAGTGGATATGTGACCGATCTTTGATGTTATCTTATCGCTTGTTCCTGAAGCACCAAACAACAGCGACCTCCCATTTCGTATGCAGATAGCAAATTTGTGATACGATGAATATCTCGGAAGACTAGGTATCGGTCGTGTGTATGAGTGAACAGCAAAGCCAGGTACACAAGTTACTGTTATCGACAACGCATGACAAAAGAGATCAGGAAAAATAGCTAAAGTATTTACAACGCTTGGACTCCAACGTATAGATGCTACAGAAGCGAAGTGTGGTGATATCGTCACTATTTCTGGTATTCCTACGATCTTTGTAGGAGAGACAGTAGGTGTAGGAGATATTGAACCATTGCCACCTATCACGATAGACGAGCCGACGTTGCGTATGGAGTTTCTCGTGAATGATTCACCGTTTGCTGGAAAAGAAGGGAAGTATATGACGACCAGAATGATGCAAGAAAGAATTTTCAAAGAGCTAGAAACCAACGTAGGATTGAAACTGGAAGAAGAGGCAGGACGTTTTATTCTTTCTGGAAGAGGAGAGTTGCACTTGTCTGTACTGATCGAGACGATCCGTCGTGAGTGATGGGAGCTGCAGGTAGGTGCTCCTGAAGTGATCTATAAGTTTGAAGACGGAAAAAAACTAGAACCGATCGAACAACTCGTGATCACCGTCGATGATGACACGATCGGTACTATCATAGAAACCGTTGCTAATCGTAAGGGATATATGCAGACTATGAAATCAGAAAATGGGGTAACGACTGCAGAATTTGATATTCCTACACGTGGATTGCTTTGATTTAGAACTGATTTTATCCTCATGACGAGAGGACAAGGAATTATGTATTCAGCATTCTCTCATTTTGATAGCTATAGAGGAGATATTCCAAAAAGACAAGTAGGATCTATGATTTCCATGACAACTGGACAAGCGATGAACTATAGTATTTTCAAACTCCAAGATCGCGGACCGATCTTTGTCGACCCAGCACAGCAGATCTACGAAGGAATGATTGTCTGAGAACACTTGAAGTGAGGAGATATTAACGTCAATCTTACGTTCAATAAGCAACTTACGAACGTGCGTAACTCAGGAAACGATGTTGCTATGCGTCTCGATCCGATTATTCATCTGACGCTCGAAGATGCACTTGGGTATATAGCATCTGACGAACTTATCGAAATTACGCCAAAAACGATTCGTCTGAGAAAAAAGTATCTTACGCAATCAGCGAGAGATCTAGCAAAGAAAACCAATAAAGAACAAACAAAGTAAATGAATGGCGAAAAAAAATAATGCTCTTGCTATTATGCATTCTTTATCGTATAGTGTAGGTCTTTATTACGTTTATACTCATGACAAACGAAGAAACAACCACTGTCTCTGGAGAGGAAGAAACAACCACCCCTGAAACACCTTCAACAGAAGGAACAGCTGCATAAACATTTTTTGTTGCTACATAAGAAAGAGGACTACCGTTCTCTTTTTTTTTAATAATTTGCAATAAAACATATTACTCTATATTATTGTCCTAGGTATTTGTTATTGGATGGTAATGAAGAAACTTCAACAACCTACGGTATCTCTTTTGCAAGAAAAAGTGACTTCATTCACGAAAGAAGTCGGTAGTTTTGCCGATCCGACAAAAGCGCGAGATGCCATTACTCAAAAGGTAAATGAGTTCAAGTCATCTGACGAAGAAAATAAGTTTGTCACGATTTCTGCAGTGATGAATTTAGTCTCAGCACTGATACAGATTACCTTTTGATTGATGTTGAAGAGTATGTCTGTTATCTCATCTGCGATTGACTCGCTACTTGATTTTGTGCTTGGTTTGTTCAACTTGTTTTTGCTTACCAAATCAAAAAGAAAACACGACGGTTCATATAATTACGGTTACGGGAAACTTCAGTGATTTGGCGCACTATCACAGTGATGAGTAATGATGTTTTTTGGTGTCGTGTTGTGATACTTCTCGATACTAAAGCTGATGGCAAGTGCTCCTATAAAATGAGTTGGCATACTTATTCTGATCATGATTCTCGATTTCATCTGATGAGTGTGTTGCGTTGCTTACTATTTTTTACGTGTAAAAAAATCAGAAAATATGATCGTCATCGGCACGTTAAAAAAGCTCTATGCATGATTGTTGTTTAATGTCGGTATCATGTCGTGATTGATCTTGATACGAGTATGATTGACCTACTTCAACGCAGAGTGGTATTTTATCGATGCGATTGTGTGATTGATCGTGGCGGGGTATATCTGTTTCAATGCATGAGAATTGCTCTATGAGTGATACGGTATGCTTATGGACAGAAGTCTTTCTGCTGAAGAAGTAAAACAGATCAAAGAGCTGATCAACAGCTATCAGGATGACTTCTATCGTCGAGATGGACTCCGTACGAGATCATCAGGGACGACGAAACTTATAGAGTTTACCTTATATTTCAATGCAAAGAAAAAATCTTTTCCAGAGATCTACAAAATCTGTCTCTTCTTGAAAAAACACCTCGAAGACGATATAGAAAACAGTGTTGTGACTATTGTTCCTAGACCGTTAACCAACTAACATAAGTTTAAATGTAGGATAATTAATTCATTTAGACCTTATTTTTCGCAGTGTTTATATTTGCTTTTTTCAGTAATTTGAAATTCTCAATCCTTGCATAACATTATTGCAACGGTGTCTGTGCAGGTATTTAATTCTTTAATAAATAAATTAAATACTCATTTTACCTTTTGGCCATTTTTGATAATCTTGCTTTTATGAGGAGTAATACATTCTTTTCACTTTAATTCTTTTTGTTTTTTTTCTAATAAAACTTTTTCGATATCATTAAAACTTTCTTCTTGATAGTCACATCAGTTTTTATAAAATTTTCAGTTTTCACATCAACAGAAATCATTCTTCTCAAGATAGATTGTTCCTGGCCAATTGATGTCACAGTGTTTATTTTTATCAATTTGATAATAGCTAAAATTAATTGATTTCACATCACTCTTTTTTTCATCAGTTATTTGTTTTTTCTCACTACAAGATTGAGTTTCTTTATTCCATCACATAGCGTTTCAAACAGGACAGATACACATATCATCTTTTTCTCTCCATACTGTTCATGGATACTTTATACTACATTCTTTATTTTTCTGCGTACTTAATTGACTTGATGTTGTTGAAACAGTAATTTTTTTTGCTGTTTTTGAAGATGTGCTACTATACGACCCATAATGTAATGGATCTGCTGGTCAAAATTGAGGAAATCATCAGTTATGACAATGTCTAGTTCAATAAGTATATCACCATCTTGTACAATTGGTTTTGCAATAATGACATCAATCATATGAAGTATTTCAAGGATGAGAAAAAGTGATTCAATATACTAACAACACTCCTCATCATAAAAGTAATATTAGTATTTTTTTCATTTTAACAATAAAATTAAAATAGGGTCTTGGGTAATTATACTGTTCATAACTTTCTGATATTTTACTATTAGTAATTCGCACCTGTTCACAAATCAATCATTCACAAATTATTCCTTATTATATACTCAAATATCAATATATCTTTTTTGCATTCACTAACTAGTATCTTTGCTGTTTCATAAAGTCGTAGTGAGTGTAATGCTGTATGAATAGTAGCAGATAGAAATAGTACGATAATTCATATATTATACATTCCGTAAAAATATCAAGATATTATCCACATAACAAGATATACTGGAATTAATGAAGTACATAGCCATAGTTTACTATACTTATGTATTATTGTTGTAGACGATCGTTTTTTTCAATGCATCTTTCAATGCATCTTTAATGAACTAAAATTTCAGACAAATACTCATATAAAATATGCTGTTGCAAGATCACGTGATATGAAATACCATATCAATATAGTTAGTGGTATAAAAAATAAAAAAGAAGAAAAAAATCATAAGATATTATATGTCCATGTTCATAATTTACTTTCTTCTATTATCTCTATTAAAGATCTTAAAAATCATCAATATAAAAACAAAGTAAGTGACTGTGGTTGTTGAATTAATTTTTGGTGAAGATCGCTGAGGTTATCAATAGATTTCTTCATGTGAATTAATTAAAATAATAAAAAAAGAGGTGTTTCACCCTTTCCTTAAAGTTATCTTTGTATAGAAGGATAACCTACGGTTCAGGGTTGCAACACCATCACAATCAACTACTAGAGGTAACTGCTAGAACGCGTAAGTTACCCTAGTATGCTAGTAATCTGATTAATAATGATAGTGTTGCAATTCAATTGATAGTTATTTAATTTCGTAATTCAAGCAATAGAACTTAAGCAAAAAAAAAGATATTGGCAATATCTTAGAAGTACATAGTATAAAACTACTAAAACAAATCATCCATAACTCTAGCTGCGTTTACTTCGACAGGTGATCTACTGTCATAGTATTTCACCATAGCACTGGTGCTGTGTCCAGTTGCGTTCATGATTTCTATGTCGGTTTGTTTACGTTCGAGGGCGAGTTTGACAAAGGTTGTCCTGAACGAGTGAGGAGTGATCTGTTTGTCAGGATCTATTTTCCCTTCGAGTTGCAGTTGTTTGGTAATTTTCTGAATCAGCTGAAACAGATAACTTCATGATATGGGTTTTGCATGATCTCCTGTGGTAGGATTTTTGAGTGGAGAAAAGATATAGGTGGACACATAGCCGAGTGATAACTTACTTTCCTGAAATTGACGTAGGTAGGTTATCAGAGTTGGTGGAAGAGGTAAATACTTCAGTTTTTGTCATTTACCGAAGACGGTGATCACTCCTTGTCATCGATCGAGATCTTGTCGTCTGAGGTGTGCAACCTCATTTCTTCTCATCGAGAGCATCATACATCCGAGTATCAAGAGTTGCTGAAGAGCAAAAACCTTCGCTTTTTGGCTTTCTGCTGTAGCAAACTTTTCTCTAACGGTCGTTCGTATAGCTTCCAGCTCTTCTTGTTCGAGTGCATCGGTTGATGTTCTCTGCGGCGTCGAGTAGGGGACGTATACTTTTACCGGATTGCGAGGGTAGCCATACGTTGCCACGAGAAATTCGAAAAAAGAGGAGAGAGCATATGCTTTTCTATTGAGTGTTCTTGGATTTGCAACCCTGTCGGTGTGGTACTCGTCGGCTTTCTTGAATGATTCGGTGTAGAGGAGGACTACTCTACTGAGCTCGTAGAGCGGTACTTGAAGTAAATCCTGGACAGTATGGACACCTATTGAATCGAAAAACGCTGAGATATCTTTTTGATACGCAAGTTTGGTCTGAGATGATTTTTTGGTAGCAAGAAACTCATCGATAAGCTCAG
>CAYLWY010000031.1:0-2149 GCA_964387665.1 uncultured Candidatus Peribacteria bacterium
GGATTCTTCGCAAAGTTTATGCCCACAAGGTGCTCGCAATGACGGGACACGGAATACTTATTCGTCCTCATCTTGCAATTTTCTCGTCTTTCAGTAGCTTTTTTGTGATGAAATCGTTTTCTCGTGGACAATCTTTTTTGTTGCTCAGACCACTACTGCATGTAGGAGGTATTGTTTTGTCGTACCGAGCGATCATTCTTTTACGTGGGTATACAGATCTCATTCCATTTGTCCAACTCAGAATTCCGATAATCGATATGCAAGAGACTTTGCTGTTTGCATTACTTAGTGCTATAGTTTTTGTCGGTATCGGATTTGCACAACACCTCTATGGACTGTTTCGTCCTACAGAACAGGGATATACTACCTTTTTTCAGACATGGTTGTTGCGAGTTATGGTGAGTTGATTTTTGGCACGGTTGTGATTTGGGTATGTGTTTGTTTCTGGTATTTCAAGATTTGTCGTCATTGTTGCTGCGTGAGTCAGTTTAGTTGTGCTCTTGATAGAAGATGTGTTGTGGTCGTGGATAGCGAATCGCCGAGGACAACAATTTGTGTATCGTGTGTTGATTTTGCATACAGATGTGCAGAGAGCTTCTCGTATTGCGGAAGAATTTCTGGATAATGAATCTTATAGAGCTCTTCCAGTATGTATTGATGAACTAGAGTGATATGCTGAAGAGCGAGACGGCTGTGTGATTGTAGGAGCAGTAGACGAACAACGACTGCAACAGCGAAATGAACAATGCAGACTTATGGGCAAAGACATCTACCAACTAGCCGACGGTCATTTTTTTGAAGATTCATTTGGCGTTCCTATGACCGTATGACCTCTCGTCGTGACCGCATGGAAGAGTTCACCGTTAGGTGAACGACGACGTGTGGTAAAACGTGGTATGGATCTTGTTGTTTCTGCTCTTGCTTTGTTTGTATTGAGCCCAGTGTTTTTGCTTATTGCACTCGCTATCAAAGCAACTTCTCCTTGACCAGTATTTTATACGCAACAAAGAGTCGGTAAGCAAAAGCAGCTCTTTCGTTTCGTGAAATTTCGTAGTATGTGGACTCATCTCTCGACAGGTGAATGATATGGAGGAAAAGAAGCTGAACAGATCTACGAACAACTTATTCACAGTGAACAGAACGTTAGACAAGGTATTTTGCCAAAAATCGCTCATGATCCACGTGTTACGCCATTGTGAAGACGGTTACGTAAAACATCACTAGACGAACTGCCTTCGTTGCGATCGGTCTTGAGGTGAGATATGTCTTTGGTCTGACCGAGACCGCATTTGCCTCGTGAGGTTGCTCAGTATACCGACCGACATCAGAGATTGTTTCATGTAAAACCAGGAATTACGTGATATGCTCAGCTTCACGGAAGAGATAAAGTGCCCTTCGATGAAGAGGCTAAGCTGGATTTGCGGTATATACAGCATTGGTCAGTATGGCTTGACGTGTATGTACTCTTTGCAACTATCAAAGTGATTTTTGGGTGAAAATAATGTCGCAACAAAAAAACACCTCATTGATGAGGCGTTTTTCAGGAACATACATGTTTCTAGGGAAAATCTGATATTACGTTTTTTTTATCCAATACTACCTGTAGCAACTACTGTTTGTGCAAGATATGCTCCTAAGAGAACGATAGAAATAATAACCAGTGCTTCTTTCATAAAGAATTTTTACGAGACAAATAAAAGAGAGACGTGTATTTTACCTGTAGACTATACGTATGTGCTTTGTCTATGTAATCAAGCGACTTTTGGATCGAACTATTAGTATATCTTCTAAATCGCTTTGGCTATATATGTTGTTCTTTGGTGGTACGATTATTATGGAAACTTACAAGTCTAAAACAGCAGATCGTTGTTGACTTCTTAGTTAATAAGGTAGTAATATAGTTGTCTTTTGTAGTTGCTATGATTGTGTGCTGTGATATAGTAAATTCAGTTTAAAATTAGGATGAAAAAAATACTGAATTTACTATGTAGAAAAAGGATTTTGAATTTAGTAGTATCGATATTGTCAAAATCCTTTTACTATAAATATTTCAATACGCCCCGCTTTTGAACAAATAAGCAAGAATAACATGGCTTATATTTCTTTTGATGACTACTTGCAAGCATGGTGATAATCAGTATCTTTTATG
>CAYLWY010000031.1:2249-13313 GCA_964387665.1 uncultured Candidatus Peribacteria bacterium
AATAAAAAAAGTTCACTTCTTTTTTATGATTTGTCGCATTTTCATGCAAAAAAACACCCGTATATTGCTTCTCTTACTTGTACTTGTTTTAGTGCTTGTAGTGAGTCGACGGTATCTTGCTCCAAAAAAACCAAACCCTGCGATTATAGCACAGGTACTAACCGAGCAAAAATCACAACAACCTGCCCTAGCTAGTGGTATAGTTACTGAACAAGAAATGATCGTACCTGAAAAAGCTATCGCATCTGTCCAAGAAAGCGATGGTGCTGATCTTATTCCTGTAGAAGGTGCTAAAACTTATTCTGCAGGACAAGGAAGTATGGTGCAGTGGTTATGAAGGAGAATAGGGGGTGAGACACAAGGAACAGTTACCATTCGTCAATGAGCGGTACAGGTCGTAGATGATATTGTAGTATGAGGAGCGGTTATCTTTGATATGAATTCAATTGCTACCAGCACAGCTTCTTGAGGTGTGTTGAGTGAACTGCTAAAGTGAGATGAATTTTTTGCGGTACAGGAGTATCCTACTGCTTCGTTTATTGTTCAAGAAGTCGGTGGTGGTCAGATCATAGGTGTGCTTACGATGAAATGAGTGAGTAAGCAAATTAGTTTTCCTGGGATCGTTATCGTCGAAGCAGATAGTGTAGTAGTGACTGCTGAACTTGCTTTTGATAGAAAACAATGGGGAGTGAGTGGTTGAGGTCCTGAAATAAGTGAATTTATTGAGTTATCGTTTACGATTAGATTTGTTCCTTAGGCGAGGTTGTCTATGCATATCATCGCATGTAGTTATACACATATAGGTCCATTTATCGATCGTCCTCGTACGGTACGTTTTTTGTCGTGAGCATCATTGATTAAAGCTCCTATAGGATCGGGCAAGAGCTTTCTGTTTTTTGATGGACTAATTTTCGGTTTGTATAAACGAAGCGTAAGACCCATGGTAAGTCGCCACGCTTCTGCTGGTCAGATACAAGTGTTGTTTTCTCATAGGTGAGAGCAGTGGTTAATTATAAGAGACTTAAAATCTACAAAAGCAGGTAATGATAGCGTGACTTCAAAACTATTTCGTGTCCAACTTGCTAAGAAAAACATTGATTTGCTTTTTGAAGAACGTTTTTCGGATAAAGTGATTGTGGAAGATGTTGTTTGTACACAAGTAATTTCTCAGGACGCTCTTGATGAAATTCAAGCACTCTGACAGAAAGAGGTAGACGGATTTATTCTTGATTTATTGCCTTCTAGAGAGGTAACTTTGAGTTCGTGTGTACTCATGCAGGATAGTGATAATGTATTTGAGATGACTCCAGCACAGAGAATAGCCGTTTTTAAACAACTCTTTGACCTGCTTGATATGGATCATGTAAAAGATCATCTCACTGAACTAAAAAAGACTACACAACTTCGTCGTCAAGTACTTCAGGAAGATACGACAGTACAGCAACAGTTTCGTACTCATTATACTCAGCTTCGCTCATTAACTCGTGATATTGCTTCTCACCGTTCTGTTTATCATGAATTACTGGAAGCCCGATTGCAACAACCGTTTCTTGTAGATTTATTTCAGTTGGAACAGCAAGAGTTGCACATAGAGTGAACAATACTCCATGGATATGATAAAATTCATACAGAAAAAGTACGTGCGTCTTTTGAAACACTACTTCAAGAGCAACTTTTGCGTCAATGACAACAGCAACAGTTACACATACAATACCAAGCAATACGTGAATCTCATCGTGAAGCACAACAAGAAGATGTTCGTCTTGCTCAGCGTCTGGAGCAGGTTTCTGCACAACTCTGAACAGATGAAAACGAACAGATAAGGCAGATGCAAGCTACTTTACAAACAATCGACACTGAATTGGATACTCTCATGGATGCATTGCCAAAAGATAAGGCAGCTCATTACGGATTACTCTTTTCGAGTTTGCCTCAAGCACAACAACTCATGCAAGAACAGATACGTCATGCAAAGGAGTTACAGCAAAAACGTGTTACACGAGATGAAAAAGAACTACTTATAGATACCCAAAAAGTGCAAACAGAACAGCAGATACAAGATATACATAAACAGCTTCACCGTCTAGAAGATGACCAGACGCGTGTAGAGGCGTTTCGTTGTGATAAGATTCAAGATGATTGTCCGTACGTTCAGGTGATTAGAAAAGTAACTACCTCTAGTATTGACGAGCAAATCAACTACTTACGTGGTCAATATGCCTTATTGGTACAGACTACCTTGCCTGAATTAGCGACTCGTAAACAAACGTGTCTCGAGGAAAAGGAGCATATAGATCGTTCACTTGCCGAAAAAAAAGAGATGTTTGCGGCATTATGACGAAAAGAAATGGAACTTATCTTTCATCGTGCTGATGCACTTTTTGCAGAAAGAAAGCAACAAACAGATAGGTTACGTGTTGCGCAGGAACGCATGGTACAGATAACTTGATTACGTGAAGAGCAAGAACATATACTACAACGTCGCAAACAAATCAACGATGAACTGCTTCGTTTGTCAAAAGAAGAGCAGGCACTTACTTTGCAACTTACTGAGGACACAACACAGACTACGCAGGATGAGATAGGTACTATAAAGACGATAATTCAATTATTCCAGCGTTTTGAACAAGCAGTGGTACAGATAGCATGACTTGTAGAACAATATGTGGAACGTCAACAACAGATTCGCGAACTCCAAGAAAAAGAGTCAACAGTAAA
Organism: uncultured Candidatus Peribacteria bacterium; assembly: GCA_964387665.1. Lineage (GTDB taxonomy): Bacteria > Patescibacteriota > Gracilibacteria > Absconditabacterales > Absconditicoccaceae > CAYLWY01. Next base: position 4,968 of record CAYLWY010000031.1, read on the forward strand.
AGATTTGCTTCAGATTTTTCAGAAGGAGTTACTGATTGTAGTGCTGCAAGATTTTCTTCCGGTCTTAGAAGACGTTATCAATACCTATCTCCAACAAGTAGTCTCGTTTTCGCTTCGCTTTGAGTTGCCAAAAACCATGCAGGAACAGATAGAGTTAGCAATTTGGATAGAAGATGAAAAATGACAAAGAGCAGTAAAGTCGCTCAGTGGTGGACAAAAAGCGGTCCTTCGTTTGTGTCGAATACTTGCAGTATCTACGTTGTTTAAACAGGAGTATCTTCTTTTGGATGAAACGATTAATAGTTTGGATCAAGAGGCAATCGGTCGTGTTGCAGAACTCCTTGATTCGTTTGTAAAACAACGTGAAGTAACTTTTTATCTTGTAACTCATGCGACACAGATACAGGAGATGTCTTTTTGGCGTCGTATAGTCGCTTTAGACCATATATGAACGTAAAGATAGTGTATGATTTTATCTTACAAATAATTGACAAAATATTATATTATGATATAATATTATCACCTTCTTGTGAAGTTAGGTAGAGAGAAAGAAAAAACCGCGTAGCAATACGGGTTTTTTTGTTGTGTTGTTTGATATAATATAGAAAATTGACTATAAAATTAGTGTAAACATTGCGTCAATTTTCTACGTAGTAAATAGATTTTGAATTTAGAGAAGATAGTTGTTCAAAATCTATTTACTATATATCAATTACTTTTTGGTCTTTCTAGCAGCAGCAGTCTTAGGAGCAGGCTTTCTAGCAGCAGTACTCTTAGGAGTAGGTTTTCTAGCAGCAGTACTCTTAGGAGCAGGTTTTCTAGCAGCAGCAGTCTTAGGAGCAGGCTTTCTAGCAGCAGTACTCTTAGGAGTAGGTTTTCTAGCAGCAGTACTCTTAGGAGCAGGTTTTCTAGCAGCAGCAGTCTTAGGAGCAGGCTTTTTAGCAGCAGCAGTCTTAGGAGTAGGTTTTCTAGCAGCAGCAGTCTTAGGAGTAGGTTTTCTAGCAGCAGTACTCTTACTCGTTTTCTTTGTTGTCTTTGTCTTCTTTGTGGTCGCAGCTGTAGTCGCTGATTTTGCTTTTTCCGTCACCGATTTAGTCGCTGAACTTAGTTTATCTGTCCAAGACGTTGATTTTTTGCTCACTGTTTTTTTTGTATTTTTTGGAGGAGTTTTTTTTGCTTCTTTCTTTGTTGATTTACCACCTTTTTTATCGTTTGCTCATCCAAGCATACCTTTAAACCAATCTTTGAGCTTACCTACTCATTCACTTCCTCATTCTTTTATTTCGTTGAGAATGTTTTGCAGATGACTTTTGCGCTCATCTGGAATCTTTGCATAATGTGCAGAAACATACGCAATAATCGGCGCGAAAATGAGTCAAGGAAGACGTCATACATCATGCATGGTAGAGGTGAGCGAAGTAAGTAAAGCATCTTTTTCTTGCTGATTCGCAAATGAATCGTGTTGTGTTGATTTTGCGGTCATACGTTGTTTAAAAAAGATATGTTATTATGGTAGTGTATTTTTTGTAAAAATCCAATCCGACTCCCACTCTTGACAAATTTCTGATTGACTAATTTTGTAAAAAGTATATGGTATATAATTTATGGTTTTTGTGCTATGTCATTACGTGCGTTGTGTATTTCATGACTTATCTGATTGAGTATTTTAACGACACAGCAGCTTTTTGCTCAACAAAATGTTAGTAAAGAAACAGGTGTAGCTCTTGAAGAAACTTTCTGATGTGGAGAATATTTTATGAAAAAGGTGGCGTCTTGGTGATTGAAATTCAATCGATTTTTTAACGATCCATATTTTATTTTTAAGGATTGTGACGGACAAGAACAGAGAGTGTATATAGCATGTGGCTGTGGAGCTACAGGATATGAAATTAGCAGATATAGTCGTATCTACCAAGAAAACGAAAAAGTGCATCCGCAATTAGATAAACTTATTCGTGCTGTAGAAGAAGCTCTTCGTGTATGATGACTTATAGTAGAAGAAAATGAAAATGGAGAACTTGTTTATAGAGTGTATTGTTTGTAGTATGACCATAAGTGTTCTCAATACTAGGTAATGAGTTTGAGCATAATAAGGCATATTACTATGCTTATGATAGCAATTCGTTGTTTGCGCTGTAGATGTTCGTGATAGAAAAGAGCAGAAAATAAACAAATGAGAGGTAAGTTACATAGAATCAGGGCATTTGACAAAGAGAAAGATCATCATTGCAATGCTTGTGTATAGCTGATGGTGGTAATCATAGTAACGACAGAAATTGCTAGGATTTGTCCTAGTGTTTTTTTATCGGGAATCATAAGAGAAAATCAGCTGACTTGTTTATATAGGGGAAAAATAAATGCAGCAACCACACCCACCGATGCTTCCAAAATATATGAAGCGAGAAATGTGTTCATGTCTGCTGAATACAGTTTGAATCCGTACCGGGCAAGTGTAGAAAAAATTCATGATATGACAATGTATATGATCCCGATCCAGTATTTATGATTTTCGAGATGATCATAGTGTATTCTTTTCCCTGATATATACAGTGACGCAACCATGATGATTCATAGGAGTAGATACTGCATTCGAGAAAGCATCTCAGACAACAAGAGATATCAAATAACAAATCATACTATTGTAGTAACTCATTTTTTGAGAATGTTTGCCACTCAGACAGGTACATACTTATATGCTTGGTAGTTGAGTAAAAGGTGAAGGACGCCAAAACACGCTGTCCGAGTGATAGTAAAGCTATGTTGCGGAACGATGGCAAATGCATTTTTGGGAACTCGAAAAAGCACTAGTGCACCGATTCAGATGAGCGATACGTTTCTTATAATGAGAAGACTGATACCGTCCAATGCTCTTGCATACTTACCGTACAAAGTAGCTTGAAACGCAAATCAGAAAACGGCTACTGCAATATAAAATCGATACATAGCGAAGGTGTAACAAACAATGTTATGGGACCTCTGAATAATACTTAAACGTATGGATTTATGATATAGTATATATTAGACTCAAACGTATTGAAAGTAGCTTCAAGGTGAGGTTCCTCGAGGAAACTTCTCCATTTTGAACTGTACGTAAAGTTGAAAATTATGACGATTTTGATTCTTTTCGTGAGTTTTTCAGAGTTTCCTTATATCAAAATTTCTCTCGGTTTTGCTCCTTCTTGTGGACCCACGATACCTCTTTGTTCCATAATATCTATCAGTCTTGCTGCACGAGGAAATCCTACACCCAGTTTGCGTTGCAACATCGTTGCTGATGCTTTACGAGTCTCTGCAATGATTTGAATTGCTTGCTCGATGAGTTCTTCATCGTCACCTTGGACCATATCGTCTCCTGCGTATTCGCCTTTGCTTTCTAAGAGACGAATAATTTCTGGATGAAAAATGTCGTTTTCAGTAAGACCTACCATATAGGTATCGATGATTGCTCTTACCACCTCCTCAGTTTCTCCAGTAGAGATGTAAGGTGCTTGTACTCTGATAGGAAATTTAGTCTTGGGATCCATGTATAAGAGATCTCACTTTCCTACGAGATCTTCAGCTCCTTTGACATCGAGGATTGTTCTACTATCTATCTGAGAAACGACTCAGAAAGCAATTCTCGTCGGAATGTTTGCTTTGATAAGTCCAGTGATGACATTGACGCTTGGTCTCTGAGTCGCAAGGATAAGATGGATACCGACTGCACGAGCTTTTTGTGCAATACGGGTGATATATATTTCGGTGTCTTTTTTGTTTCACGACATCATCAGGTCGGCAAGCTCATCGATAATGATCACGAGACGATACATTTTTTCGTCTTCTTTTACCTTTTCGTTGTACTCACTGAGGTTTCTTACTTTCACTTTTTTGAGTTTGGTATATCTTTCTTCCATGAAGTCGACTGATCGTTTGAGGAGCTTTACTGCTTTTCCTGGGTCAGTAATGATCGGTGCAAGGAGGTAGGGAATTCATTCATAAATACCGAGTTCGACTTGTTTGGGATCGACCATGAGAAACTTCAACTCACTTGGCGTGTTCTGATACATAAGGGCGGTGATGAAGGTATTTACTCCTACCGATTTACCTGAGCCAGTCGCACCTGCGACGAGTAAGTGTGGCATAGACTCCAAATCTCTGACGAGGTGTGTGCCATCAATGCCTGTTCCTACAGGGAGATTAGTAAAACTCTGGGTCATTCATTTGGTAAAGCTTACTCCTCACAAGACATCGCTCAGGTAGACCATTTGTGGTTTTGGATTTGGTATTTCTATACCTACGGTATCAGTACCAGGAATAGGAGCCAGAATTCTTAGGGATTTGGTCCTGAGTGCGAGAGCAATATCTTTGTCGTAGCTTTCTATTTTGGTTATTTTTACGCCTGAGTCTGGTTTGAGTTTGAACTGAATGACGGTAGGTCAGATATTGAATCACTCTACACTCACATCTATATCAAATTCAGCCAACTTGCTACGAATTGCTTGTGCTTTTTCCATGAGGACGTCTTCGTCGAGTGATGGCCCAGGGCTGGTATTTTTGTCGAGGAGATCTATCGAAAAAGTCGGTTTGTTTTTTGGAAAACTGATGTGGAGTTGACGAATCGTTTGTTCATCTTCTTTTTGCTGAATCTTGGTAGCCAGTTTGTCTTTGAGAATTGATTTCAGTAAGTTTTTTTCACTATTTTCTGGTGAGATATTTTCTGCTGCTATTTTTTTGTCGCTACTCTCTGATTTTTGCGTAGCTGAACTAGCTTCTCTTTCTTGTTTTGCTTTTTGTGTTACTTCTTTTGCTTTTTTGACGCTTGTTTTTACTGCGTCGTAGTGCTGGGCAATTGCTTCAAAACGGAGGGCTGGGATCTTGAGATTGTAGTAGATTCAGATGGCAATACAGGTAATCAGAAAGCAGGCAAAAACGACTATTTTGATCGCTTGTATCTCTCCGCCAAGTGCTCGATCGACTATTCGTAGAAACGTATATCATAACCATCATCAGTTATCAAGCAGAAGTGTTCTAAACTCTGGTGAAGAGATACGACCAAAGCCAAATTCGAGAAGAGGAAAATTGAGAAATCCACAGATGATGGTGATCAGAATAACGCTAAACTTGAACAACCGTCTGGTGTAATATTTTTGTCGTAAGACGATCAGTGCACCGACAAGGGTAAGAAATCAGAAAAATACTATACTTCATTTTTCACCAAAGAGCTGCGTGGTAGGATAGGAGAGTCAGGTAAAAAGAGGTGACTCTTGTGCCATCTGGAACGAGAAAAAGTATAACGCCCCTATGATGAGGAGTCAAAATCAAAGTTTATATCTACTGAGAGTAATATTTACTGTTCTTTTCGTTCTGCGGCGAGCCATATCTGATGAGAAATAGAGAGATTTCCTTGAAAATAGCTATTGCGACCAGAAATGCAAGAAAAGGTGGGCAAGAGATTGGTGGTATGTAACGCACGTCATTGCCAGATTGTAACGCAGTGAAGATAGTGGATTGCCACGTCGTCGTACCTCCTCCTCCCCGACAAGCCGAGGGCAAGTGCAATGACGGAATGCGAGCTATTAGTTTGCTTGATTATATGGTGAGTGGAGTGTGGTGTAATTATGATCTTCTCCTGACAAAGTCTAGGGCAAGCACAATGACTGAACGTGAACTATATCTTATACGTTATTACAATTGATCTATTATGGTCACTCTGAGGCATAGCCGAAGAATCTATTTTGCAGTAGATGCTTCGCTATCGCTCAGCATGACGGTAAGGACCTCTACAACTACTAAAACGTAAGACCCTATGATATGATGTCTAAAATTACATAGATTTTATTTCTAAACAGGAATTTCCTTAATAGTATCTACAACGATAATAGTATCTACAAAGATATTCTACGCTGCCATACGTCGTTGTTTTGGTTGTTGCTGTAGAGTTCTTATGACTGCGGAGCTATTGGGAGGTTGTTTTTGATTTTCTAGAAGTGCTTTCATGGTCATTCTCTGTTGTTCTGACACTCAGACAAGATGAGGAAGTCCACCTGCATCAGGACTGTTTGCATGATACTCGTAGCTCATTCATTTGTAGGTGACGCTCAGGTAGTTGTGCCCATCGTTGCCTCATGCGTATGCTGTTTCGCTGAGCATAGTACTCTCTACTCACGGACAGTATGTTTGCAGGAAATGCTTGGCAATCATAGCTTTTGTCGTGCAGACTTCAGCTTCACATGATTTTACTTGATCTATGGAGATGACTTGTTCTCCTTGTGCAAGTTGTTCTTCGGTAAGCGATTGCATATTTGTTTCAGCGTGTTGTTGGTCTGGTCTCAGGAGTGTATCGATAGCGTCTTGTATCGCACACATATACAGACAAAAACGTTCTTCATCGCTTATATCTTCATAGTCCAGTTCTCGATGTAGTAGTGTTTCTTGTGCTTTTTGGAAGATATGTTCATAAGCTGCTGGATCTCGTTCTATTGCCGCATCTGTTACCGTTTCTCCTTCTTCGTTCCTGTGATAGGCAGCGGGAATAAGTGTTCACGAATCGAGTTTGTCTAACTCCTGTATTGGTCATACACCTTTTCGCCCCTGTGCTTGTAAGGTGCTTGCGAGTTTTTGTTGGTTTAGTGCTTTTTGTCTTGCGTATTCAGAAGGAATGTTGTATTGATTAGCGGTTTCTCCTAGAGATGGTCAGTATGATGTTCTATTTCCCATAATGAAGAAGGAGATAAAAGTTATTACAAAAAAGCCACGCACGAGGCGCGGCTTTTTTTATGTATGTTTTTGTTTAACCGGAGGGTGGATCATTTCTCTCGTAGATAAGATCTAAAAAATCCCGCACAGGTGCGGGACTAGGTTATCTCATTTGATAAATTCACTTGTCTACTCTTTCGAATATTTTTTTGTACTTCTGGAGTGTGAGAACGATCGTATTTGGACTAATCATTTTTTCTTTCAAGACCTCTTTCTGAATGTCTTTGATGCTCAGTGGTCTACCTGCTGATTCTAGGACTCTCTCGATAATTTCTTTGACTGTTCCTCACTGGAATCCCCATTCTTTTAGTCCGTAGATACCGAGACCCATGTTCACGAAGATAGTATTGTTCTTGACGAGTTCGTTGTGAACTGTATTTACTTTTACTGCCTTGTCTGGGAACCATTCGATAACTTTCGAGGCCATTTCTTGGTAGTGAAGTGGTTTGTTGATTCTTCTGAGAATGTATTGTACTTTTTGCTTGATAGTTTTCGGATTTACTTCAGTAAACTCATCGAGACCTACTTTTCCGTAGAAGGTAGAAATACCTTTTATCGCTTTGAAGAAGTTGGTATAGAAGAGGTTGTTGTGTAGGTACGTGATATGATCGTACATAGGCACATATTTTGCTTTCAACGTATCGACAAATTCATAGAGGTCGCTAGCTGCACCAGACTTGGTGAAGTAGGTAACTGTATCTTCTGCTATCTGGGTGAGCATATCTTCAAACAATGGATCGATATAGAACCCTTTCCATATTTTCTTGTTTCTTTTGAGGTAGTAGATATCGAAATCACATACGATAATCATTTTCAGCTCCTGTGCGTTGAACTTACTTACTCCTTTGTTCAATAACTTAGCTACGAGTTCATCTTCTACGAGAAATCAACCATTTGCGTCGAGAATCTTTTTTGCTTCTTCGATGACTTTCAAATATTTTTCGTTACCAATGATGAGTCTTCTAAATCTCATCAATCCTTGATTTTCGATCTGTCTTACTCTTTCTCTGGTGAGTCCGTATACTTCACCTATTTTTTGTAAGGGAATTTCTTTACCGGTAGTGAGTCAAAATTTCTTGAAAAGAACGAGTTGTTCTTTTGGTTTGCAGTACTGCAGGATGTCTTTCACATTAGTTTTTTCGATGTCGACTTTGATTTTTTTGTCGTCCATCTTGACGCGGAAACCCATATCGAGATAGTGAAGTAATAAAATGTACCCCAACACATCTTCTCTTTTCTACATAATGTATCTAAAAAAAAGAACAATGTGCAAACTAATAGTTAGCAGATGTTTATCGATATGAAATTAAAAGTCAAGCAAAAGTTAGTGAATGATTGAAAAATAGTATAAGGCGACTTTGATTTTTTACGCTCTTGTTCTTTGCATTTTTTGACTATGGAATGTATTTATTTTGCTTTTTTGCCTTGATGCAAAAAAGCAACAAAAAAGATCAAGTCGAGCAAGGGTCTTCAGTTTGGTTCTTTACAGATAGGCAGATGACGAAAGCAACTCCCTCCCAGAGGGACCCAGTCGTTGCTACTGGATAGTGTGTTTGTATTATTATGAACACATTTCACAGACTTATATGCTCGACGTCTTTTTTCTTGTTA
>CAYLWY010000032.1:0-2069 GCA_964387665.1 uncultured Candidatus Peribacteria bacterium
TTTAATTATACACGGCATCGTAAGCAGCCATATATTTACCATACGTTGCTATAACACTCAATGCATTTCACTTTCCCTTGTCTGCAACTTTTTCAAGTTTAGTTACCAACTGCACTACTTGCTCTTCACTCAAGTCTTTTTTCTCGAGATAGGCATCTATCTTTTTTCTCGCATTCGCCAGTTGTTTATCATCACCGAGTGCAATAACTGCTTTTTGAAAATCTCCCATTTCACTACTTATTCTTTCAGCAAGAATTATTTCTCTTGCTTTGGTAGATCATAAGACATCACCATCTCTACAAGTAATAAGTGCTAGAGAATCAGCGCCTTCTTTCTTAAAATTACTAATAATATCAGTCTTTTCTGGCGCTATTTGAAATTTTGCTTTTATGGTATAGGTACGTTGTTCATAAGATCTATTTCACTTCCTTACATACACGTAAAATGTATCTCATTCAGATCAAAATACTGAAAGATAAGATCCTATACCAGCAAAAGGAGAATCAGTAAACGAAAGTGCATGCGTATAGACCATCTTCACGGCTCACAACGTGTTTAACGAAGGGGTTTCTGGAGCAATAACTGCTCATTGATTTAGTTTTTCTAATACTTGATCATGCGTAGCAAAACTTCACGCAGTTTCTATAGGAACAAACAATCATTTAAATCTCAGATACGCTTGTTTGTTTTGGTACAGTGGAGGTAATGAGGCATACACCGACTCTAACGAAACGGTGCGTACATCTATGGTAGGATCCAATGTTCGCTCAGGAACCGTATGGTATACCGATGATTTTGACGAAGCAAACTTTACGCCAAGTTTTTTGATCAAAGAATCAACAAAAGCAAATGGTCATCAGGTAGCCACGAAAGATTTTGGCACCACTTGCTCTGCCTGATTGCTTTTGAAATCAGCAACCTCGTTTGCATATGCAGTTATGAGATCACGCATACTACGCCAGTCCACACATGAACATGCTCCACAAAACAATCATTCTGAACAATCATCGTTTGTTTCACACATTTCACCGTCTTCTCTATATCCATTTCCACATATCCCACAATCTTTACCTATATACGTTTCATAGGTCCGACTATCTGTCAATCAAGATAAGGTTGCAACAGATTCGATTGTATATAGAGCATCTTCTAGATCTGTAGGATCAAATGGTGCTTCGTATGAACCGTCAGCAGCAATAATTGCATCAACCGTTTTCAAGACAGTTGCTCATTTTTTAATAGACAAGACAACTGTTGTGTGTTCTGGATCAGAAGTAGTTAGTTGTCCTGTAATACGGTCACTTCCACAGACATAGGGTGGATTAGCATACGTCACTCCAAAAACACAAAAAACAAGAAACAATGAAAAGAGAATAATCAAGCGTGTATGTTTCATGGCACATTAAAAAAAACAAAAAAGTATTACACAAAAGTATAATAATAGATTTGTTTTTTGTCAATTATATGAACCTATATCTTGCTTATAATAAAGCTATCTAGGTAAGGTAAAATTACTTCCTAGAGCAATACCATACTTTTCTGCTTGCCCTCCATTCAACTCGAGAACAAAACGTGCCGTAGACTCCTTTGGTCCATACCCAGGACAACTATCTCACAAGGTACAGGGTGGCGTATCACGAGAAATATAGACCACAGCTCACGTATCATCCATCCAAATAATATCAAGGGGTATCAACGTATCTTTCATCCAAAAAGGCCAAGCAGCAATTTTATCAAATACGAATAACATACCTGCGTTCTGATCCATATGAGTCCTTTGCATCAATCATTGCTTTTGTTCTGCTGGCTCATCCGCTACTTCTACTGATCGGCAGTTTTCCTCAAAACAAACTTGAGGTAGATCAACAATCTTTGGGTTTACTGGCTCTGTTTTAGTCGGTGAGGTAACTCATGTCTTGCAACCTACCAGAAAAATACTTACCAAAACTAGAAAGAGAAGAGAAAAGAAACGAATAGTATGCATGGCAAGAATAAAAGTAAACAAGATAAGAATTGAAGAAATAATCAAAAAGAGAACAAAATAGAAACTAAACACGATCTCATAAATA
>CAYLWY010000032.1:2169-9415 GCA_964387665.1 uncultured Candidatus Peribacteria bacterium
ATATAGAAAATACACTTTAAGTTTAGTATATACAAACGTGTATTTTCTACGTAGTAAATCGTAGTTTGGCTTGAATTCCTACGTTCTGTTTTTACATACGATTTACTATATTACACATTCATTATTACTTTCCCTTCTGTAAGTAATTCGCTAAAATTACTGCAGCATCTCATCTTGTAAATTCATATACCGTGGACGCATCTGAAAGTTCCCTACCAAGCAATTTCACAAAATCTTGATAACTAATTGGTCAGTCAAGATCACGAACACGGTAAGACACTACTCACTTTAAAAGTAAATTTGTTTCATATCAGTATGCCCAATGTATCGTATCTTTCTTCAGAGTAAAGTGATCGCCTACTTCAGGAATACCTTTTGCTCTAGCAACCATTTTATATGCTTCTCCATACAGCAAAGGGTCTGAAGGACGAAATAGTCATTGCGTCTGTATCTGCGCAGAGTCTCACACTCCGTGAATAATACAAGAGGAAACCAAAAAGGCAACACTCTCTTGAATTTCTCTCTCGTTTCACAAGTCTACAAAGGTATAGGAAGAAAAAGATCAATCTGTATACTTACATGCATTGTTTGGGATTATCTCTTGACACACTTTCACTGAGGTCTGCTCAGGTAAAATTCTATTAATTTTTGTAAGTACAGTTCACAATAAACGTGCTGCATCAGACCTTCTCATGGGTTTCATAAACTTTCCGAGAGGTAGAGCAGTTTCGATATTCTTATTTTTATCGATAAGTCATCGCCGCTGAAGTCAATGAACCAAGGTTAGGAAAAAATCACGCTGAGATATGACGTCATCTAAGTTTGGTTCCTTTAGAAGAATAGATCTTACATGTAAACTCTGAGCATAAGGCAAAGCCCAATGTGTCATCGATTGTTTAGTAAATAAGTGATCACCTATTTCATCCGAAGGCATCTTCAACGATCTTGCAATCATTTTAACTGCCTCTCACCAAGTAAGAGTACGATGTGGAGAAAAAGTGCCTTGAGCAGTCTCCTCGGCTGAATCTGCATTGCCATGAACGACACAGTGTTCTACCAACAAAGCAACTCCAGAGGCAAAGGAATGTATAGGTAAAACATCAGCAAAGGCATATGTAGCAAAGTGTCCATCTACATAAGGACAAGTAGCAAATGATCAAATACACTCTTTTCTTTCTTCTGGAAGATTAGCTTCTCGTGTATCATCAAACAATCCGAAAATAACTTCAGTTACAGGAGGAGGAGTTCTTTGTGGTCTATTTCAAGGTATATTTATGAGATTATCAAACGAAGTAATAGGAGGGAACACAATGGCACTATTTTCCGATTTATCTGACCCTCAACCTCATCATCATCCACCTCATCATCACGCAGAAGGAGAAGAAATTAATCCACTATTTGCCACTCTAAGCATGTTTTCAGTAATATCATCCTCGTACACAAGGTGATTATTTGGATAAGAATCACGGTCTGGCTCACGAGTACTTATAATCTCGCTAGATAACGTATATACTCTTTGTAGTAAACTACGTACATACAAAGTCAACGTAGCAGATTCACCAGGAAGCAAAGAGGTAATTTCCCATATTGACGATGTACCACTATACACTCACATAGTAGAATCAAAAGATACTAACTCAAGTCCATCAATGGTAGGTAATATATTTAAAATTTGAATATCATGAGCAGTAGTGAGTCAGGTATTAGAAACAACAAGCATATACTCAGTTACCACATTTACTGGAACTACAGCACGTGAAAAAGAAGAACTCAAAGAAAGATCAATAAAATCAAGAGAAATAGACTCACTTACCGTTTGTGTATAAGCAACACTTGTATCACTCATCGCATTCCTTCCTCATCACAAGATCGTTGGAAGACTTTGTCGGACTCATGTCAGAGTATTCACGATCGTAGTATCTCAGGAAATCAAAGGATCTAGTGTTGTTTCCACTTCAAGCACACTACCAGAAGCAACTCACAAGAAATCATAGCTAATCACTAATGTGTTTCACGATAACGTAATATCAGAAGGTGTTTCACCAGATACTACTGATACATATACAGGAGTAGTGGTAAGTGCTCACAAAGCAAGATCATCAGTCAATACTACGTCATAAGCCGACGAACTACTTCCAGAAAGATGTGCAACAGAAAGCTGATAAGTTAGTGTATGTTGATCGTCAAAGTATGATTGTAAAGCTGTCTTAGAAAATCCAACGGCAGGTTCGACTACCTCCAAAGATGCTGAACTACCTGATACTGATCCATCCGATCGCTCAGCAGAAGCATTATTTTCTATGAGAACACTGTCATTCACAGCAACATCATCAGCAACACGGACACGGTAAGCTAAGTAGAGATACTCATTGGTTCATGAAGTCACATCACTATTGGCAACTGTTCAGAGCGTTCGTCTCAATGTATGTGTTCATGGTGTATATACAGGAGTAATAGTATTTAATGATCACATACTACTCGTCACAAAGGAAGGTGCTGAGACTCATTCTGAAGAAACATACACAACTTCAGAAGGAAGTATATCTTCTATAACCAGTTGATTCAGTGCACCATCTTCAGGTATGTTTACCGCTAGACGATACACAATCTCTTCTCCTATAGTTACAGAAGGGTCTATAGTGTCACTCAAACTAGTAGTGAGAATTTCTTTGAACTGAGTACCTACACTAGAAAAAACAGTCTCTGCTTGATCCATTGCTAAGTAATCAGGTGAAACTCTTTCATACACGGACCCTCACGACAAACTGGTCCATGAGACTGATCAACTATTTGTAACCGTTATAGGTGTTGCGATACTATCGTGTAGTTTAGCGGAAAAAGTAAAAGAAATTTCCTCACCAGTCGCAATAGTATCCCATGACAATACGAACGGATTCGTTCACAGTATGGTAGGTTGATTCCCTGTAACCACCAAAGATCAGGCAACATACTCCATTCATTCAGCAGCAAGATCATCCTCAAACAGCACATCATATGCGTTATGTGTGGATCCTGTAGCATGAGCAAGTGCAATTGTATACAAAATAGTACGTGCAGACGCCTCATTGGTTGCTGGAGCTTGTTTGGTAATAGTAAGCGCTGGCTCTATAACCAGCACATCTGGTGAAATAACAGATATTTGACCATCGGACCAGTCCAACATTGCTTCTACTGAAAGATCTTGTCATGCATCTATTTCTTCAAGATCAGTAACGCGAACTAAGTAAGATAAGCTTACTGACTCCGTAGTAAGAATATTAGTATCACTATTTGACAATACGCCTAAATCAATAATAACCTGATTCCCTGAAAGTACATATCATATAGATCACGTTCATCACAACGTACTTGCTATCGCAGGAGCAAAAGAAATCGAATTGATTCAAACAAAGGTAAATCAAGTTTCAAGAGTAAGAGTAAGAACAGCGTCTGTAAGTGCTCCATCGTCAGGAACTGTCACTACTGTTTCATACGTTACCACCTCTCAAATTGCAACTCAAGTACCCAAGGATTCCAACTGATTGGTAGCAACAAAAACATGTTGTAAGGTAGTCGGAGAAGAAAGTGACAGAACTGCTTCATCGGTTCATGTATATATTCTTCATCATGTAGTTGATAGCCACTGTCATGAAAGAATATTTGTTTTCATATATGCAGTAGCAACCGTATTATCTAATCTAGCAGCAAATTGTATAGTACTATATGCTCCAAGTGGTAAGACGTCATACGACCACATTATTCATGTACCTGTAGTTTCTATATCTGTTGGAATCTCACCACTCAACACAGTAAATGATCCACTCACATAAGTGAATCATAAGTCAAATAAAGGATCTTCTAAGGAAACATGGTAGGCATCACTCAATGAACCAGGAAGATGATCAACAGTTACTTGATATAATGCAGTACGAGCTCAGGTTGTAGCTGAAACATCTTTTGTTATACGAAGTGCAGGTTCTACAACAGTAACAGGTAACGCACTAGCCAAAACTCATCACGTATTATCGGTAGAACGCAAAGCAACTTCATTAACGAGCGCCCCCCCCTGAGAGATTTGTGTTATATCATCCACACGAACGATTATATGAAGAGAAAGGTTAGCAGGAGAAAGTGCCGTATTAGCTAGCGTAGAAAAAGACATAATTACCTCTTGTCATGAAAGCATAAACGCAGATCAGTCACAACTAGGTGTACATGACACACCAATATCAGGTACTACATAGCCACTTACAAAACTCATTCATGTAGGCAATGTATCTACGAAGACAAGATCATTGAGTGCACTATCTGGCTCAATTTCTACCTGTAATCTATAGGTAATTTCTTCTCATACAGCGATATTTGGCGTAATAGTAGAATCTAACGAACTAGCAGTAATTACCTTACTGAGTGTATAGGGCGTTGTAAATAACGTAGATGCATCATCTACAACTATATATGTTCTTGTATCTCCTGTATCAGAAGCATAGGTACCTGTCATAGTGTGCGTCACCAACGTAGGAGTATCTACATCATTCTGCAGTCTTACCGTGAGTAATATCTCGCTAGATTCACCAGGCAACAATACGTTATATAAAATAGTAAAAGGATCAGTCGTTCACAAAGACGTAGGAACTATACCAGAAACATACGATGCGTCGACAAAATCAAATCAAACTGTTCAGAGTAAGTCCGTCAACTCAACTCCGTAAGCAGGTGCATCACTATTATTTGTCACCTGAATAGTATACGTTACTGTGCGAGCTCCACTGGTATTCATAGCTGGTCAAGACACCAAAAGAGTAACATTTGGTTCTACAACAGTAAAGGGAATAGACACAGGAGATGTTCCACTCGGTTGATCACTATACATGAAAACAACGCTATTCGCTGTCATAGAGCCATTGCTCAACATCAGAATATCTGCCAACACAGCTTGATACTCGATAGTCAGCGTTCACGTTGCTCACGCTCATGTAGCAGTATTACTAATAGTGGTGTATATAAACGAAAGCTCATTTCAAGCGACTACTGGTGAGATTGAAGCACAAGATGGAGAACAACTAATCGATCAAGACGTAGTAATTATCGATGATCCATTGACATACGACAATCAGGTACCTAGTGTATCTTCAATGGACACCGAATGATATACAGCATCAGTAGGAATATCTAATTCTATACGATACGTTACAATTTCTCAGAAAGCAATATCTCATAGCATGGTGCTTGCTTCAGAAGTAGTTACTACCTCTTTTGTAATAGCTCACACCGTGTTGAAACTAGTTGCAACACTATCCTGTCAGGTTGACAATCTTCATCCTCAACCAGATAAAGACGTTCGAGAAATGGGGGCAATATTTGTTGCTATATATGCTGTTGGTATAGCATCTTGCAATCTTGCAGACACTGAAATCGTGATTACTTCACCGACAGCAAGCGTAGGTATCGTGTAGGTAAATGTGTTGCCTGCAGGAGTAATAACAGGTGCAGGTCAAGAGGTATGTACGACAGAAAGCAAATCTAGTCATATTGCTCACAAGTTATCGAATCAAGATACGCTATATGCATCTACACTACCATCATTTTCAATAGTCAGTGTATATGCTATTTCACGAGCGCTATTTGTATTCGTCATAGGTCATGATTTTTCTATATCTACAGATGGCTCGACTATCGTCACCGCAACCGACTGATGTACTCACGTAGGATTATCTGACCAAAAAAGCGTTGCGGTAGTACCTAACTGACTACCCGCATTCACTGAGGGAATATCGGTTATCAACACTTGATAGAGCATAGTTATATACTGGGCAACACCACTATCTGCATCCGTATTGGTAATAGTTCAGAAATCCAACTCAATATACTGCGATCACGTTACTACAGTAACACTATCGCATGCAGTGGGAAAACATGAGACTCAAGTATCTACGAGAATCGTAATAGATCCATCAACCAAGGTATATCATGTAGCAAGCAGTTCAGTTATCATTCATGAGTGAATAACACTATCATCTGTAATGGACAAACGAGTTTGATAGGTTACTACCTCTCACACTACTCCTATTCACGTACCTACCGTTTGTGATTCGCTTGTAGTAGTGATCGTATGTTCAAGGGTAGGTAATGTAGAAAATGATGTTTGTATTTGTGAAGATCAGGTATACGTTCTTCATCAACTCAACAAGTTGTTCCATGATGCACTCACCATATTTATGATGTTTATTGGTGTGGGTATATCATCGTGTAGTCTCGCCTGTATTTCAAACGAAGAACTTACGCCACCAGAAAGAGCATCATACGTAACCATAACATCTCCTCATCAGGTAAACAGTGCTGTAGGCATTGCTCACGAAGAAAAGACAACATCTACCAAGGTCATATCCGTCCCAGAAAAGATATCACTCCAAGCAACATTATAGACGTCAAGAGATGCTTGGTTAGTAACCGTCACCAAATAACTGATAGTACGTGCAGCTCAGCTGTTGGAGAGTGGTCATGATTTTGTGACTACTACTGAAGGCTCTACTACGGTTACTGTAGGTCATCAAATAGCTTGCAATCACCCAACCCACACTACCTGTACCGTATTATCTAAATTCGTAGAAGCAATGTTTGTAGGCAGATCATCGACCAAAACAGTATACTGTAAGACAATGTACTCTTTATCAGTCGTATTCAAATCAGTATTCGATACTATTCAAAAGTCAAAACTAATATGTTGCCCACTAACTACAGGGTTTACGCTTCCAAAACCAATTGAACTAGTTAAACTTCACGATGCAGTCAAAGAATTCAACTCCACCCAAGAAAGTCATGTATCTAACTGATCGATTAGAAAAACACCAGTAAAGGTAGTATCTTCAGGAACCTCTATCACTACCTCGTACTGCACCTCTTCTCATACAGTCACTTGTGTACCTGAAGTTTGTCCATAATCAGACCCAATAAGTGACTTACCAGGCAGTAAAGTAAAAATAAAGTTAGTAGCTCAGTCATCACTCGCAGTTGTAGTCCTTTCTCCAGAAACCGCTCAGGGGAGTGACGTTCGACTGCCTGTTGCTCGGTTTGTTCTGCTCGTATTTTCTGTGATAGAGCTATCTAATCTTGCCGTTATTGCAAAAACTCATGTCTGTCATAAAGGGAAAGCAGCATACTCGATCAACGTAGAGGTACCAAACGTCAAGGTATCTGGTACTGGTCAAGATACCTGTGTTCAGCTAATAAAATTCATATGTACTGGTAGTATATCACTTAGTGAAAG
>CAYLWY010000032.1:9515-10903 GCA_964387665.1 uncultured Candidatus Peribacteria bacterium
AGTGGACTCTCTTCTGGAACTTGTACGGCAACACGGAATACCATTTTTTCTCCCACAGCTACAGTTGTACTAGAGGTAATTGACTGATCAGTAGAAAGGAGTGTTTTTGCAATAGTTGGTGCAAAAGAGAAGGTAGTCGTCAACGAAGCTGATCATGAGTAAACACGTTCCTGTGAAGAAGAACCAGAAAGTGTACTCCATGTCCCAGTTGCCACGTTCACAATGCCAGTATTATAAGCGATACCAGTCATCACTTTCACTTGGAAACTGAGTTGTGAAAACTCACCAGGTGCAAGTATTGGATAAGAAAGATGAAGGTCTGGTCACTGCTCCATTACTACTCCACTATTTCATAATACCGTTAACGATCACGAAATAAATTCAAGTCCCTTATCATCCAGTTCGTCAATAAGATCAACATCAAAAGCAGGTACGAGAGAGCTATTTTGCACTAGTATCGTATAGGATGCAAAACGTTCTGAGTTGCTATTTGTTGTTGTCCCTGTTTTTTGAATGAGCAAGGAAGGTAGACGATACGTCAATGTTTCTGTACTTTCCAATGCATGTAATATATCTTGTGCATACCAAGAGAGTGTAGCAGTATTTATAAGAGATGAATTTGTTGATCATCCATATTGGTTACTCACTCTTGCTGTGTAGGTTATTAGTATGTATTCAGTAGTTCATAGATCAGTATCGGTGTTTACTAGAGATCAGAAGTCAATCGAGAATCCACCACTTGCTGGTGTATAGATAATGTCGTCGAATATACCTGTAAGCGTGTATCAAGTTGTAAGTTCTATTGATCAAGAAATAGCAATAGCATCTACCGTCAGCAATTCAAGTCAAGAAGGAAGTGAGTCAGTAACTTGAACTCATGACATCGTACTACTATCTGGCAATTCTACCAAAAGAGTAAAAACAATCTCTTCTCATGGGACAACAACACTTCCTGATGTTTCATCCACAGAAGTAGAAAATAGTGACTTAGAAAAGGTAGGAGAAACGGTAGAAACCTCTGCCTGAGCAATAATCTGTTCTGAGACAAAAGTTGGTCATCACTCAATACTAGAGTAATGTGCAAGTACTCACGTATTGGTATATACACCTGAAGCAGAAAGCGTCTGTGTCGTCTCCAAGTCATACGTCAGAATCAATATATTCTCTCATCAAGTTCAATTAAATCACGCTAAAATTCACCCACCACTACCCAGTGGAGGATCTATAATCTTTATCCCTGTTCAAAACAAATCTATATCAGACACAGAAACTCATGTTATTGCCTCAAAATCAAGTATTTCTCATCCTCATTTTTGAATACATAAGTTCATACCGCTGGCTGGAATAACAAATCACTCTGGCATCATATCTTTCAAAACAATATCATA
>CAYLWY010000032.1:11003-12951 GCA_964387665.1 uncultured Candidatus Peribacteria bacterium
CTAAATCCACTAAACTGACTTGCAGAAAAAACTGGTAATGGTAAATAGTCCACCATAACAATTTCTTCTGCATCACTACTAGGCATATTGTACACTACTCTATAAGTAACTGTATCTCAAGGAGAAACTTCTACAGGAGTAGAAAATCACGTCAATCCGTTGATAGCATATATAGTCTTCACCAAAGAACTTCATTGGATATGAAAACTCAACGATTGTTGAAAATATCACGTATTCACTAAAGAAAGTTCAGAAGATATATTCTCCCAGTACAACGTTGCCGTATTGGTAAGATAATCTCACACATCTACTGATTCGTTTCATGGTAAGTAGCTATCAGTAAACGTATCTAGTATAATTGCTCTCAACACTATGCTTCATCCTGCTGCTGTTCAAGTAAGCGGGGCAATCTCTCCACCCTGCAACAGCTCATCATATCAAGCATCTTTCATAAACTGAGAAATATGTATAATCATCGTCTGTGATCAAGACGTAGCTGGATCTGTATCATATCAGATATCACTATTGTCTATCGTGTAGTGAACTCATGATAAAAGAACTCATGAATACAATCATTCGCTATCTATTATTTCTATATATGGTTGAAAAGACTCATCGAAACGAAGACCATCTTGTAAGGTGTCCACTATGACCAGTCCACTCGTCTGGTGATAATCACTAAGATCAAACTCTAGAGTATATTCAACAATTCATCATGGAAATCATCATCAAGAAACAAAATCAAGAGAATCTTTTCTGAGCACCATAACATTATTTATCATCGTGTGATCATCCACAACTTCAAACATATCTGGAGCATCACGTAGATCAATTGGTGACCAAGAAGCACTCACAGATACTTCATTAGTAGTCGTACTACTTATTCATGATAGTATCGTTTCATGTCAAGTTGTTGAAAAATCTGAAATATAGTACGTGTAAATAATTTGCAAGTCATTTGATTGATCAGTTCAAGTTAATACTGGTATATAAACGTGCAATAAGTTATCAGGAGCATCATGCGGAAAATTGTCCTGCAATGGTTCATTAATCAATTGGTATCCAGGATAAGAAACTGAGACTATTCATCAGTACACTACATTACTGGGAAGATAGTCACGTACATCTACTCATGACAATATCTGTCAACTTCAAACATCAATACGAAGAATATAATTCTGTTCATGGTAGGGTCAAATCACCGCATGTACTGGTGCATTGCTTGCAGGATGAAATTTTTCTACTAAAAACGGCACAGGATTAATGTGCTGTTCATCTCGAGAAGCACTTACCACAGGCGTATCTGTCGAGTAATTATTTAACGCATCACATCACAAGGTAAATCATCATCTTGTTTTTACAGGGAGAAGAATGTTAACATCTGCCTTTTCATTCAATACAGCAACAATCTCTATCGAAATGGATTGATTAGTAACAAAAGATCAAAATGGCAAAGCAACACTTACTAGTTGTTCTCCAGTGTTTAGAAAAACATCTACTGGATGTCCATCCTCATCTACCAAAAGAGCATGCGCGACTTGTCAACTTTCGATAGCTATTTGTTGATTGACCGGCAAATCTAGTCACTGTAAACTAGCAGACACAAAAGAAATTCCATCATCTTCATCTACTCATGCAGGAAATACCAAGTCAATGAACGGCCCATATCCGTTTGATCACACATTGGTCACCTCTACTTGAAAGACGACCTCCTTCCCCACTAACACTTGGTTAGGGAAGCTAGAAACATGTATAGTGCTTTGCAAATCAGCACTACAAGAAGCATAAACTTGTGGAACACGAAAAGCAAAAAGTCGATACAACACCACTAGAAATAAAAAAACACCGACAATGAGTATGGTGTTCCTTTTTCATATAACCATAATTCTTTTTGTTTAAAAAGATAAAAAAGTTGCTTCGTAATCTTTCCCCTACGGGATAAGTTTGA
>CAYLWY010000033.1:0-12241 GCA_964387665.1 uncultured Candidatus Peribacteria bacterium
TGAAAACACTCCTGAAGAAGAAACAGGAGGTATGTTTCGCCAACCTCCTAGCACCAAAACAGAAGAAGTTGTGGCTGAAAGCGAAACTCAGGAAGAAGAACCTGCTGAAATCGTAGACCAACCCTCTACACCAGATTCTCCTCTCTTTCCTGGAGTACATGAAGAAGCAAAAGCAGAAGAGCATAACGAAACGAAAGACCCAGAACAATCGCAAGAACCCACATCTACGATAGATGTTTCTTCACTCAATCTAGATGACTTAACCATAAGTGAAGACAAATCCAACGAAGATGAACCTGCTCCCTCGTCTGATCAGTGATCTATCGATCTAGACAACGTCTCACCTCCTGACCTCGAGCAAGCAACTCCACAGCACACATCAGCTCTCTGAGCGTCTCATGCAGCAACAACAACCAAAAAGTGATCTTTTCCGTTTCATATTATCATTCGTATTGTTTTGTTCATTATTATCGTAGGTGCGCTTATTCTCGTCTGGAAGATTATGTTTCCGAAGATAAACGGCACAAAACCAGTCGATACGAACACAGAAGTAACTACAGGTGTTATAGTAGATGATATACCAACCACTGGAGAACAAGACGACGATACGCTCATTCCTGCAGAAGACGATAATCAACTATCAGGTACCGTTATTCCTCCAGAGGAAGAGATACCAGTTCTCGATCCTAACCAATGACTCACGCTCAACGAGCTTACCGAAAAACTCAAACTCCAACAAACAGAAGCACGCAAAGTGCTCAATATAGCCAAACTTCTTGAAAACAAACAAGCTATCAAGTTCTCTCTCGCTGCTATGCTCAAAGCTGGTAACGTTCTCGAAAGAATAGATACCGAAACGACCATCACTGCTGAAGACGTTCTGAAAGAATCTGAAAAAATCGACGCCTACTTGATGGAAGCGAGTAAGTTGGTCGAGTAGCCCCGCATGGTAAAATAAAAACATCTTTTCGTTAACTTTAACCTGCTATAGTTTGAGCAATATCATCAGCAGTAGATTTTACTGAATAAATACTGTTCAAAATGCGATGGATTTTTTTTGATAAGTCAGCGATTTTATAGAAAGACTCGTTTGCACAACTAAACAAACAGCCAAATATTAACTCTCATTCTCAAAAAACAAATTCACCATCATCCTCTGCTTCATCGTTTCGCACATTACGCGGAGTTTCAGAATTAGATAATCAAACTAAAGCATCTACTACTCATCAGTTACGAACACTCATTAGTCTGTCAGCATTATGAAAAATAAAAGAAAACTTATTGTTACCATATTTCCACTGCATTTCCTTCAATAAAAACCACAAACTCCAAGTGGAGTTTTTATAAGTATCTGCACGTGTAGCCAGAGGAAACTCTCATTCATTCAACTTAACTAGTCATGAACATGCCTGTAGTACCATGTTTTTAATACTTTCCTCTGGGTTATCTCATAATTGAGCACAATCTACTACCACAGAAATAGATCACGCTTCACGCATCATCTTTTCACCTATGTGCTCACACAACACTCTTCTCTCTTCAAGAGATCACCCATATGCAGTTTTGATATTACTACTTCACTTTCATCACATAGCTGGGCATATAGATTTAATGATATGTGTATTTAACAATAATACTTTTGTAGGCGTATTTTTTTCAGCATTTACGTATAAGTCTTCGACAGTCATCATTCATAAATACGATAAACATAAGTCACATCTATACATCACTCTCTACGCCACCCACTCTGCTTGGTCTTTGTGTGAGTCGGGATTGTAGCACTTGAAAAGCAACGCAATCAGATCAGAAAGTCCCAGTCTCTCACCATAGATACCAACTCCTTTCAATCACTCTAACGATACATTCACTCTCGTATCGAGATGTTGGCTATTTCTCAGAAACGATCTATATCTACCGACGATTTTTTCTGGCGAGTCTGACTTATTTAGCGCAGCAAGAAATTTGGTCCATCGTGGTTTGCGTACATTTGACACATCTTCCTCTAGCGGATAGTAAGGAACAATGAGGTAGAACTCTTTGAAAAACACTAATCACTGCTTTGCATTGATCTGATCCAGAAAGCCAACATAGGCATCGGCCTGTTCTCTGAGGAGCGATCAGGTTTTTATCTTCGTTGTATTTCCTTGAACGTAGGTAATAAAATCAGAAAGTTCGAGATAGGTGTTACGAATCATGATCTGTACAGGAAAATCTAGTCCATTCAAGAATCTCTTATATTGTTCAGCGATAATCTCTTGTTCGTCATAATTTCTCAAGTCCAGGTTTACACCCGTAAGTCTGACTACTGCTCTTAGTCCTCCATCTTTCAAAATCACGGTATCTCCTCTAATTTCTGATACAGGAAGCATTGTCTCCGTATTGAAGACGTTATTTGGCTTTCCTTTTTGAATTTTTTCTTTCTCTCCTGCAAATCAGAACATACACGCACATAGAAATTAAAAATTACTGGATATCTTCCTTCGCAGCGAAGAACAGATCAAAGATAATACTCACTAGATATCGACTCACTCAGATCACAAGCAACGCAATAGCTGCTCACTTCACTATCTTTACCGCATCAGCAAACGCCTCAGCATTGTCGTTTGCAGCAAACATTTTATAAAATCCATAGACCAATACAATCAACGAGACCAATCCTACAATAGCGAGAAACCAGTTGATAAGCTCTTGAATATAGTATGTTGCTCTTTGATTTTCTGCTTGTCCGTAGTTGATACCAAGCTCTTCTTGAATTTGTTCTGAAGCAGAGTCAGTGGGGTCGATAGCATCGTCCTTGATAAGTTGTCAAAAATCTATTGCACTACCGTCATTGCTCGCCTCAGTACCGTCTCCTAAAGGAAAGTCTGCACCAGCATCTGCAATTGCTGAACTGAAAACAGATCATATCGATAGACAAAAACCGATACAAAGTGTTCATACCCATACATATATACTTTTTCTCGCTCACATACAGATAATTAAAAAAGTAAAATTACGTGATCTGCTGAATCAACCAGAAGATCAAACTAAGCAGAAACCAAGCCGTTGCGATACCTATCAGTGCCATAGCACCATACTTCATCCCTTCCACTCACTTAGCTGACTGTTCCTCATTTCATGCCGCAGTTACCGTCAAAAATCCATGATAGGCGACATACAATAACGCAACAAGTCCTATGATAGCTAATGCGTAATTCACCAATGCTCTTACATAATCTGCTGTTTTGCTTCGACTTTGTTCTGTCGATGTCACTTCAGAAAAATATATTTTATCGTTATTGTCTGCATCACCGATTCATTCTGCAATAATTTCTGTACCATCTCTGAGCGTATCAGTACTGTTTACGATCTCTGCACCTACGGTGTCATTCTGGTCGGTAGTAATGACCTCATCTGTCGTACCAAATCGATCTACAGCAAAAACAGGTAGTGCACCCATCACGCCTATAACAATAATTCATATCATACTAGCAAACAACTTCTTCATATGCATACCTTGGAAAATAAATCCCTTTCTCTCTATAAAAGAGAGCACACTATAATCATACAGATACGAGAAGAAAAATGCAAAAAACTATCTAGAATAGTACTGAAAAACGTCCTCATAAGAGAGGACGTTTCTTATTTACAAAGAACTCATACTAGTGAAACAACGGCAATAACACTTCCAAGAGTTCGAGAGGTAAGAGGACAATCACTTCTTCTTCAGCACTTCCATGAGATTGTGTTCTAAACAACAAACTGTTATTCATAGCAAGTGGAGGTTGTGCAGACCACGTTCATGGTCTTGCCTCTATACGTAATGATGCTCATGCATAGATATGTTCAGATTTTGAACTCTCTCCACTAAACCAGTCGTTCAACGTTGATCTTCTCGTCGTACGCATACCTTCTATAGATCACTGTTGTTCGCTTATCAGCACTCCTCTTACTACCAACTTTCCATCTGTACACCACTCACTATTTTTTGTTGAGCGATTTGCGTTGTCTACAGCTAGTTTTGCATTAATTTTTGCAGCTACGATAGTTGCTTCTATCTTGTCTGTCATATCACAGTCCTCGTTTACAAAGGTTACCGTTCACTCAGGTGCGATAAGCAATACATTACCAGGTAGCGATCATGCTATCGTAACACCTACTGCACCTCTGACGACAATCGTGGTTGGCTTACCACCGTTGAATCACGCAATAGATCAGTAATGACGAATAGTGAAACCATTATCTATCACATAGAGTTCTTGATTTGGGACTTTTCTAAATCAGCTATCGAGCGCTCACAACGGATGAGAAACGTCTAGCTTCTGTACTGCCTTATCAGTAGCTTCATAGACCGCTTTTTTCATCGTAGCAAAAGTATCTGATACGCTTGTTTTTTCCAAAAGAACAATATCACTTACATCCAAAATTGTACGTCAATCAATACGAAGGAAATTTTTTAATTTTTGCACATCATCAGCTAGACTCGACAATGCTGTTCATTTTTGCACTAAATAAGGTGTCGTAACAGCAAAGTTAAACTGACAAACTCTTCACTCATATGACTGATTGTATGCCATCGCATAACTTGCTGGTTGTGTCGCAGATGCTGCTGCTGTTTCTGTACATACCGCATAAGTGATCTTATCAAGTGAGATCGTATATTCACCATACACTTTAGATGACCAAGTAGACGTATCTACATAACTCTGTCATCGCTGTGACGACAGGGTCATACCAAGATCTTGTTGTAAATCATTGTATCGTCAGACATTCATGAGTTTCTTGCTCGTACACAATTCATCAAGTTTATATTTCGTTCCGTCGGGTGCTTCTACAGTGAAGTAACAACGTAAAGAATCTTCTGGTATTTTTCACTCACTACCAGCTCCACAAGAAGCTACAGGCACGATATCTTGGTCGTCTTCGACTTCCCACCAGTAGGGCAATAACTCACCAAGTTGTATAGAAGGAGGATCGATAAATGAACATTTTGGCACCGTATCACCTTGTACTACAGGGGTAATTCATTTCAAGGTACAAGAAGTAGTACATACACTCTTCAGACCGTTCTTGATACCATCATCACACACCTCTCCTGGATCAATTTTTCCATTTCCACAGGTAATAGACGATGGTGTTCATCCACCCTTTCTACATGATGCAGGACATGAATCACCATTTACGGTGTTCCCATCATCACAGTGTTCTCCTAGATCGATTACTCCATTTCCACACAGAATCGAAGATCATCCTCATCATGAACTCAATTTTACGAGTTGATTACATCCACTCACTGCCTGTGCATCCAACATACATCACATAGTTCGAGAATTTTTTCCTGTATACACACAAGTACCAGTTGCTCCAGAAATAACTTGCCCATTACCACAGTCTATACTTGGTACTCACTGCATACCAGTGTAGAGACACGTTCAGGTAACCGTTAGTGAAGATCCGTTTTTTATAGTTGTTTCTGGATCAGTCACCAAGGTACATACTGGTACATCTGGATCGGTAATAGTAATTGTCTCGAGACAGGTATTGTAACAGTTACTTACAACTTGTTGATCAATAAGTTCAGCTATTTGTTGTATGTCTTTATAAAAAGATTGCATTACCACAGAAGGTTCATCATTTTGTGGTGATATGGTTAATAAGACTGAAGGCAGAAGAAGTTGATGTTCTACCTGTTTTGCTACAGCTTGTTGCTGCAAGAGTGTCGAAATATCTGCATCGTCTGCTGACTGCACATGAATCACTTTGGTATGTGCAGAGTTTTGTACTACAATAGGGGCATTGGTCGTTGATTGTGTTGAAAATGTGTTTGAAGATGTATCAGCACACGTCGTATTGCTCATACCATCTACAAAACATGTAGCAGTATAAGATCAATTCCCTGTAAAAGTATGGCTGTAGGTAAAATCTCCTGTTGCTGTAACCGTAGTGACAATATTTTGTTGCGCATCTTTTATCACTAATACATAGTTGTCACCCACTCCAGAACAAGTAAACTCGTAGGTGTGTCATGTACTAAGTGTAGCGACCAAATCTTCACAGTATCATCATATTTCGACTGTTTCTTGACATCACTCACTTGTCTGTGCTTGGTAACTACATACAATCGTATATGCATCAGGAGAAGTCACAAAAAAACTTCACTGACTAGTTACAGATTCAGCAAGTAACGCTCATGTACTTGAAAACAATTGTACATTTACATCACTTCATGAACCTAGACAACTATACGTCAGATTCGTAGGAGCGTTTTGTATAGTTGTCGTTACTATTAGGTCATAACAGGTACTTACTTCGTTTAGTGTACATGTAGAAGAACAATAATCATCATTGTTTTGGTTACCATCATCACACTCCTCTCATGACTGAACTATACCATCTCCACAATAAGGCACTTGCACATCAAAAATAAGATCTAAGACACCATTACATGCCATATCTCCACTACTATGCATCGCTTTTACTCGAATATTACTAAGTCACACAGGCAAACTCACGGTTACTTCTCGCACACCATTCACTACGGTAGCAGGATACATCTGTGATCCTACGACCACAACGACAGAGTTAACATTCCCGCCTACCGTTCCACTAAGCGTGAGCACAGCATTTTGTATCACATTTACTGCAGGGGCTACTGGATAATTTACCGTAAAGTTGGTAATAGGATCAGGACATTGTACCGCCTCTATTTCACACACACTACTACATCCATCACCGTTTACGGTGTTTCCATCGTCACACATTTCTATACTATTTGCATCTATAGTGCCATTTCCACAGAATAGTTCTTGTGCAGAACAAATAGCATTTTCTCATCCACTTTGTCCTGTACACTGCCAGGTTCGTTGGTTAGTTATTGTACTGTAGACAAATCACGTAACTGTACCAAATAGACACAATCCTGGAGAATTTTCATTTAATGCATCTCCATTATCATCTAGGTCATAGATAATATCACCGTTTGTGGTACCACATACGCCATTGTTTGGTTCCGAAACACATAAACATACTGCCGTGTTACACACCAAACCATTTGCACAACCACCAGCTGCTCCATCACATTCTTCTCATGGATCTAATACATCATTTCCACAAGAAAAGCAATCAGTCGGCATCGTACTCGTCAAGGTTTTTGTACCTCACATATACTGTATCTGTCGATTTATCTGAGATCATGGCTGCGGCATTACTAACCGCGTACCTGTTACGGTTGTTGTAGGATTATTGTTTTGTGGAGCAAATCACTGTCAGAGCAAAATCGTGTTTGATGCATCATAGAGCTCTATAATTGCATCACTAAGGAGTGGATGTGCAAAATGCATAGTCCATCCGAAACAATCCACGTCACCATGACATGATCCTCCCATGGTTTGGGTACAGTCGTTTTCACATCCATCGCCGTTTTGATCGTTGCCATCATCGCACTGTTCCCCTGGATCTACGATACCATTTCCACATACAGCAGGAATAGTAACAATTACTACTTCTTGACATGGATTGAAGCATCAATTTCACGTTCATACAACACTACCTCATCAGTTTCCTCCTCCACTACCACCACCATGTCCAGAGCTACCTCATCCATGTCACACTGTGGTTGTCGGTACTGTACCTACAAGTGTTGTAGCAAGCGACCCTCATCTCGAAGGCACAACAACTGTATCGCCATGCTTATCAATGATAGCAGTGTTTTTATCTAGAACTACGCTTTGTGTTTTAAATCTCTCTACTACTGTAATAGTAGGTGCAACAGGTTCTATTCATTTCGTAGGCACACTAACAGATCATACTGATCAACCGTGCGTAGTTCCATGTGTCGTTTCGTGAGAAATAGTTTCTTTGACTGGTGTTGTTGGTTTTACTGGAACTCATGTTGTACTCTCACTAGTGGTCGATCATCCAGGTGTTGGAGAAACAGTCGTGACTATCGGTCATCAGGCATTTGTTCACCCTGTCGGTAATGGTATTGTCGTTACCGTTGGTCATCAGTTGTTTGTTCACCCTGTCGGCAGTGGTATAGTCGTCACTGTCGGTCATCAGGTATTTGTTCATCCTGTCGGTAGTGGTATCGTCGTTACCGTTGGTCATCAGGTATTTGTTCATCCTGTCGTAGGGCCGTTAGAGTCTGGACATGATCGTCCTGTCTGTCCGTCCACATAACAAATAGCGGTGTATGTTCACGGTTGAGTAAATGTGTGTGCATATTGAAAACTAGATCATGATGAGACGGTCGTTACGACGTTACCTTGTGCGTCAGTAATAACTAGTTCAAAATCACTTCCCACTCCTTCACATGCAAAAGTATACGTCTGCCCTGTTCACTGAGCTGTAAGGTCTTCACAGTACCCACCAACCTCTATGGTTTGTTGACATGCTGGACTAGTTACTCCATCATACGAACAAACAATTTGATACGTATCGACACTCGTGAGTTGAAAAACTCACTGAGCACTCGTTCCTGTCTGAATCGCAACTCATTGACCGTTGTAAAGCACCACCGTCACATCGTTACCATTTCCTACACAGTTATACGGAACTATCCACGGTAAATCACCAGGAGTATAGTTTACAGACAAATAGGTACATTCACTTGGTTCATTTACGGTACAGGTATTCGAACAGCTATCATCATTGTCTTGATTGCCATCATCACATTCCTCATTTTGTCACAGACCATTTAGTGACTGTACGATACCATCACCACATACAGTTGGTTCACATTCGTTCGTACAGGTATCGCTATTTGATCCATTTCCATCATCACATGCCTCACCTGCTTCTACGATACCATTTCCACACACAGGCGCTTGAGGAATACACTCGCACGAGATACATAATTCATTTTCATCACAATGTTCAATATCTGTATTGAAGTTACCTCCATCACACTCCTCTGGATTGCCTGGTCAAAGAAAATCTTCTACGATACCATTTCCACATCGTTCTGCAGGTTCATAACATCATCAGAGTTGTACTCCATTGTCTACACAAGTCCAGTACCGCATATGCGCTATTGGGCTATAATTTAGACCAAGCACTTGTCCTTGCAGACACAACGTAGGTGTTGATGGAGTGACTTCTTCACCCATATTATCACCATTCAAATCGTAAGTAATATACGGATCAATCACAAATCAACACTCTGGTTGTCCATCTACTACACACTGACAAGAATTCTGGTTACAAATCTCTCCAGATCAACAGGTGTTACTTGACCCATCACATTCTTCATTTCCATCAATACTGTTATTACCGCATCGTAATTCCCATGCCTGACAACTTACTGGATTTCATCCATTACTTCATGGACACGTCCATGTCCACGAATGAGTAGTTGGATTATAGGAAAAAGTGGTTGGCACACCTCAGACACACAATCCTGGCGTATTGATAGAGATACTATCTCCAGAATTGTTCGCATCATACAAGTATTGTCCGCTATATGCTCCACCACACGCACCAGGAGATTCAGTTTGACAGAATTGATTACATCCATCACCATTGACAATTCATCCATCGTCACACTGTTCTCCTGGTTGTACGATACCATCTCCACAGTATGGACCAACTACTTCCTCCTCTACACACATTGTCGTACAATATGTACACGTCTGTCCATATCATGGCGTACAGGGAACGCCATTGTCAACACCTTCATCACACTGCTCTTGTCCAGGCATATAATTAATTCCTGTTCCTAGTATACCGTCGCCACATCGTGATTCACTCGCATAACAGATCGGTCATGTTCCTCATGGACCATCACACGACCAAGAAAACACGCCATTTGCAAAGGTAAACGACCCTGGTGTTACCGTCTGACCAGTAGGACACAGGTCTGGGGAATTTGCATTGAGAGCTGCTCCGTTATTACCGAAAGCATAATAGGTTTTGCCGTTTGCAAATCCACAACTTCCTAGAGTCATGTCTTCACAAGTACATTCACTGGTACACGTAAGTCCATTTGCACAGGTGTTTTGTGCACTTGTCAGATCACACTCCTCTGGAGGATTCTGAAAGAGTGTATCACCACAGAATCATCCTGTTAATATTATCTCCTGACAGTTCAGTGAACAATAGGTACACGTTCATCCGTATCCTGGCGTGCATGCTACACCGTTGTCACCATTTTCATCACACTGTTCATTACCAAACTGTGCGTATCCTATTCCTGTCCCTATAACACCATCACCACATCGTGAATCCAATGCACCACAAGAAACAGGGCTGTCTCCAGTAGGAAAGTCACATTCCCACGTATAGTTTGGGCTATTATATGCAAATGATCACGGTACTACTACCTGTCCTGTAGGACATAAGTCAGGTGATGTTTCATCTAGACTCACTCCTGGAAAAATACCATAGTAGGTCTGTCCATTTGCAAAACCACATCATGGTGTTTCTATAACACAAGTTGCACTACATCCATCATTTGATACATCGTTTCCATCATCACAGGTTTCTGGGTTGGTTTGTGTTCCATTAAGTACTCCATCACCACAGTAATCTTCATTTGCTGTACACAGTGGTCCACTTTGACCTCACGGCCAGTTACAGTTCCATGTCCACATTCACTGAGCAGTATTATACTGAAAGTTCGTTACCTGCTGTCCTGCTGGACACAAGTTTGGACTACTTGCATTGATTTCATCACCGAGCGGCGGTTCTTGATCGTCATAGTAGGTCTGTCCGTTTGCTCATCCACAGACTCACGCAGGTATCTGACAGCTATTATTACATGCATCATTGTTATTTTGGTTACCATCATCACATGCTTCTGGGTTTGTAGGTGTGCCATTTACTACACCATCTCCACAGTAGTCTTCATTTGCTGTACACAACGGACTATCTGGACCACCAGGTCGTTCACATTTCCATGTTCGTTGACCATTTGCATACTGAAACGATCACGCCACTACTTGTTGTCCTGTTGGACATAAGTTTGGACTACTTGCGTTGATCTCATCACCGAGCGGTGGTTCTTGGTCATCATAGTAGGTCTGTCCATTTGCTCATCCACACACTCATGCAGGTATCTGACAGCTATTATTACATGCATCATTGTTATTTTGGTTACCATCGTCACATGCTTCTGGATTTGTAGGCGTGCCATTTACTACACCATCTCCACAGTAGTCTTCATTTGCTGTACACAACGGACTATCTGGACCACCAGGTCGTTCACATTTCCATGTTCGTTGACCATTTGCATACTGAAACGATCACGCCACTACTTGTTGTCCTGTTGGACATAAGTTTGGACTACTTGCGTTGATCTCATCACCGAGCGGTGGTTCTTGGTCGTCATAGTAGGTCTGTCCATTTGCTCATCCACATACACCTGGATTTTGCTGACATAGGTTGTTACATGAGTCATTGTTATTTGTGTTTCAATCATCACATGCTTCTTGGTTTGTATAGTTAATTCACGTCCCTACGATATTATCTCCACACCGACTTTCTGTAGCTGTACACTGCGCGCTTTCTGGAGCTCATGGCACATTGTATTTACATTTCCAGCTAAACGTATGTGTGGCTTGATTCCACGACCATGCAGTTACTACCTGTCCTGCTGGACACAAGTTTGCTGAGTTTTGATTCAGCGCTGTTCCGTTATCTCCAAATGCATAATATGTTTTTCCGTTTGCTGTACCACATGCTGGTGTATTCCATGTACAATCATTTTTACACGCATCATTGTTGTTGGTATTTCCATCATCACATGATTCTCCACCAGCAAGAGCATAATTTGCAAACTGTGCTGGTGTGCCTTCAAACGACGACTGTGTTCCACTATCTACTACAGTATCACCACAGAATCAAACGTACATATTGCGACATTCATTATCTTGTTCTGTACTACTCGCATTTGGTGATGTATTGATCGTCGTATTTTGCGTTGATCATCCTACTGGCGTGTAGTAGATAGGATTTGGAAATGGTCCTGCAGCATATGATCGTCTTTTCAGACGATACACAATCTGTGACGCTATTTGAGCTCTTGTATAACCATTTGGAATAGAAGTACCAATAGATCAGGGAGCTGTCGATGCTACCGCTACGATAGGTCACTGATTGATTGGTTTACCATTTGATCAAAATTGAAATCATGGTGCGTTAAACAGCCCATTGTTGTAGATCGAATACCATGAATCGTTTGGTACGACACTAATTCTCCAGTGCACATTTGTCGATCAGTCGAAAATATCTGCTGGATAGATATTGTTCGTTCACTCATAATACA
>CAYLWY010000034.1:0-12138 GCA_964387665.1 uncultured Candidatus Peribacteria bacterium
ATCCACTTCGTGTATAACACCTTTTTGTTTGAAAAGGTAAGTCAGATTACTTTAATGATAGTCCACATGCTTGCGTTGTTTTTCTACATCTTTGGCCTGAATTTCACTGGCCTTGTTACCCCATGAAGCACGTACAGTATTCATTAAATCCGCCATCTGCTTATCGTTCATGACCCAGCCATAACCAGGCATTGTATAGGCCTGATGACCTTCAGTGGCTGGTGTTGCTGCCCCGTTTAACATGATGTTCAGTAATGTTGCCGGATTTGATTCAAGCACTGTTGGGTTATTAACCAGCGCAGGAATGGTGTAGTCTGTACCTTTTCCATCCATACCATGACAGGTAGAGCAGTACATTGCATAGCTAGCCTTACCGCTATCAGTAACGGTTGCGAGCTTACCTTCCACACGAGCCGGCGATGAGGATAATGAACGCAGGTAAACTGCAATGCTTTTGAGATCACTATCAGTGAAGTACTGGGTGCTATGAGTAATAACATCAGACATGCTTCCTGAAACAGCCAGATGTTTGCTGCGCCCTGTTTTCAGGAGATCTATTAATGCCTGTTCTTCATATTTCGTACCACGGATATCAGGTGAATACCAGCCAATCAGTTCCGAACCACTGAGGAAGCGTTCATCTTTTTCTGTCAGTGCCAGCTCTTCCATCGAAACTCCACGAGGTGTATGACAGCCGCCACAGTGACCTGCTCCCTGAACCAGATAAGCACCGCGATTCCACTCGGCACTTTTTCCGGGGACTTCCTTGAAAGGAGTTTCATCATGAAACATGCTTTTCCATGGACCAAGAGGCCAGCGCATGCTCAGCGGCCAGGGAATTTCACTGGGTTTATTGGCAACATCCAGCGGTTGTACCTCTTTTTGTAAGAAATTGAACAATTCTTTCAAATCATCATCACTCATTTTGGCATAAGAGGTATATGGCATGGCGGGATAAAGAGAGTGACCATCTTTAGCTTCACCTTTACGCATGGATTTGACAAAATCTTCCAGTGTATAGTTACCAATACCGTGTTTTTTATCCGGAGTAATGTTGGTTGAATAAATGACGCCGGCAAAGGGAATTAAGAAGGCCTTTCCTCCTGCGAGTGGTTTGTCTCCTGACTGCGTATGACAGGCGACGCAGTCAGCTGTTCTGGCAATATATTCCCCCTTTGACATGTCTTCTGCGAAAACCTGCCGGGTAAACAGCAGTAAAGTGCACAATGCTAAAGACGTATGTCGAATCATGATGCAGCCCTCTCATTGTTCATTGCGACCAGTTCGTTTACCGCCCGCCATGCCATATCGATGGCACCATGTGCATAAGGTTCCCAGTGTGAGTCAGAATTGGCAATAGTGATATTTCCAATTGGCTGACGGGCTGTTTCCATTATTTTTTCTGCTTCATCTTCATCATCAAACAGCGTGTTTGCAATATAAGAATAGCCATGAGGCCAGCGATTTATTGTAATTGCCAGAATATCTTCCGCATGATTAAACCCTGCACTACCTAGCATACCCTGCAGCTGCTCACGCAGCAGTTGCTCATATTGGTCAAATGACATTCCCAGTACCTGTGCACGCCCCTTGCGCCATTGCTCACGCTGTGACAGACCACTTCCTGACAGGGTAGGTGTGTATACCATATGCAGACATATCGGTTTATCAGGAGAGCGTGGGTGCTTATAACCACCAATATCCACTGGGTAGTCAAGTTTCACACGACTGTAAGGCGCAGCAGGTGAATAGATCTCATGTACACCAAGCTTAATGAAAGGCTGCCAGTTTTTTATTAGTAACTTTGCATAAACCAGAGGCGCTTTTACATTTTCCTTCAGTGCTACTTTTTGTGCTTCCGGCATCTCAGGAACAATGTACGGTACCATCATGTTATAACCTGCCATGATGACCTGCTTTGCACGCACACACTTAAGTTCGTCGTTGTGTATATAAACAACATCCACAGACTTTTTGCCATTTTCTGTTAAATTTTTTGCATGCAATACTGTGCTGCTCAGGCGCAGTCTGACATTATTATCGGGGTTATCAAGGCGCTGATAATTAAAGTCTGCCAGTACGACATCATGCATCGTATTCCCTTCAGCTACCCCAGGAATTAACTGTCTCACCATTAAACGTGCCAGACTTGCATTTCCATCCGGGAAATGAAAAATGTAGGGATCTTCATAAGCCAATGCATGGTGATCCAGTGGCGGAAGATTCATGGCTTCAAAGCCAGGTAACGAGCAAATACGGGCATCAGCACAGGGAACAGCATCAATACCAATTCCCATAAATTCGTTTGTTCTTTTCTGAAAATATTTGATGGCTTTGTCGCTAAGTCCCACTTTTTCACGTAAAAAAGAAGAATAGCTGTGTTCGCCCATCCATTCTTCTTTTTTCTCTGGTGTCATTCCTTTCAGATAATCGGTCTTTCCCTTATATAAAGACAGCAATGCAGAGCGATCACTTTCCGGTAATGGAAAATCACCAATAAATTCTTCCAGGCTTCGTCCATTAATGCGATCAGGGGGAATATCATCCGGTATATTACGCCCGGGATCACCGGTGACGACTTTATTGACGCCGAAATTTTTTTCATCGAAATAAACACCTCTTCCCAGGCCTAGATCAGGATAAAATGTTGTGTCGAATGCTTTTTCAAGCTGATCAATATCCACACCAATAGTTTTCATAAAGTTAGTTGCTACTTCACTGTACAGTGTTCGTGGTGATTGCAGTGATTCACTGCCACCATAACTCATAATCATTGTTCCATCTGGCGTGGTGAATTCATTGCGTGTAGCATGGCCGCCAAAATCATCATGATTATCCAGTAACAGAATTTTTTTATTCTTACCCAGTAACTGCTGATAAAAGCAGGCGGCTGAAAGCCCGCTAATACCTGCTCCCACAATCACCAAATCATATTCTTCATGCGGCGGTATACTGCCGAAATTAAAATGTTTTCCATCCCGTGCAAGTGCATGAGCGGGTTCAAATGAACCGGGATGGCTGCCACGTAATCCGGTTAATTTCGGTGGATATACTAAGGTCTGAAGTTGTTGCTTTGGAGAAGCGTTCAGGAACTTGACTGGTGCAACACCTGCTACAATTGAAATTGCTACACCATTTAAAAAATCTCTGCGGGAAATACTCATGGTAATCCTTATTTATAAAAAAATAATATGATACCTATGGTATTTATTATATCCATATAAACAATAATAGCATTATTAGTTACAATTAAATTAAGGATTTAATCCTTAAAAAACCTGCAGTTGTGCAAAATACTCATAACATTATATGAAAAAATGTTTTTGAACATAATCAGAGACTCATGCCTTGATGGCTTAACTGCTATACTGATAACTAAAAATTTTTCATATAAACGCATTTTTATGCGCTCTGGCATTCTTCCTGCTGGCTTGAATTGGCATTAAGTGATGAAAGAGTATGCAGAAGAAATACTAACCAGCTATGTAATTCGTAAAATTTGTATTAAACCAGCCAAAACGTGCTGGCTTAATTCAGCGGAAACAGTCATCTGTAAGTGACAGAAAAAACTGTTTATTGTAACATTACTGTTCCATGATGATTTCAAGTCACTGTTAATTCAATTTACAAAAAATTCAGGTGTATAATGCTAATTAAGCTACAAAATCATTTAACTTTTCCTGAAACAGGTCAGCTAACAGAAATATCGCTATGTACTTTAATTTTATTTATAACAGCACAAGCAAGCATACCATTGCATCCTGTTCCAATAACATTACAGACTTTAGGAATAATGATAATTGGGCTGTGTTTCAGCTATAAAACTGCATTATATTCTGTACTGACATACATATCACTTGGTGTTATTGGTTTTCCTGTGTTTGCCAATCTATCAGGTGGATACGGTATCTTTTTGGGACCAAGGGGTGGATACATATTCGGATTTTTCATCGCGATAATCGCAATTCATCATACAAAACAGTTGGTAAAAGCCAAATATAACCAAATTACATGTCATTCATTAAGTTGTATGGCGGGAATGCTCGCGATATACATCCCTGGTATCAGTTGGCTTTCTTTATATACTGGATTAAACCAGGCAATTATAGTCGGATTACTACCTTTCATTATTCCAGGAATAATTAAGATTAGCTTACTTGTAACTATCATCAGGTACACAAATTTTACCAAAAACTAATACAGTATACCTGCATAAGATTATGCTTGTTCAGTGCTAATAAGATTATGTTTATTAACTTGATGTTAATAAACATAATTCAGCAATCAAAATATTTGAATACGAAAAATTAATAAAAAATAACAACAATTAATGATGTTTTCTATTTAAGTAATTTTAACAAAAGTAAAAATAGATATGATTCACATTAAAATAAATAACAGTCTATGCTGTTAACTAATAAAGCTACTAATAACGATATCTACTATGACTAAAAGTCAGTCTGCCAGCAACGGACTTTTATATTGTGTCTATTTTTTTTGGGCATTAACTATTTTTTTCTTTATTATTGAAAATCATATTTTTTACAAAATAACGGCAATTTTAGTATTGATTTCTGGTCTTTTCTATATAAAGAGGTGCTTTTTTATGTTTGGAAAAATCAGTAAAAACACAGCATGTAGCGAATCTTCAGATGGTGAATTTTCGGATTTCACTGAAGATCAGGAAAGTGTTTCTAAAGCAGATAGCAAAAGATGCACAATCATAGCAAAAGACACCATTATTAATGGTAATATTAAAGTTAGTGTTGATATTCATATTCATGGTGAAGTCATCGGTAATATTAATACTCAGGAAGGTTCAATTCGTGTAATGCAGTCAGGTCATGTTAACGGTGAATTAACAGCACCAACAATTATTATTGACGGTCAGGTTGACGGTGTTTGTTGTGGAAAAACAATAGAAATACTGGAGCATGGTAAATTGAAAGGAATAAGTCGTTGCGAAAA
This sequence comes from uncultured Candidatus Peribacteria bacterium, assembly GCA_964387665.1. GTDB lineage: Bacteria > Patescibacteriota > Gracilibacteria > Absconditabacterales > Absconditicoccaceae > CAYLWY01. Next base: position 4,969 of record CAYLWY010000034.1, read on the forward strand.
CTTATCAATTAAGCAAGGCGGGACATTCATCGGTCAATCAGAAAAAACAGATGAAGTGGTTAAAGATAATGGAAAAGTGACCAAGTTTGTTTCACCAAATAGTATAGAGAATACTAAATCTGCAAAAGAAATTGCAATGAATAATACAAATGCTCAAAACCTGTCTGCGCAGACAGCAAAAAAATAACTGGTATATGGTACCACCAAAAAGCAGTGACATTAATCAGCTGCTAAAATTGGAACTAAAAGATCGCAGTAATTATCAATGGTATTTTTCAGTAATTTTATACCAATAAACTGAGAAAATTATCCGTTAAGTAAAATTAACGGATTCTTTAAAAGAGTAGATGAAATCTATCAGCCAGTAAACGAAGTATTGCCGGGCTCTCCAGTCATTTTCATAAAAATATTATCTATTATTTTACCACGGGTTCCTGACCTGAACATTATCAATACCAGTCAATGGTTTCTGTTCGCTGTTACTGATACACTCGCATGCCAGTTACTCATCCCGCCATGTTGGAAAAACATCTCCATGTGAATTTATGCTATGGAACATATAAACAATATGTTTAATTTTATGAATTAATTCACATGTAAAAAATTAATGAGATTGTCATAAACTGTAAGTTACAGGTATGCTGTAATAAAACAAATAAAAAGAACAAGTTAATAACAGTTTAAACAGGAGTTTTCCGTGAAAATAACAGGTAACTGTCATTGTGGTGTTGTTTCATTCGTAGCAGATGGTTCCCCTGTTTACCATTCGTTATGCCATTGCAACGACTGTCGGCGCTGGTCTGGTGCTCCTGCTTCTGGCTGGATGGCTTTTAAAAAAGAGCAGGTCACTGTAACAGGAAAAACTACTTCCTATAAATCGTCAAAAAATGCTTTCAGGGAATTCTGTAGTTCCTGCGGAACAGGGCTTTTTTACCGTAATGAAAGTATGCTGCCTGGCATTATCGATATACAGTCAGGAACTATTAACGATATTTCTCATTACCCACCGACTACACAGATTATGGTAAAACATCAACTACCGTGGATGGATAAAATCGACTTGATTCCAAAATTTCAGGAATATCCTGCAGTCTAACTGCGATAGATGATTAACATTTTCTGATAATTCAGTACACGATTGAGCACATAATTTTTAATTACTGAAGTTTTCACTGTTTTCTATTACAAGTCTACTTCAGGCGCAGGTGTTTTTTCACGTCTGTATTAGACCACCGCTAATCAGTTCAGTGTTTGTCATTTACCTGTTCTTTCAGATTACTGGCTGCTTCCTGACTGATCCAATGTTACTGGCATTGTTTTACTTCTAACACTGGACCAGTCTGCATTCAGCAGGGTTTTATCTGCTGATATCAACTCATATTATTTCACCAGAATATACTTTCTGGCTCTTTGAAAGAATTTTTCACCGGATTACCCACGTTTTCTGTGCATATTTTCTATCTGTCAGGAAAACGCCTCTGGAAGGTCTTTTATTCAATTTAAATCCATAAGGATACATCTGGTATTGCCAGAAAGAAAAAATGCCTTAACGGGCTTTCTGTGAGCTCTGAGTGGCATTGATGGGAGGGTTTTATGATATGAGTATTATTTGTCATGAAAGAAATCAGTTTTTGATCCTGAATTTAAACGGTTTTTAAATTATCCCCTGCCGCTCACCGCAGTCTTTGGTTGAAACATACCTTGTCACTCCGTTCCTAGAAGGTATGTTTCAACCAAAGCGAGGAAGCGGAATTTCTTCGGTGCCACACATATCCCGTGTTACTCATTTTAATACATTTGATTTACGCAGTTATCCACAGATCTTTTCTGATTTTTTGGTTATTAATTTTATTATAAACTTATTAAACTTATTAAGGGGTAAAAAAGGTGCTCTATTCTATTGATACTTAATAGTTTTTTTTTATGTTAAATGTGTAAATCACGATAGTTTATGTGTAAATCACGATAGCTCATGTGTAAATCACGATAGTTTATGTGTAAATCACGATCACATACAGCAGTTATGCACAGAATTTATGTTCATTTGCTACGCGTTTTTGTGGTTATTATGACCATGTATTGATTTTATGTGTAAATCACGATAGTTTATGTGTAAATCACGCTTTTTTAACTATGTGTAAATCACGAATGGATACATTAAAATAATCTCAATTCTTCAGGATATTGGTTATGACTGAATCGTATTCAAATTCGGGAGAACGATAACGTGAAAACATTGCGGCCGAGGAAACATCAGCAGATTGATTTCTTTGTTGCTGATGAGTTCGATATTGTTAATTTTCGTGATGAAGTTGCCAGCATGGAACATCCTTTCTTTGCGCTTAAAGGAGGTGATACCCGCATCCGCGAGTATATAAATGGCAATGCAAAGGTTACTGTTAGTCCTAATGTAAAAAATGGTATGGCGACAATTTTTGATAAAGATGTCTGGATTTATTCCATCTCAAAACTCTGTCAGGCGATGTATGAAGAGCAGCCGATTAGTCGTACTGTACGTTTTACGGCATATGATTTATTTGTAACAACAAACAGAAACAAAAGTGGGCGCTCTTATAAAGAACTTGAAAAAGCATTAGACAGACTTGCAGGTACGCGCATTACTACCAATATTCGATACAGCGGAGAAAAGCGTGAAGCTATCGGTTTTGGTTTAATCGACAGCTGGCGTGTATCCGAAGAACAGAAAGGAAAACTGGATGTAGGGATGATCGAGGTCACACTTCCTGACTGGTTATATCAGGCAGTAACACAGACAAAATTGCTTAAGATTAGTCCTGATTATTTCCGTATTCGAAAAGCCATAGACCGTCGTTTGTATGAAATTGCCAGGAAACATTGCGGTAATCAACATGAATTCCAGATTGCATTGGAAAAATTGCATCTGAAAACAGGAAGTACATCAAATAAAGCTGAATTTAAAAGACTTGTTAAAAATTTAGCCAGAATTAATGATCTGCCAGATTATGAGATTTTTTATGATGATGAAACTGAAAATATCATTTTCAAAAATCGTAATCAGAAAGCGCAGGAAAATAACTTATCCCGAAAAATAGAAAAAGCTGAAAAGAAAAGTAATGCGATTAAAAAAATTTTGTTGAGTGAAATTCATACTTTTACAGCAAAAAAATCCAGCCATAAAAAAAGTGATTAATTTTAATAAATCGCATGATAATTTTATTATTCATGTAGCTGTTAAACTAACATTATATGTGCATAAACAAGCTTCTTAATTCTGATAAACATACGTTATGTAGCACGGTGATAGTTATATTAACATATAATAAAATACTTTATTTATATAAATTAAATTCGCTAGTTTAAGTATGATTAAAAATTGTTTATATACATTACTGGTATATTACTAATTTAATTAAAAATATAAAGTTAATAAATTTTAATATTGATTAATGCTGTAAATAACAATTAAATATTGATGATTTATTTGATTTTTTTAAATTAACGCAGTAACTAAATTAAAAGGTTATTGAAAATAAAACTGCCCATAGTTACCAGTAAAAAAATAGGAGAATTTTATAACTTAAATATTTCAGGGCAGCCTGTGAATGGCACTTTGATACAAAAAACAAAACTCGGAAAATTGATTGATCAAATAAAAAAAATATTTAACAACTATGTTTTACCTGAAAATTCAATTTTTATTTATCGGGATAATGACACAAAACAAATTGTGCATAAGAAAATAACAATAACAGACAACCTTTCTAAAAATGCACAATATGGTGCTTATCACACTGCGCATATCTGCCTTGCAAAGGCTATTGCGGCTGAAGAAGAATTGCGCCGTAATTTTTTTTTAAAAAAATTATCAGAATTAATTTTAGTAAATCATTCATAAAACAGGACGATATTTTTAATCTTGGCATGATCGCAGAAAAATATAATGGTTATTATAATATCGTCTTTTCTCAAAAAGAGTTTATAACTGATTATGAATGTCCTGATACGAGAGTTATTTATGGAAAACAGGGAATGTGTCATGCCCTGTCACTGAAATGGCTAGCTGTACAGGGTACCAATCTGGAAAAAGAAATTTTTACTGATCTGGTCAAAAAAAATTCTGGTGAAATACCTGAAGGCCGTGAAGAAATCTTTTCATTTTCAATTTCATATAATGCAGCTGGAAGATTTTATGAAAATCTGAATGCAGATGCATCATATCCTAAAAAAATGACATTCATTTCAAGTAAAGAAGAAGCATCCAGAATAGTAAAAAATATGACATTAGAAGAGCAAAAAGACTTCAGGGCTAATGCTATCAGGTTTGTAAATGAACTCACTATTAATACAGAAAAAATGGCTCTGGAATATATGCAGATGTATTGCAGTGAACATCTTATGATAAAAAAATTAAATGCAAATCAGTTACTTCCTGAGCATACAGGAAAATATGAAATTATACTTTCTTCCTTAAAAAAAGATGGTCATCATGGTGTTGCCATTTATATTGATGAGTCAGGATCCGTATTTAAATTCTTTGATCCAAATCATGGAGAGTTTTTATTCAGTACAGCGGATGCTATGAAAGCAGCTCTCATGAAGTTAATTAATCATGGAAAATCTTCTGACAGAAGTTACAGAATTGAATATGGATATCAATTTATACAGAAATAAAATAAGGCGCTGCATTTGTTCTAAAATACTACCCGCTAACGCTGGAATATAAATTCAGCTTATTATCTATATCTGGTTAATCAGATCATGGTTTTTTACTTTTTTTAAAACTGATAAAAGCACCTCTGATTGCTGTTTATTACTCTACTGTTGCGTGTAATTTAAACAAATTTTTATTTACAGTCAGGCTGTTAATGACAGCCATTTGTTAGTGATTTTCAGTATTACTTAATACATATGAAGTAACACTTGTTACTTCATATGTATTAAGTAATACTGAATTATGCTAATGCATTAATATAAAAAGAGATATCATTATGATAACTATCATAGGATGCAATAAAGGTGGTGCCGCAAAAACAACAACAGCGATAAATGTAGCCGTTGGGTTGGCATTACGCGGGGAAGAGGTTTGCCTTGTGGATGCCGATGTACAACGCTCTGCTTCACGCTGGTATGAAGAGCGCGAACAAGCCAGACATTTACCAATGATTACGTTGATTGAAAAACGTGACAATATTTCACAAACATTAAAAAGCCTTGACCGGAAGTACGCTCATGTAATCGTAGATGTTGCCGGACGAAATAGCCGTGAATTGATTACCGGGGGTACAGTTGCTCATCAGATTATTGCCCCACATCAGTGCTCACAGCTGGATCTGGATACATTAATAGAATTACAGCAGCAGCTACAAAGTATGCGTGACCTGAATCCGGAGCTTAAAGCGTACTGCTACCAGAGTATGGCTACGACTAATCCGGTTTTGCGAAAAAACGAACGCAGGGAATTTCTTGACTTTGTAAAAGAATTTGACGGATTAATTCCATTACATTCCGTTGCATGTTACAGAAAAATTTACAGGGATGTCATACCGGAAGGCAAATCAGTACTGGAAGCTTCTAATGAAAGTGCCAGATTTGAGGTAATGGCTTTGCTTGAGGAGGTATTTTAATGACACTTAAAAAACCTAACCAGCGCAATAATGTCACTGCAGCAGATGCTGATGCTCTGGCTAATCGATTGGCTGATCGTCCTTATGGAAAAGAAAAAAAATTACCGGTGATACAGGAAGCGACAGTCAGAACTACTATATCTCTTCCCGGAAATCTGTTGCGCGCCCTTGAAGACAGGGCATTGGATAACAAAAGAGCTGGTATCGAACCTAAAAATGTCAGTGCACTGATTCGTGATGCCCTGGACATTTATTTTATTGCTTATAAGTAACATGTAATATGTATGAAGTATTACTTATTAAGTAATACTATATTTTCATTTAATTGTTAACGTTATTTTTTTACTCTACGTTAAACTAACCTGACCATACAGACTAACCTTAACTGCAGTGAGAAATGATGGAATACTTTTTCTATACCATCACTATATAGCCTCAGATACCGGGAAATTTTTTTCATCCTGGTCTGTAAATTTTCTGCCATAGATATGCATGCGTCTCCCGTGCCCAGCTGTCAGCAGTATGATTAAATTTTTACTGCACTGTCTGAAGAAGGTCTGGATAACCAGACCTTCTGAAATCTTTACAGGATGTGTAGCCAGCGGCGCTGGTCAAGTAAAATTCGCGCTTCATCTGGAAGCAGCTCGGTGTGTCATAAAGGTATACTTAAGTGATACAGAATGCTGAAACAGAAAATCTGTCTTAGTGAGGTTGTATTTGTAATTTCGGTACATTAACATTCTGTGATTCAGATGCTAATGAGACAGATTCAGGTTATGGCATACTATGGTTATGCGCGCGTATCCAGTGCTGGCCAGGATTTAACACTCCAGCAGAATGCACTGCGTTGTGCTGGATGTGACATCATCCGTTCAGAAAAAGTCAGCGCAGCCAGTATGGCAGCTCGTGTGGAGCTGCAGCTACTTCTGGATTTTATGCGTACCGGTGACACTCTGGTTGTCACACGTATTGACCGTCTTGCACGCAACATGCGCGATCTTCAGGATATTGTCCATAGCTTAAGGAAGCGGGGTATTATGCTGAAAGCTATTGAGCAGCCTGTAGACACTGCCAGTGCCTCAGGAAAGGCTTTTATCGACATGCTCGGTGTGTTTGCAGAATTTGAAACCAGTCTGCGCCGTGAACGTCAGCTTGAGGGCATTGCAGCAGCAAAAAATCGGGGCGTCTATCGGGGGCGTAAACCCTCCATTAACCATGAAGAAGTATACCGGCTGTATTCTGAAGAAAATCTGGGGCCATCCGCTGTGGCACGCCGGCTGGGAATTGGCAGGGCATCCGTATATCGGGCGCTCAACAGTTATAAGAAACAGATAAAGAATAATCACTGTTGATTTAATTTACAGATTTTTCTTGATTCGGCAAAGTCCTGGTGTGTTCAGCATCATTTTCATTACCGACTTTATGCATTCCCTGCTGCATTTATTCCTGTATAATTTTTTCAGTATTTTCCAGCGTTTATGCCAGTTAACTGACTACACGAAGTGGGAAATCCACTTCGTGTATAACACCTTTTTGTTTGAAAAGGTAAGTCAGATTACTTTAA
>CAYLWY010000035.1:0-7472 GCA_964387665.1 uncultured Candidatus Peribacteria bacterium
CGAAATGTCAATGAGAAAAAACAAGGAACACTTGTTTTTTTCTAGTAAATTTGTACATTCTGAGGTTACTATGGGGTAGTTTGGGCAAGCCATACTTAATGCTACATCCATAGCAGTTTGTTTTATTTTATTATTATGTACTGGCATGGAAGAATTGTTGGCGGAGTTTATTGCTCCATTTAAAAGACACGAAGGAGATAATTGATCTCCAGAAGTGCAAATTGCTATTTTGACCTTTGAGGTTACCCATTTGCAAGAACATCTTGTTGGACATCCAAAAGATGTAGATGCTAAGAGAAGTTTGTTGAAAAAAGTAGCAAGAAGAAGAAAGTTTCTTAAGTACCTCAAGGAGACTAACATTGAAAGATTTATGTTAGTAACTAAAAAACTAAAATTAAAAGCGTAATTGTTGAGTTTTGATTTTAGGAATATGATTTTAGAAAAATATTCTTTCAAGAATCATATTTCGAAATTCTGATATTTTTTAGCACATAGGAGATTCTAAATCCTCTTATTGAGACTGCCGTTTTGGTTAAAATTGCGTTGATTGTGTAAGAACTATGTGCCTAAAAAGTTAAAAAAACTTTTTTATTTCTTGTGTTTTATTTCTTATGAGTACAGCAACATTTGAAATGCCTATTATCAAGGCATGACTATTGGTTTCGTGAAAGGTTATTAAGAGAGGTGATTACGGTGTTTTGGTAGATTGTTCTGAAGGTGCATTTACGGGTATGATTCTTGCTAAAGAAGTAAAGAATCTTGAGAGAAATGGTGAAAATCTTAGCATAGGTGCTGAGCTGGAAGCTGAAATGCTCGGTCCTGATGTTATTTCAGACGAAGGATACTACGTTATTTCTATCTCAAAACTCAAACAAAAGGATATCTTGAAGATGGTTATCGATCAGAAAGAACGTGATGAAGCATTTACGGTTATTCCTACAGAAGCAAATCTTGGTGGATTGATTGTTGACCTTCATGGACTTACCTGATTTATTCCCTTGTCACAACTTGCTCCACTTCATTACCCAAGAGTGGAAGATGGTGACCAGGAAAAGATATTTGAACTCTTGCTAGAACTTCTTTGACAAGAAATTAAGGTAAGAATTATGCATTTCGACGATGATGGAAGAAGAATAGTGCTTTCTGAAAGAGAAGCACTCAGAGAAGAAAAGGAAGCAATCATGAAGAAGATGGCAGTAGGAGCTGAGTTTGATGGTACGGTTAGTGGTGTTTCTAGCTATGGATTCTTCGTAACTATCGGTGGTGGTTTGGAAGGACTTGTTCATATTTCAGAAATTACGTATGGTCACGTTGCTACGATTGATAAATGGGGTAAGGTAGGAGATCCTATGCGTGTAAAGATTATCGGTCTCGATGACGGAAAGATATCTCTATCAGCAAAAAAACTCAGACCAGATCCATGGTCACTTATTCCTGAGAAGTTCAGTGTTGGTGATATTATCGAAGGTGAAGTAGTGAGATATGTTCCTTACGGAGTATTTATCAGAGTATTTGATGATATCAATGGATTGGTGCATCTCAGCGAAATTAGTACAAAGCACTATGAAAATCCTGCAGAAGCATTGAAACTCGGACAGGTCGTAAGAGCGAAAATCATTCTTATGGAACCTAAGTACAGAAAGATAGGTCTTAGTATAAAGGCTACCTTTACTGATGGACAAGAATCTACAGAGGATTTTGCTCCAGAAGTTAAAAAAGCTGCTCCTAAGAAAAAGGTTGTAGAAGAGACTCCAGCAGAGTAATCTCTACAGAAGAAATAGACGTTGAAAGCACTTCTCTCTTGAGGAGTGCTTTTAGTTTTTTCCTTTGTGTTTTTTTTTGACTTCACTACTGTGTCAGTACGTTTTTACTTTTTGATGATGTATGCTTGAACCATTGTTGACTTATCGTGGAGTAAAACGAATCTATGAGTACAATCCGTCCAAAAAATTTCTCAACGAGCTCATTGAAACGTATGATTTACATGAATTGGTTGAAGACGATATCGTCGAACCAAATACACAAGATAAAATAGATGTCTACAATAATTGTTTGTTTGTGGTCTTACATTTTCCCAAGTATGATAAGACACAAACGAGATATCTCCAAAACGAATTTAATCTTATGGTAGGAAAGGATTATCTTATTACTTTATCCACCTATATAACTGATCATGTGATGAAGCTCAAGCAGTGATTTGCTGATGAGCTCAATGAAGCAGAAGCTGATGAGAAGCACAAATTTTCTTCCTACTATCTGATGTATATGATTATGGATACGATGTATGACAAGACTATTCGTACCTTGCAGTCGTTTACTAAAGATCTTAGAGGTATGGAATGAATTATTTTCGATTCACCTCGTCTTGATAAAACCTTGCTTGAGCAGATAATGATGAAAAAACGTAACGCAGTGACTTTGAAACACATGTTTATGCCTCACCAAGAAATTATTGGTTTATTACAAGAAGAGATGTTGAAATTTTTCGGTGGTGAATTGGACGTGTACTTTGAAGATCTAGCGTATAAGGTAGATAAAATTCTAAACACGGTAGAAATTTTGCATGAGGACATAGAGTCGTTGTATGATACCTATAATGCTATGGTTAATATGAGAACGAATACTATTATTACCGTGCTTACTATTTTTACCGCGTTGACGGGCATCATGACACTTATTTCATGAGTATTTGGTATGAATGTGCCGTTACCGTGATCTGATGATCCACAGACACTTACGACTATTCTTATTTCTATGTTGATTGTTGCGTTGGCTATGATCTGATTTTTTAGGTGGAAGAAGTGGTTGTAGAAAAAAACGCTTTACTATAATAACGTGTAGGAATGACTGTGCTCAATTTTTCCATTCTCGAGCCACTGTATCTCAAGTCTCGTGATGAAGCCGTCCATGATATTTTCGAAAGGTATACAACGACAGGGTCTTGTATTATAAACTTCTTGTATTTTACCAATGTGGCTCATGAAAGATTGGTAGAATGAACACCAACTGAATATCAGAAAAAATATCACGAAGCGCTCATGCGTGGTGATTTTTTATTCGCAGATGGTATTGCCTTACAGTTGTTTTATCGTTGGTTTTGACCAAAATCGCAACGTAGCATACCACAAAATCTCAATGGAACTGACCTTAATCCTCGGCTTATTTCTTCTCTTTTGAAGAAGCATACCGTGTCGTTGTATTTATATCAATGTTATGATCCTCCCAAAGGGAAAACGATTGCATACTTGCAGACAGGTATTGAAGCACTAAAAAGTAAATTTCCCTGACTTGTTATTCCTCGAGCGACGCAGTGTCTGTACCGAGAGAAATGAACGAATTTTGATCGAGATTGACTAGGATCTGCGGTAGCAGCAGACACCTCGTCGGTAAAGATTTTTTTCAATTGTACCTGATCACCTTTTCAGGAAATATGGGCGATGGACTATGAGCAACGTTTACGTGATTATTGATTTCTCGTAATCAATGCGTGAGGGACGATAGATTATATGAACTGATTTGAACAACGCGCACCACAATGGGTGGTGAAAGCGAGAGTACTGGAGACTTTTTGGAGAATTACCACTAAGCCAAAAAAGAATATGAAAAAGTTTTTGTGGATGTTTGGTTTTTTTAGAATATTGGTAAAAAAACTCCTCATCGAAACGAAGAAACTCTTGCATCTTATAGTCAGATAACTACTTTAAGTAGAATTAAGTTTTTTGTTTTTTTGTCAAATCATGAACGTGGTGTGAACATCACAGATATTGTGAGATGAGGAGCTCTCCTTGTCCTATGTGAAACAGATAATCAGCTCAGAACAAAAGGAAATATGAAGAATAGAGTGTCTGCTTGTGTTTTGAACTCAGCATATGTTGGACTACCAGAAGGAACTTTTTATGGATACGTTGTCTGATCTTGTATGATGAGTGCAACAGGAAGGAATCACCTTTGAGAAAATTCAACAACTGTTTGAACTTGCTTTGCAGGATTTGAACATAAGATTGTGAGCGTTTGGTGAAAAAATGCAAGATAAAGGACCATTTGCTATTGATGGAGTCTTACAAGTGTTTTGGGGAAATCAATATATTGCTTCCCTGATTTGACATGCAAGTGTAGTAGTATTGAGGAAGAATCACATTCACTATCGAGTTTGTCAGTGAATAGGTGACCCGAGACCTCGTATAGACCGTTTCAACGAACTTCTCGAAGGAGAACTAAAAGCTGGTGATCAACTTATTGTATTGGGAGAGATGTTGGAAACGTATCTTGATAAACAAGATATGCAAACAGTTGTAGAACAAGCACAAATACAAGATATGTCTGTCGAAGAGACATTGCTTACGTTGCTTACGACAAGAATTGAGAGACAGAAGATAGGATTTTTGTGATCACGAATCGTAGATGAAGCCCCTCTTTTTGCCGAGTACCGCATGGGACGCGGCATGATTCGTTTATGGGATCGTTTTTGAGGAAAGTTTTCTTACTTCAAGAAGTTTCAGCATCTAGCATTGTATTTGATGATGTGACTACTTACCCTTATTCTGCTTACGTGGATTGTAGAATCATTTATTTCAAGTACAAGTCAACGCTATGCAACGAATGCAAATGGAGTAACACTGGAGATTTCTATCGAAGATATTCAAAAAGATATTTCTACGTTCAAAAGAATTGATCCTAGTTCTGAACAAAAGATAAAGAAATATAATGAAATTGTTGCGCAATTAGACCTTCTTGAAAAGAATAATAAGTGGACGGTAGACGTAAAGAAACTAAGAGGCATTCTAGAAAAAGATTACTTAGAGTGATTCAATATTGAGAGTATTCTTGATCTTGATCAGGCAAGTCAACTTGTATATACCTTTACCCAACAAGAAAAAAATACGTTTGGTACACTAAAGCAACTTTTTTGGAATGATGGATTATTTGTAGTAGGAACTGATGGGGCTTTGGTAAACGCGATAGATGATCAGGTAAGAGGAACGTTGGTGAGTGCTTGACTACAAAGAAAAGCAGAGACTTGCTCTTTGAATTTGCTCAGAAATGGAGTCTACTGTTACATGAGTGATGGAAAAATGTTTAATATTCTCAGAGCAGGATTACAACCTATGTCTTCAAGTGATGAGTCATCATTTTGAGTAAACATAGCTGCGGTGGGAATATTTGGTAATACAAATTTCTATACATTAAAAAATCCCCCTTCTTCTCTGAGTGGACAAAGTAGTTTGTCGATATTGAGATACACTAACCAGCGTGGTAGTCAAGAACTGTTTTGACCTGCAACGAGATATGAGATACAACCAGATCCTAATTTCATTCAAGCAGCTTCTGGTGTTCAGACGTTGAGTATAGACGGAACATTTTTGGTACGATCTCCTGAAACAGCATCGCTCCGACAGCTATGGAGACCATGAGCAGAACCGAAGCTATTAGTTCGCCAAGTACCTCTTGTTGGTGGTGATACTTTCCGTGCACCTGGTAAAACATCAAAAATATTTGCAACAGTAGAGAGCAGATTTGTGTATATTTGGGACGGTGAAAATCAAACGTTTACGGTGTACCGCTCTACACCCTTTAAAACAAATACTGCACATACTACAGACTATACCTTGCCGTATTTCTTTAGCATCAAATTTAGTCTAGGAGATGTGCAAGTGAAGGATGTGTTTGTAGAAGAAGGAGAAAAGGCAAACCTCTATCTTATGACCAATGATCAAGTAAGAAGACTTTCTCTTAGCGAACTCAGAGATAGATTTTTTGCAAAAGAAGAAACTGCCACACAGTAACATTTGCAAAAACTCCTTAGAGTAAAAATCACTAAGATTTTACCTGGGAGAATTTGCTGCGAGTTCCTCTTTCTTCTCATTTTTCATTTTGTTTTCATATGCTATGGTTACTTCAGGACAACTGCGTGAGTTACGAGATAGGTTTTGGAAAGAACGTCATCATGTATGGTCAGCTCCTGCTGCGTTAATTAATAGTGGAAAAGAAGATGCAACAACCTTGTTCAATGTTGCTGGTATGCAACCCTTGGTCCCATATCTTATGGGAAAACCACATCCAGATGGAACTCGTTTACACAACATTCAGTGATGTATTCGTACACCAGACATGGATGATATCGGTGATGAGCGTCATCTGACCTATTTTGAAATGATGGGTAATTGGTCCTTGGGTGACTATTTCAAGGAAGAAAGTATCGCCTGGTCTGTAGAGTTTTTGCAACTGTTAGGAATTCCTTTAGAAAAACTATGAGCTACAATTTTTGCAGGAGATGAGGCAAGTGGTATCCCTGCAGATAGCGTAAGTAGGGCAGCGTTGGAGAAAGCATGAATCACCCACATAAAAGAGATGTGATTTGATGAACACAAAGAGTCAGACAACTTTTGGCGTCCTGGTCCTGTAGGTCCTTGTGGACCGTGTTGCGAATTTTACTATGATAGATGATCTGGATACGGAGTAGAAGATCGAGATATGTGAGTAAATGATAGATATACAGAAATATGGAATAATGTCTTCATGGCGTATTATGATGATGGTACAGGGAATTTAGTCGAACTACCTGCAAAGAATGTAGATACGGGAATGTGATTTGAACGTTTGTTGATGGTGTTGCAGTGAACAGATACTATTTTCGAGACAGATGTTTTTGCTGGAGCATTACATACTATCTGATCTGTAGCAGTAGATGCATACCCATGACTTACCAAGAAAACAGATCAGTTTACTGACCTAGACAATCGTCTTGCAAAAAGCTATAGAGTCGTTGTAGATCACCTCAGGACGTCTAGTTTGCTGCTTTTTGAATGACTTACTCCATCAAACGAAGGACGTGGTTATGTACTTCGTCGCTTGATTCGCAGAATGTGGTACCACTTGAATAAACTCAGTCTCGATGGGCAACCAATCACTCAGCGTGAGAATTTTGCTGTCTTTCTAGAAGAGTTAGTAGGATCGTTACTTGCTATTTATCCGTATTTAGCACTTGCTTTATCTACTATACTAGCTTGATTACACGCGGAGATGCAACAATTCGCTTCTACGGTGGCAAAAGGAGAACAGCTTTTGCAAGAATATTTTGCTACTCCAGGTAAAACCAGTCTGACGTGAGAAGAAGTGTTTAAGATGTATGATACGTTTGGCGTTCCTATGGAACTAACAAAAGAAGTTGCTGAGCATAATCATTTTAGCATAGATGAAGCGTGATACTATCGTTGTCTAGAAGAAGCAAAAGAGCGTTCTCGTCAGCAATCGTGAAAGATGTTTGCAAAAGGAACAGATCGATCGACTTATCTTGAATGAATTTCACCAACAGAATTTGTATGATATACGCACTATGAGCTCAGCGAGAGTACACTCTTAAAGGATTTTGTAGTTGAAGGAAAGAGAGTCCTTATTTTCGATCGTACGCCATTTTATGCTGAATCTGGAGGACAAAAAGCAGATACGTGAGTAGTTACTTTGGATTCAGGAGA
>CAYLWY010000035.1:7572-11860 GCA_964387665.1 uncultured Candidatus Peribacteria bacterium
AATACGTGAGTGATGCTGCGTACGTGTGATGCATTGTGACGAAAGGCGGTGCTTTCTGGATTTACGCCACATCCTTTACAAGATGAAAAAGTAGCAAAAACTTCTCTGGGTGCTGAAAAAACAGTAATTACGTCTTCTTTTTGGAATCCTGCGGAAGCAAGAGAGTGGTGTCACAGTCAGTGATATTGCTTGATTGCAGCAGAAAAAAATGCTACTTCTATTTCAGTACTTTCATCTGCTTTATCCATAGAAACTCCTATAGCACTTATTATGGGTAATGAAAATAGTGGTGTGTTGCAAGAAACGTTAGATGATGTAGAACATATCGTACATATACCTATGCTTGGTATGAAAGAGTCTCTGAATGTGGCAGAAGCTGCTGCAATACTGATGCGAGAATATAGCAGAACTATCCTCAGATAATAAGATATCACATATAGGCGATATAGGTCGCAAAGAGTATTGCTGATTGTCGCTTTTCTAAGTGATGCTTTTTCCCGATAAATAGTGCCGCAAAAAGAATTACCGTAGCAAGTATACACAGTACAATATCTATTTGTGCACTTGAAGAAATAGGTATAGGCATGATGATACTACTGACTCATAATATCCAAAATATATTGAAAATATTTGATCATACGACATTGCCTATAGCAATATCGGTATGTCATTTTTTGACGGCAATGACTGAGGTAGCAAGCTCTGGTAATGAGGTTCAGATTGCCACGATGGTTAATCAGATAAGACGTTCTGAAATACCCATGAGAGTAGCTATGTTTACTGCATTATCTACCAAGAGTTTTCCTCAAAGAAATAGTCCTACACATCATCATAATGTATATATCCAAGATAGCCAGTTAGGATATACTGAGATTTCATCATCATCGTCGTGCGTTGTCTCTTGACGTGAAAGTTCGACCGTATAGTACATAAAAATAGCAAAAAATCACAGCAGAATTAGTCAGTCTGTTCTTGTAATTGCATCGCTAGCAGCATGGTCTAGAAATACATCATTTGCCATGATAAAAATGGCAAGAACCGCAAGAAGTGAGAAAGGTATTTCTTTTCGCACGGTAGAGTGATTTACACGAAGGTGTGAAAAGAGTCAGGCAACTCACAAAATAAGTAAAATGTTTGCAAGGTTACTTCAGATGATGTTTCAGAAAGCGAGATCGGTTGTTCATTGAAGTGCAGAAAAAACATTAACAATTAGTTCTGGAGCTGACGTTCAAAACGCGACAATCGTAAGTCCTATAACAAGAGGTGGAATTCATGCTTTTCTTGAAAGAGATCATGCACCTCTTACTAAGTATTCTGCTCATCACAAGAGTATTGCTAATCAGACCACAATAAGAAAAAATGAGAGGATCATAGATCTATAGAGAGTAAATGCATACTCTATAGAGATTTAGTGAGAAAATGAAAGAGTGTGTTTTGTGTTTTTTTCTCAAAAAAAGAAAACGGTATAAGGAAATACCTTACACCGCCCTATGAGGGCGGCAGGGAACTTTATATAGTCCCCGATGTCAATTCCTGAATATATTCCAGAGATTGATATCGCAAGCTAGAAAAAGTTGCCGCCCTCATGATCTAATGGGTTCGAGTTCCTGGATAGGATCTCTGAACGGAAATGCCGTATCATCCGTTACCCTCAGGTGGCTAGGTAGAGAGAATCTATAGACCGTCCTTTGAGTGCTAGGTGATGACTATAGCATATAGATGGAACAGAAAAACGCAAACTGTATGGTTGTTTTATTTTTGTATTATGATATATATAATTGACAAATATATAATATTATTAATGATATATATCTATTGTCTTATTTCTGCTATCTTTTATATATCACTCAGGTTGCTTTGGCTGAAAAATTGCGTAGTATTTTTTGTAGTATTTCAGAAAATAGATATAGTTGTAGGTGAAATTTAGAAAACATGTTTTGCTCTATATGCGACGATTATTGATTGGTATTTTATTTTTTGGGGCTATAGGTCGAGTAGGATTCGATATGGCTGTTTTTTTGATACAGAGATCTCGTCATCAGCTTCATGCGAAGGAGATACGTTTCTTGCAAGTGAAAATGCCTCGCAATGAGTCAGATCAAGATAAAAGCAACGATGCTATCCAGAGTATGAAGCAAAATATCGAAGTGATGACCCAGATTTACAAGAGTTTTTATGCTATCTCGACGGATAAACTTTTAGACAAACGATTTTGACAACCTTCTATTTCGTGCGAACTGATTGTAGAAAAAGAATTGATTAAGTTTTTTCTCTGAGTACCAGAAGAGTTTGTCGAGACGTTTGAAAAACTTATCTCCTCGTTTTATCCTGGAGCAGTGATTGACGAAGTACCTCAGCCCTTGTTTCTCGAAGCAGGGAAGTATCTTGCTGGAGGATATTTTGTCTTGACCAAAGATAATGTACTCCCTATCAGACAGTACGAATACTTTGAAGTCGATCCTATGGATAGTATCCTAGCGGGATATGCGAGAGTAGATACGGATGAAAAATTGGCTTTGCAGATTTTGGTATCGCCTTTGTCAGAATCACGACAAAAGAAAATGAGAAAGAGGGTGGAAGCCATCAAGTCTGGAGAGGGCTGATTTTTCGACTTTTTTGCAAAAATGTTTCGTGGAGGAGAGGACAAGAAAGATAGTCAATCATCCTCTGGAGATTACTCTTCGCAACAAATAGGAGACATAGAAAAGAAAGCGGAGGATGAATGATTCCGTGTCGTGATCAGAAGTCTAGCGACCTCTCCGTATCCACAAAGACCAAACAAAATGCTGGATGATTTGTGAAGATCGTTTAGTCAGTACAACTACATCTGACTGAATGGGTTCGCTTTTCTCGAAGATAAACGTATCGATAAATTTGCAAAGAGATTTGCGCTAAGATTGTTTACGAGACCCTATTTCAGTCGAAAGAGTGGGCTGTTTCGCTTGCAATCACAGATTTTAAATATCAAAGAACTGGCAAGTATCTACCATTTTCCGCATAGTAGAAGCAATAAAAATCCTCGTATCGTTTGGCAAAAATTTAAAATCGTACCTGCTCCAGATGATTTGTCTAAAGAAGGCATCCTACTTGGTCATAATCTGTATGGAGGAGTAAAGAAAGAAATTAGACTTGGCTTTATGGATAGATTTAGACATTTCTATATCATCGGACAGACAGGTACGGGTAAGTCGACTATCCTACGTACGATGATGAATCAAGATATGGCAGCATGAAATGGGTTTACGCTTATCGATCCGCATGGCGATCTCGCTGAGTGATGTCTCGAGTATTTTCCCAAAGAGCGTATAGACGATCTGGTGTATCGAGATGCGGGAAATGATGAGTTACCGTTTGGGTTTAACTTCCTGAGAGCAGACAATGAAAGAGAAATGGACCTCGTTACCAACGATGCCGTAGATATGTTCGTGCAATTGTTTTGACATGAGATCTTTGGTCC
Organism: uncultured Candidatus Peribacteria bacterium; assembly: GCA_964387665.1. Taxonomy (GTDB): domain Bacteria; phylum Patescibacteriota; class Gracilibacteria; order Absconditabacterales; family Absconditicoccaceae; genus CAYLWY01. The sequence continues at coordinate 11,030 of CAYLWY010000035.1, forward strand.
ACGTATTCAGGACTATTTCAGAAATGCTGTCTTATTGCTTATGGAACAACCTGAGTGATGAACGTTGGTCGAGATCGTGAGATTGTTTACCGATCCAGCATTCCAGAAAGTAAAACTGGCAAACGTCAAAAATCCTGTCGTACGCTCATGGCGAGAAAAAACGTATGGCTCTATGGGAGACAAGGAAAAACAGGAAATGATTCCTTATTTTCAAGCGAAGTTTGGTGCATTTACGACGACCCCCTTGCTGAGAAATATTATCTGACAACCGAAATCATCGTTTGAAATTTCAGATATTATGGACAAGGGAAAGTTTCTCATCATGAATCTCTCAAAAGGTAAGATGTGAGATATCAATGCAAACTTGCTCGGTATGATGATTGTGTCACAGATAAGACTAGCTGCATTTCGTAGAGCATTTATCGATGAGAAAGACAGAGTCCCCCATTTTCTGTATATCGACGAGTTTCAGAATTTTATCACGCCGTCTATCGAAAGTATCTTGTCAGAAGCGAGAAAATACCGTCTCGGTCTCGTCATAGCTCATCAGTATCTCGAGCAGCTTGCAAAACCAGGGCTATGAGGAAATACTGATCTGAAAGCACCGATTTTCGGTAACGTCGGTAATATGATGTGTTACCGTATCTGAGTAAATGATGCTCAGGACATGGAACAACAATTCGCTCCTAAATTTGCTGGGCAAGATCTGCTCAGTCTCGATAAGTTCAAAGGAGTTATCAAGATGTCTGTCGACATGCAACCGACGCCTGGATTTAGTATCAACGTCAAACTTCCTTGGGAAGATCCAGCACTCAATAGTCCAGAAAAAGT
>CAYLWY010000036.1:0-1605 GCA_964387665.1 uncultured Candidatus Peribacteria bacterium
GTAAACATCTACTCTTACTGTTTGACCAGCTTTTACTACTACAGGAGAAGTAAATGTAGAGAATACTGCCTCGAAATCGCTATTAAAGTTTCTTGATTTCGTTACCACCTGACCATCTACGAAAAGAGACAATCTAGAGATAGCAGCGTTTGAACCAAGACCAGTTCTCTTCAACGTAAGTGAGTCAAGAACTACATCTTCAGTAGTAGCTGTGAAATCAAAAGAAGCAACAGGAAGAGAAACTCCACCAGGAACAGTAGCACCATTTGGTGTAGCTGGACTAATCATAGCCTTAGCTGTACCATTTGATTCAACTACAGTGTCATCCATGTCGTCTTCATCATCAGTAGTTGTGTCATCTCCGAAAAGATCATTCAACAAATCTGAGATGTCAGTATCAGCACACTCAGCACCTTCCATTCTTGCTCTGTAGAGCATGAGAGCTACTTCATATCTTGTTACTGATCTATCAACAGCATTAACATCTGTTTCCTTAGTGATACCAGCTGTTTGTGCTACTGAAAAGTAGTTAGACCACCATGGAGTAACGTTTTCAGAAACTGGTTCATCACCAGCAGCAGCAGCCATACCTCTTACCATAACAGCAAGAACAGCAGCTTTAGAAACTGGTTCTGTAGGCATAAACTTTCCGTTTGATCCTTTAAGGAGACCAAGTTGGCAAGCAAGTACTACATAATCTTCGAGTGAAGGATCAGCAGGAAGATCGCTGAATGAACAGCTAGCTGACTCATCTGCTTCTAGACAAAGGTTTGTCACAGCAAATGATGCAGCGAATTTACCAAACTGCTCTCTTGTAAGAGTAGCGTAAGGCATAAATGCGTCTTCTGTGTTGTACTTGGTGAGACCGTTCTCATACATCCAATTCAACGCAGAAGTGAACTCTGGGTCATTAAGAGCAGCGTTTGTTGCAGGAGCCAAGCTTACTGCAGAAACTACTACCGCAAATGCACCAAGAAGAATCTTCTTAAGGGTCATAAGGTAATAAAGAAGAATAAAAAAATTTGGAAAAGATCCATAGAACACCTATAGGAAAGTAGAGCGTGCTTGCAAGTAAAAATAACTAAACCGCACGATACTCGTCTATATCTGTCTGGACCGCTGCCGAAAGTCTCAAATAAGAGCTTTCAGACATCACCCTATATACGACAAAGGTGACAAGTTTGTGACAACAACTGGTTGCCATTTTTCACTTATATGATATAATACAACAAGAACGTCTGGATTTGAACCAGAACCCTCGGCTTCGGAGACCGATGTGCTAACCGTTGACACTACGCTCTTAGAGCAGAATGCACCATAGTGATCTAGTCAACGATTGCAACAAAAAGCACTACTTCGTTCTCTTACAACATCTGTCACTTTGTTTTCATTGTAGTGCTTACTCATCGTCATTCTACTTGTCCTCGAGTATCGGGGAGGCGTAGCCAAAGAATCCACTATTTCCCTATAGATGCTTCACTGCGTTCAGCATGACGGAGTAGTATATTGCTGTTACTTTTTTCACGTCATTCTGCTTGTACTCGAGTATTGGGGAGGCGTAGCCAAAGAATCCACTATTTCCCTATAGATGCTTCACTGCGTTCA
>CAYLWY010000036.1:1705-4857 GCA_964387665.1 uncultured Candidatus Peribacteria bacterium
GGGGAGGCGTAGCCAAAGAATCCACTATTTCCCTATAGATGCTTCACTGCGTTCAGCATGACGGACTACTACAGTCATTCTGAGCAAAGCGAAGAATCTAGTATACGGTTCTTATGATGGATGCTTCACTGCGTTCAGCATGACGGACTACTACAGTCATTCTGAGCGAAGCGAAGAATCTAGTATATGAACTAAATTATAGATGTTTCACTATCGCTCATCATGACTCTTTACATACGAGCCCCTCTCAGTTATTACTTTTTGAGATTTTTTTGAAAAAAAATCAGCACCCAAATAAAGCAAAAGAATATATACCCCAACCACCACAAGACGTGACACCGCGTCTCCTACCACAAAAAACAATCACTGGGTAGCTCACCAAGATGCTAAGGCAACCAATCAACTACTCAACCAGTCTAGAAATATCGTCAATAATGATGGTCATCACCACAACAAAGTCACTCCTCAGAGGAGTAAGAACATAGGAACCAAGGGAACCACAAAGAGATTTATAGGGATGCTTGATAAAGATACTACTCAGGTCCAGAGCACCAGCACAGGAAAAACTCATACCGTCGCACCCAGTGTAGGAAGTAGTCGAGAAGTCACTATTTTGTAATAGAACGTGTTCTTCTTTATAAAAAACTGATCACTCACTCTTCCTACGAGTAGTATTCACCGCACCGCACCGAAACTCAGCAAAAATCATAAGTCGTACCACAAAAGAAGTGGGTTTCGCAACAACATACCTCAGGCACTTATTTTCAGAAGATGTATGGTTTCTGTGCGTCTCCCAAACCATGTCGCGACAAGTCACAGTATGCCCATTCCTATCGCTCTGATGACAGAACTGTCTGCTCCACACAACACTCAGTAGACAACTATCGCTCCTCATATCAACAATATCCTTATATAGAAGGGCAACCAAAACAAGACAACTCACAATAGAAGACTAAGGTAGACGACATTACTACCACTTACTGCCAACAAATGGACAAGTCCACTTTCGACAAACGAAGTATAGACTTGGCGAGAAAATCACGACCTGTCACCTGTAGTCAATCACAACAGCAGTGCAGCTGTTGGTGAAGATCAAAATACCTTACCTACCCACTCCTTATAAGAGTGCCTAATATTTTGTATAAAAGAAAGAGAGGAAACAGAAGAGCTATGTATCACGACCTGATGAGCAGAAACAGATGCTCGTCACAGATACGACTTGGTTGCTAACCGAAGAGGAAAAGAAAAATCATCTTCCAGAAAAGAAGGGGTACGCACTCCTGTCAGAGAAAGGGCTGGTACAGCAGCAGGAACAAATGACAAGGAAGAAAAAGAAAGAAGTTCTCATACAGAAAGAGGTTGTTTGCTACGCAAGAGGATTTCTCCCTTCTCTAGGTGTACTACTCGTGTATCGATACTCCTCTGGTCTACCACCTGTGCCGAAACAACAGAGGGAATGCTTATGTTGGCACGCTTTTCTAAAAAAAACAAGTTTATACTAATGGCTCACCAAGCTAGAAAGACACCAAAAAAGTACATTACTATCTTTTTTGATCTTCAAGAAAGAAGCAAAAAAATAACTCATCAGACCACTCCACACAACACCACTCGTCGAGACCAAAAAAGTGTTGCGGTAGCTACAGTGAGGACGATTCACCAGAACATTGTTCAAGAAAAGTTGAAATTTTTTCTTGATAGACGAGGGGAACGAAGGGAATATGGAGCAGTTTGGCAAGTCGAAGTACGTGTAATCTAGCTGCCATTACTCCACTACACGATCATATATCTCTACAAACAGTTTGTAAGTCATATTGGGTCCAGTCGTACAACGTAAGTCCATCAATTTCATCTACTAGGTTTGCAAAAAATGCATCATCTACGCCTATTTCTGCAGGGAAATACCATGCTGCATCATGCGACTGGGCATAAGTAATAAGTTTTTGCCTCGTATCTTCAGATCGGATATAGGGATTTACATTCAAAACAACCCTATCTGACTTTCCTGTAGTTGTTTTATTGTCTATATACTTCGGAAGCACATCTTCAGCAAAATCATGATACAACACTACTTTTCAAACACTAGTATACTGAGCAGCTACTTCGTAAGATCTTTTTTCTCTTACAACCACGGTCGTTGCTTTTTTCAGCAAGAGTGATCGCAACAAACGAGAAGATCGCTTTTTTGGTGTCCCCATTCATCATAACAGATGATATTTTTTGAAGAAAATGGTTTTCCAATACTTGAGGAGATAGTTTCGTCCGTTGTAAGGAAATGGTCTCCCATCAGTAAACACTTCTCCTCATCCCAAAAAAAGCTCATCCCATACATACTGATGTGCAGTATGTTTTTCTATGATACAAATTACTGAAAAAGCGTCTCATACGAGGTCACGATGACGAGAAAGTCGAGTAGTTAGTCGCTCTACATCTTCTGCTTCTACGTACAAGGTAGTAAGTGAATAGTTGGCAAAAAGATAGTTAATAACTCACAAAAAGAGCACCTCGTCACCAAAATTCCTATATCCGTAATATCCTTTCAAAAATCATTTCATGAACTATTGAAAAAGTGATCAAAAGAGGGTTTTTGTTTTCCGTACTCAATTACGTACATAATCGACAATGTATTCGTTTTCACCATGGGACTCTGGTAGTTTTCCTTCAAAGTAGAAATCATACCATGCTTCTACTTCGCTTATTTGCATATCAATCGGTCATACGGACACTGTAGCAGATTCTTTCGAAAACGCAAGATTATCATACAATGATTGTATATTTTTTGTAGTCGACAGTTCGTATAAAGGTGTTCGTTGGGGTCCCACCTTTTTGAAAAATAGCCAATATAAACCGCGAAAAAGTTCTTTTTGTTGTTTTTGTACAGAAAGATCTTTTCTCAGCGTACGATTGGTCTGCAGGTATCATGCCTCTCTTTTTTTATTGTTTTTTGAAAGGGTAGCATATTTTTCACGCCAGAGATCGTACTTTTCTTGAAGAGTGACTACTTTTTTTTCTGTGGAAATAAGTTTTCTAGCGTCTTTTTTCCACTGTTTCGCGTCAGAAACAACATAAGGAAGTTCTTTACAAAGCACGTGCTGATCTGCTATATCGACACATACTTCATCATCGGTAACTTGTAAGGAGAGATTTTGTAGACG
>CAYLWY010000036.1:4957-11530 GCA_964387665.1 uncultured Candidatus Peribacteria bacterium
AGCATATCAGACCAAACCTCTTCTTCAGTAAGATTTTCTATCACAATCAGTTCTCCTAGACTATCTTTTCCTTTTGGATTGGGAAGGACTTGGTGAATACGAAACAAGGGTGGTCCAGTTCAGGTAACTAACAGTTCTTCTGGTAGAGAAAACGATGTTTCCTTTTGTTTTGCTTTAAGTGTCCCGTCAGATGATAGGGTATACCCCTGTTCCCTTATCTGTTTGGCAACGAGTTCATATTTTTCCTTCCACCTTCTGTACAGTCACTCATAGTAGCTTTGTGTTGTTTCTGTTTTCTGTAACGGTCAGGGAAGGTTGAGTTGTTGGGATAGTTCGCAATAGGGGGTGTTGTTTTTGGTTATACGAAGAAATACTGGTCGTAATCATGGCTCAAACGAAAGATAAGATGGATTACATCAACTCAAATACTCGTAATTTGTTCACGAAAATAATCGTTCACACGTATAGGTTTTTTGTGTGTTTTGTAAGTATATATCTCCCACTTGAGCCTGAAGATTAAGTTTTTTATCGGCAAGAAATGGTTCGCTGTGTTGTCGATGGATACCACAATAAGGTACTTCAATCTCTTTTGGTATATGTGGGTCAACCATCTCTCGAACATATCATGGTGTAGGAGTCTGCGACCCAAGAGCTAAACGGGGAGAAGGTGATCATAAAACAAAATCCTCTGAAAATAAAGCTGCACTCACTTCATCTTGTCACGAGTAGACAACGCTGTCTATCTCGTGTCAACTAGGAAGATATATACTAACTTCTTCTCCATTATTGGTAAGCGATACTCATCACACCTCTAGAACAAAGGGGGTAAAAGGAAACCTACTTCTATCACTAGTTACTACCCATCTTATTCCAGGAATGGTATTGATAAACACTGTCTTCGAAGCAGTTCACTGTCATAGTCACTCGATAGTTATTGATCAGTTGTATGATTCTGATGCAATGATCTCTATATATTCAGGATACAACATATCATACGGATATATTTCTGTGATACGAAATGGTCTAGTAGTAGGTGTTGGTGAAGGAGGTACTATTACTTCTCAAGAAATAGTTTGTGTGTTTTCTGATCATGTTTGGGTGGTTCATGATAATACACCTCCAGTAATAACAGATCAACTAGTTATATCATCTCCCTGATTTGGTGATACAACTAATGAACTCATAACAAATTGGTCACATATTCTGTATCACTCACTATTTGTTACTTCAGAACAAACTAAAGCATATGTTGACGAACTTGTTGTATAAATCACTCTATCATAAAGTATATCTCCTATTTTTAGCTCAAGCGGTTCTCCTGTATCAGTAAGGGTGATTGAAGAGAGTAGATATATTTTCTTTCATGGATATATGGACAGTTTTTCTTGGTTATCCCCTATATAGATCACCTCTCAAGTAACTCCTTGAACAGAAATTGTTTTTACCGCAGATCAATTTCACAATCAAACTATATCAACACTTCACGAATATGCTGTTAAAAAAAGTAATGCTATATATTCTCCTAAAGTAGGTGTATCCTTTGGCTGAATTTCTTTGATGATAATTTGTGGAAAAGTTGTTTGTCACGATGAGGTGTTTTCTCAAGAAGAGGAAGCTAATTCTCATCAACTTCAAGCGAAAATAATATCTTCTCCTCATCAAGAAAAGTTATTATTTGTATTTTCTCCTGTTAGTATTTGTTGTTCTGTATCTATTTGTTGTCAAGAATCAGCAGATACTACTATCCACAAACAAAGAAAAAAAGAAATAAAAACGCATAAAATAGTAGTTCAAAATTTTTGTTTCATAAGACATCTAGCTACAAGCAAAAAGGGTAGCTAGTGTTCTTTATTTATATGTCTATTTTCAATAAAAATACTGTCAAATATTGAGAAAAAAGTGTGAAAAAGTTTTCAACATATTTTTGTTTATCTATATATTTTTTAGAATATATAAAATAATAGTAATAATAATCAAAAAACAATGTTAAAAGCTTGTTTAATATCGAACAACTCTTGTGTATGACTCTTCATATTCACCATCATCACCAAGGGTGTTTTCTTCACAACTTGTACACAGAATTTTTAATGGCTGGTGAAGAACAAATTGGTCTCTTAAAAAATGTTCAATATCTATGGTAAGGTCTTTTGGGTCTATAGTAAGTATATCTTCTGATAAAGAAGGAGTATCCATAACCTTTGCTTGGATAGAAATATTTTCCAATACTCTTTTTTCAACCATCCATTTTCCACACCTATCACAACTTGTTTGTATACCAGCAGTCGCTTCTGTTATAGTAAGCAACAATTCTGTTTTATTTAAGTTTTTGAAGTTAATAGTTCAAGTTATTCAATTACTTTCCAATCAAGGAAGTAAAGAAGAAAATATACCATCAAAAGAAATCGTATCTTGTGCTCAACTATGAAGAAGAATATCAGAGACTTTGAAAACAAAAGTTCAATGCATGATGGTTGGTATAATAATAAAGTTATGTAGTAAAGTATAGAAAATACACTTTAAATTTAGTATATACAAAGATGTATTTTCTACTTAGTATAAAATTTTCTCAATAAATATTTTATAAATCGTCATTTTTCTTGAATCCGTACGTTCTGTTTTAGTTGTATCTAGAAGAAGAGATCGGTAGTTATTTGGTAAATTCCTGTCTTTCCTAGCTGTACTAAATTTTTTTCGAAAAATCTATCAAAACACACATTTTTCAGTATTTACTAAATATATTTTGCATGTATATAACAGAGGTGTTTTAAAATCGATTTTCTATAATTCACCTAAGATTGAAAACAGGAAGAAATTTGATAGTTTATCAAGAAGATTGTTTTTCAACTTTCTTTTTAAGAGAAAGAGAAAATAGTATACATATTTTATAATAAAATGATAGAAAAAAAAAGTTCATCTACAAAAATATTTCTTGAGAAACATCAGTCTATATTTTCTTCTTTTTTTTCCATAACCAAAAAAAATAACTTCTTGAAGTTATGTGAAGCACTTTCTTTGGACGATACGGTAATATATGTATGCTGTTCATGATGACCAGATAGCATGTTTTTAACTTTTCTTATAATTTGGTATAGACATATTGTTAAATGACAATCTTTGTCTATTACAAAAATTTTACACATAAATCACAATACTTCTCGTGAGGATTTTCTTATGGAGAATTTAGTTACCCATACTTTTGGGTCGGCTTTTGAGATAAAAAAACTTTGTTTACCAAATCACACCTATACCGAAACACAATTAAGAAAGCAAAGGCGAAAATTTTACACAAATTGTATACAATCAGACGACTCTTTACAATGTGTCTATCTTTGTCTATGACACAACTTAAATGATCGTATAGAAAACAGTTTTCTTCATATAGATCGTGGAGCTCGTCTTCCTGGTATTATAAACATGAAACAAAAACAAAAAAAATATATATACGGAGAGTGATTGTGAAAAAGAATCACCTATACGTGCGTACGTCCACTACTTGGGATTGAAAAAAAAGTTATCACCAAGTGGTGTGATCAAACATCCATACCCTATCTTCATGATAGACACAATTTTGATTTTACACAGAAAAGAGTACAGTATAGGTATATGATAAACGGCTTGTCTTGAATGCAAGAAAAGCAATTTTACAAAGAGCGAAAGTATGTATACAATACTTTGGAAAAAGACCGTGAAGACGACTACTTGCTAACAAATATACAAGCACCAACATTTCGAGATATTTCCTCTTTATATATGTGCTCACCACCAATAAATCTAAAAAACATGGTAACTTTGTTTAGAACAATATGAGCTTTTACGAATATGAGTGCTTCTCGTCTCCACGAACTGATGAAGTGGTTTTTGAAAAAAAAGTGAGCGATGTATATGAATTGATGGTGGTTTTTGTTTTGATGAGGAAAGGAGGGAAGGTTATTTCTTGCACAACAAAAAATAAAAAATAAATTTTGGGAACATATTCCTGAAATGGAACAACTTATTGAAAAGAAGAAGGAGTACACTATAGATATATATACAGGGATTGTTTGTGAACAAGACTATATCGGATGAGTGGTAACATTTCCGAGAAAAGGAGATATGTTTTGATCAAAAACGTTTGTAAAACGAGCTTCAAAACAACACATCCCATTTTTTCGAAGAAGAGCTCTTCCAATTATTAAAAAAAATGATAGAATTGTGGGAGTTTTACCTCTTCTGTCTTATCCATGGAAAGCATAGATATATATACATGGTTTCTTGTTGCTGGGTGAGTATGAGTTATTTTACTTTCTTTTTTGTTTTTTGTGAGAAGTGGGGTATGACAACAAAAAGAACTTGATGATGCTCTTTGTGATTTGTTTTACAAGCAGCATGCTTTTCTCGTAACCCACAAGAACACTTTCTTTGCGTTTGATAAAGTGAAAGAAACACTGTTTTATGAGAAGAAAAAACTTTTATCTACATCTCTTCAGAAGAAAGAAAAAGAAGCATATATTCCAGTGGGGAAAAATGATTTACACTATATTCAGCAACTAGTTCAGAGTTAGTAGTTTAGCTTTTTTAGTATGTCTTCTAGAAACTTTCTAGGAGACTTTTCTGATGTCCAAATACTAAGAAACACCACGCATTTTAAGGAAACCTACTTTTTATATATGTAGGTTTAAGGAAACTGAGGAAAAACTCTCATTTGGAATTAAAATCGTTGTTATTTTCGACCTTATGTATGGGTTGAAATGTACGAGTTTCCTTAATCTATAAAGGCCCCTTAAATTATGTGTAAAACTGAAAACAGTAGTGATTTTTGATTATAGTAGTTTGTATACAAATTTAGAAGTACATATCATCTAGAAGCATACTATCTTGTATAGTTCTCTACTTATTACACAGTGAATTTATTTTGAATCCACTATTTTCGAAGTTTCCCTAAAGTACTAGAGCATATTTTCTGTACAAAAATTTGACAAGACAAACACTATTGTCTATTATTACACAGTAGTATTGAAGTATGGATATATAACATACTCATACATATAAGAAATATGCTTTATTTTCGGTGCGGTGATGGTAGAAGTTGGATATAAATGATCATCACAAAGAACTATGAGCGCGTCAGCTATTCAACAACTAAAAAGAAGAATGAAGCGTTCTACACAACGACTACCTGTCATTCAAAAAGCAGAAGAGAAGACAGAACAAAAAGAAAAAAAAAGTGCCGAACAGCAACTAGAAAAGTTTTTAAATTCATAGGGTTCTCATGACTACAAGTGCTTTGGTGCAGAAACATCTTCCACAAGATCTTTGGGAAGTGGTTGCTTCGTATACTATTCCAGACGAATTTTTGGAAGATACGCCAGATTTGATCGAGCTTATTTTGCGCTCGAGGTCTATCGATACTGTTCAGGAAAAACAAAACTGGTTCAACCTTTTACCTCTTATGAATGCTACACAGTTAGAAAAGTTGAGAGCCATTTTGGTGAAAGAAAAAGTAAAACTAAAAGAAATTGAAGAAAAGTACGAAGGAAAAAAGCAAGAAATAAAGAAAAAATACCTCCAAAAACGACAAGATATGTGATATGTAAAACAAGTGTCAGCTGTTCAAGAAAAAGAATCTTCAGAAAAAGCACAAGATGACCAAGATGCTGAAGCATTACTTTCTTCTGTCTAATGAAATACATTTTTTATACACTCTGTCTACTTCTTTCAGTATTCCTTTGGGGAACATCTTTTTCTGAAGCTGCAAAACCAAAAGATTGGCTAAAAGAAGCGTTTAGGCAGTCACACGAGATTGTATCTGAACCATACTCTTCAGATCTAGAAGCTGACGATGTGTTTCAAGAATCAAATGCGTTAAATATCTGATGACCCAACGCTGGATTATGACTAAACGATAATGTAGTAGTAAGATTCTCTAGATTTCTCATGAGAATGGCTATCGTTATAGCGGTAGGTATGTTAATATTTACAGGAATAAAAGTAGCACTTGCACTGTGAGATAGTGGAAAGTTACAGGCGGCGTTGAAAGATGCGTGAATTGTTCTTTTGTGAGTATTTATTGTCTTGGCGAGTGTGGCGATTGTCTACTTGGTAAGTTCGCTGATGCGCTGAAGTCTCGATTATGCATTATTTAATTAGTGAATAGGTATTTATGCAAAAAAAACGAAGAAAACATCTTTTTTATGCCTTTTCCTTACTAGGAGCTGTTTTTTGTTTTTTTTCTTCAACGTTTTGACAGCAATGTGATTACCCACCCACTACGTTTACTTCTGGACAAGTAATTGACTTAGAAGATAGACTTGGTGTGCCATCAGAGTTGGAAGACTACTTTGAAAAAGAGTACTTGGTGGTAGATATGTCGTTGTCTCGATGTCAGACGTGTGTTGATTTTGCTATTCAACACAATAACGATCTCGACTTTAAATCGAGAGTATCTGGAGATAGTTCTTGTCGTTTCATTACCCTTGTAGAAAGTGGTATGGTGGTTGATTGGTTAGGAAAAATTGGGTGACCAGCGAGTTTTATATGAGCACGTAGTAGAGAGGTGGTAGATTGAGAAACAGACTACTATGATGTCCCTACGGT
>CAYLWY010000037.1:0-4106 GCA_964387665.1 uncultured Candidatus Peribacteria bacterium
GTCAAATACGGTAGATGTTTTTCAAACCAAATCTTCCACGCTTTGTAGGTAGCATGCTGTGCGTTGGGCATCTGGGGAAGAAATACTTGTCGTTCATGACTAAGTGCATGCGCTAATCGATCTCTTCGTTTTTTGTACTTCGGCTTGGTAGGATCGAGTTCTCGCTTTTCCAGAAACGCATAGTATTGTTCTTCGGTATCAAACGCCTCTCCTCCATGTATGACAAGACACTGTTTCATCGATAAAAATGTTAAACAATAAATAACTGTAAACTTATACCCATGACTGCCATACCTGCAAGCAATCAATACAACGAAAGATGGTGTTCACCATACTCTCTAGCAGTAGGCAACAGTTCGTCAAAAGAAATATAGATCATAATCCCAGCAACTCACGCAAACATCCATCACATCGTCGAAGGACCCATAAATGACGAAAGAAGAAAATAGCCAAGAAGCGCTCCCACTGGTTCTGCTAGTCAAGAAAGAAAAGATCGCATAAAGGCCTTGCGACGACTTCACGTCGCGTAGTAGATAGGAATAGATGCTGCGATACCTTCAGGGATATTGTGCACTGCAATTGCCACGGCAATAGCAACGCCCAACTGAGGATCATGAAGTGCTCATATAAACGTAGCAAGTCATTCTGGGAAATTATGAATTGCAATCGCAAGTGCAGTAAACAGTCCCATAGTGAGCAATTTTTTTTGTTTGGCGTGATGATGGTGGTCATCGCCATGCAGTTCCTCTACCGTATGGATCTCATGAGGATTCACTACATACGGAACGAGTTTATCGATTATTGCAATAAGAAGTACGCCCAGAAAAAAACCACCGAGTGCACACCGTCCTCCGACACTCGCACCGTACGCTGCTGATAGACTTACTGTAGCTTTTGCTAAAATTTCTACCAGAGAAACATAAATCATCACGCCAGCAGAAAAACCCAAAGCAATGGACAAATAGCGTGTATTTGTCTTTTTGGTAAAAAACGCAAGAGCACTCCCAATACCTGTCGCCAGTCCTGCAAAAAGCGTCAATCAAAATGCAAACAAGAGCGTACTATTTTCCATGTGTAGAAAGTTACGAAAAAATAAATCGCTCGGGTTCTTGAATATATCAATTAATAACTGTATATCACTCTTTTTCAAGCAACGCTATCTGCTTCAATCATTTCGTTCAAAGTTTCAGACTACTCACGTATCCATGCTTATTGACCACTCTCCATCGTGGAAGTTGAGACCGATCGTGCTCAGGCATACTACTCAGTTGCCATCCTACAAGCTGAGCTGTCACTTGTTTTTTGGTACGAATCAGTATCTGTTTTGCGACTGTGCCAAATGAAACCACATATCACAACGGCACTTCATTTACTATTTCTACTAGATATTCTCTAATCATGAAATCTCATATATAATGTGTGTAAAAAATATCTGATTGCCTGTGCATTATTATCGATAGACATATTATCAGAAAGTTCAAGGTTCACCACACTAACTCAATAAACTGCATGCATCACTGCTTCTAGTGATCCATCACTATCAAGTGTCCTTATAGAACTATTGTCTACAGACAATCAATACAGTTGTTTTCAGGAATACACGGGATAGTTATGAGCAAATTCACTCCAGACGTCTTCATATATACGGTGGTGCTCTTTGTTTACAAACGCATAGGCATAGTGCTCTTTTTGCTCATCGTCTTCGTGAAGAGTCACGATAAACGTTGGTTTTTTGCTCATGATATACTCTCTCCAAAATACTACAAAGGGTAGCGTGGAGTCGTTCATATCATCCCAGATTCTATTCAGATCGGTTCCATCAGCATCATATCTACTCGTATGCTCATATCAGTATTGATTTGCACAAGGAACAACCGTTATCATAGCGCCATCTATATACGACCTAGATGTTTCTATAAAACGTAACAATCAGTATAGTCATGATGTTTCATCGCCATGCATACATGCTACGAATACGAAGTGCGTGGTAACTGACTCCTGCGATCATAGGGTTACAAAAAAAATGCCCTGATGCTCACCTATGTTTCGATCAAGAGAAGACTTACTTACTGATTGCGTAATGAGATCATACAACGTTTCTTTCATAAACAAATCAGAAATAGAGAGATAGCACGATGATTGTTTTTATAGTAAATTCACTTTAAAATTAGCATATACAAATAGTGAATTTACTACTTAGGAAAAGGATTTTAACAAACTAAAGGTATCTATGGATTTAAAATCCTTTTACTATACTTGATGTATAGCGAATTTTTCTAATTAACTCATAGCACAAACAACGGGGGGATATTTTTCCACGTATGCCCTAGTACTTTCGGGTTAATATGCTTATAGACGTCTATAAACAGATCAGGTGCATAAGTAATAGCACGAAAGATTGTTCCTTTCTTCAAGAACACCTCTAGTTCACCCACAAGATGTGGATATTGTTCGAAAACACTATTTGGTAAGGTTGAAATAATGAGATCAGGAAACGGTATTTCGTTTTTTTGCATAATGGTAGAGAGATCTTTTACGTTTCCTTGAAGAAAGTGACCACGCTGTGCTGGAAATCTCTCTTCGAGCAATTCTATGAATTCAGCATCGTACTCTATACCATAGTAGGTCCCAGCACTCTGTAACGACTTCACGATATACTTCGTCACTGGACCTGTTCCTGGACCGAGTTCAAGTACGGTATGTACCTTTGATCGATCGAGAGATGAACATAACAACTCTGCAGCGTTATTACTTGTGGGTCGGATCGAAGCGTTCTTTTTTGGCTGAGTGAAAAACTTTTTCATAAAAGTGAGATTTCTTTGGAGATCCATTGTTGGCAGCAAAAGAAGAGAAATAAAAAAGTCGCTTTCGCGATCTTTCCCATATGGGACAAGTTCGACGTATTAAATTTCTTTAGAAATTTAACGAAACTTTACTTAGTAAAGTTTTATAGTTCTTACGATATCAACGCAAGAAACAAAGAAAACGTCAATCTTGATGCGAAAATTTAGAAATTCCTATACGTTAAAATAAAAAAATTATTTTTCAAGTCAGAATCAGTGTTGTTTTACTCTCTGCACTATTTCCTGTCCTCACGTTTCTCTAATAGCACCATCCTGCATGACCACAACTACATCCACAGGCAAGTAATCGAGTATCGTAAAGTAGTGGGTAATAATAACAAAACTCGTCTGCTCATCAGCTACTTCACGCAATAACGCCGCTACTGCACGAAATGCATCTACATCCAGTCAGCTATCTACCTCATCGAGAAACACGTAACGTGGCTGCAAAAGTTTTAGTTGTAAAATTTCTATCTTGCGCCTTTCGCCACCGCTAAATCCTACATTTACCTCTCTTCGCAAAAACTCTTTGTCTATATGTAACTCTTCTAGATACGGGAGGATTATTTTTTTGAAACTCACAAACGTTTCTTTCTTTTCAAATCTTGCGTTGTAAATCGTACGTAAAAACTCAAAAAGCTTTACTCACTTAATCTCTGGAATAGACTGAAACGCAAGAAATACTCACGCACGCGCTCTGAGATCAGGAGATCGATCTGTAATATCTTCTCCATCGATACGTATCTGACCTGAAGTGACTTCATAATCAGGATGTCCCATAACGGTAAGTGCTAACGATGACTTACCAGAACCATTTTTTCACAACAGACAGATATTTTTTCCAGATACTATATCAAGAGAGATATCGTTGAGTACTAATTTTTCTGCTATATTGACTGAGAGATGAGTAATTGAAAGCATACCGATATATATATAAAACAGATCACAAATTTGATTTTTCGCAAGAGTTATCTTTGTAGATATATATCTATTTTTTTACTTTTTGCTACAGAAAGCATACACTAAGATATGGAATTTCGAGCACCGATATATACAGGTTGGTCCGTAGGCACTCCTCTTCACTTTAACTTATAGAAACCGTATGACAAAAACCAAAAAACGCACCTCACGTTTTTATGTAGAACAAGACGGACTCTACGAAACTAGCGACCTGAGCCCTTCACCTAGAAAGAAATCTCGCCAACAGCATACCAAAGCACTAGAAGCAGAACAAGCTTCGCAAAAAATAGTTGCTACTTACGC
>CAYLWY010000037.1:4206-5903 GCA_964387665.1 uncultured Candidatus Peribacteria bacterium
TTCAAGTACACAACAACAAAATCTCCACAGACGTTGTTTTCTTGTCTGTAGCTCGTCGTGTATACGTCCATCGGCACAAAGCCGACTGGATCACGACTATACGCAGCTATAAGGTCGTTCGCTTCCATACTGTATGGATATATATTTCTCAGTAAGGTGCAATACAGAAATATTGTCTATCATTACCACATAATCATATATTGACTTATGTGTATTTTTATATATCAAGTGAGTGCAATTTTGCAAAAATTCTAAAAAAATTCGTCATGGCGAAAATAATTAGAACAACCGAACCCATTGTTGGTTTTGGATTATCAATGGGAAATCCTCATTCTATTGCACAGGTGCAAAGCGTAGGAAAGAGGGTAATCGTATGTGAATGTATTGTAACTGAAAAAACGTTTTCACTACACCACAACGAAAAACACATTCCTTTTATATCAGGGCATCACCTTCTCTTGCAAGAGAAACATGTCCCTGGCGGAGAAAGTATCTTCAAAATTAAGGATGCAAACGAAAAACCGATCTGGAAAAATGGTGAAACGTATGTACCACTATTTGAAGAATCGATCATCGTCACTCTAAAGGAAAAAAAAGAGGAATTTGCACAAATCTGAAAAAGAAGCCGGCGTATTGCCGGCCTTTTCAATAATGAAATATATCTACTTACTGTGTCAAATTCAGTAACACCCCATTACCCTCGCCTAGACTCGTCTGTGGAAGTTTACCGTCCCATTTTTCTATCCACTTCAGGTTGACATACTCGAGTCCTCATTGGCTCTTTATCGCTTCTGCCTGGATCCTAATCGATTCTGCTTCAGCTTTTGCTTGTTCTATTTTTTGTTGTGCTTGAAATTTGACAGATTCGAGTTTGTTTTTTTCTGCAAGTGCCTCTTGTTCTGCTTTTACTTTTTTCTCGATCGCAGCATCGAAATCAGCAGAAAACTGAAAGTTCACGATATTTACATCCGACACTTGTATTCACCGCTTTCCTAATTTTTCTATCAATAACAATCTAATGTCTTGACTCACTGCAGTTCTCTTGGTAATCAATTCCTCTGCGGTGTATTTTGCTGTTGCAGCTTTTACAGATTCTTGTATCGACGGATTGATAATTTTCTCTGCTACTAGCGATGCATCTCAGAGATTCCTATAGAGTTCTTTCGCAGCGGTTGCTTGCACATTACCGTTTACGGCTATAGTCGCAGAGATATTTTGCAGATCCTTACTTGCTGCATTTGCTGTTGCCTCTACCTTCTGGGTCTGGATATTGATACGAATGACCTTATCGATGAGGGGGATTTTGAAATTCAATCATTCTGTAGCGTAGTTTTCTTGGAGTTTGCCAAGTCTCGTGATCAACGCAATCTCTCCAGGAGAAACCGTATACCAGGGCAATCATTTCGAAAGCACAAAGAGCACAATAATACACGCGATGATTCGGTAGAAGATTTTTTTGAGTAGTGAGAGGTTCATAGGTAAAGAAGGAGTAAAAGAAAATGAACTTGTCTGAGGTGAATGCACCGTCTGTGCAACAGTTTTTGGCACGGATTTTTTCATAAAAAGCGTCGCACTATTTGTTAGTAATTCTTGCCATGCCTGAAGTACTTTTTTTCATTCAGGAGTAGTTATTCATACAAAAAATAGTATGCATCATACGATAACGAGAAATATTCATCACACCGCATACAAAAGAA
>CAYLWY010000037.1:6003-11184 GCA_964387665.1 uncultured Candidatus Peribacteria bacterium
TAAAACTATCCTTCAATAGCTATTTTCGCACTTACGATTTCAGAAATTTCTTTGGTAATTGCTGCCTGACGTTCTTTGTTAAATTTCAACGTCAAAGATTTTACAAAGCTCGTTGCATTGTCCTTAGCATTTTTCATCGCAATCATACGCGCAGCATGTTCACCTGTTTTGTTCTGAACAAGTGCTGACATAATCACATAATTTCTAATCTGTCTTCTCATCTCTTTTCTCACTTCGTCAAGGGAAGGTTCTACGAGAAGGTCTTTATTTCCTACACCAGAATCAAGAGCAACGTCTACTTCGATACCTGCGAAAAATGAACTAATTTGCTCTAACGTAAGAGGAAAGAGTTGAATCGTGGTAGGAAGTTGTACAATACTATTTTTGAAGTAATTGAACGCAAGAGATACTGAGGTATATTCTCCTTGTTGAATAGCTTGGTCAAAAAAAGAAAACAGCGGCAGTAGCTCTTTCTGCGTCAACTTGTCACTTACGTTAATATGTCCTACAATAGTCGCTCCTACTCTCTTACAATATTCCAATCCTTTTTTACCAACGATAAAAAAATCGGTTGTAGCCAAATCAACCGCTTGTATTGTCTGCCTAAGTAATTTAGCATTTAGTCAACCGCAGAGTCCTCTCTCTGAAGTCACAATAATCATCGCTGATCTTGTTGCATTGGTAGCAGCATTCTCTTGAACAAACAAATCTTCTTTGTTTCCCAGCGTTCACAAAATTTTCAACACATACACCAAAAACTGTTTTAGTCATTCTGCTTGTTGTTTAACTTTCTGTAGCTTTACAGTCGAAACTACTTCAAGGGCTCTCGTTATCTTTTTCAAGTTTCCGACAGACTTTATCTTTGCTTTAATTTGCTTGAGATTTGCCATTGCACATTGAATCTGTAAAAATATTCTTTACTAAGTAGTGAAATGAGTGTTTTTTTCAAGAATTTCTTCTTTTCAAACAGATAAATTGGTGTGTGTTTTTACAAAATCACCTAACAGCGCCTTTATTTCACTTTTTGAACAATGGTAAACAAAGATCAAGAAGAGACAACTATAGAAACAATACCAACTGAAGAACCAGTATCACCTGCTGTGCTTTTTTTTCAACATCTTGCAAGATACCCATTGTCAGACGACGAAAAATACGATCTAGCCACAAGTCTCATGACACACAGTGTTCCTACAGACAAGTATCGAGTCATGCTGTTTCTTTCAGCTATTATTTGTATTTTGTGATTACTACGTCCATCGGAGCCAGTAGTGATATGATCTATGCTTATTGCACCGTTGCTCTGACCACTTCAAGCATTTGCGTTTAGTATCGTCCATGCAAAAAAAAGATCCCTCGCGAGATTACTTTCTGTGCTCTGAATCACCATGGGGATCTGCGTTCTGCTAAGTATCACCATCACGCGAATGGTGTGATACGATCAACCAAATAGTGCTATTCTCGCAAGAACAACACCAACAATTACTGACCTCCTCATTGCCCTTGCCTCTGGAGCAGTCGCTTTTTTTGCTCTGAGATACAAAGATATAACTGCTTCTGTTGCTGGAGTCGCGATTGCTGCATCATTGCTTCCTCCTCTCTGTGTAATAGGTATAGGTATTGCCCTATGAGACTGGCATATCGCCAATGGAAGTGCAATTCTTTTCATCACCAATATCGCAAGTATTATTGCGATATGAGTACTCTTATGCCTACTGTTCTGATTTTCTCCTCACCAAGAACAGGACGCCAAAAGATCTATTTGGTTCATGAGTGGGTCACTTATAGTGCTTATCCTGCTGTGTGTAAGTTTACTACGACAGTAGCACAATTACTTTCATCAGAATTGATAAGAACTAACTTTCAAAAAGCCAACAAGTCGACTTCTTGGTATTTTTGGGGCATTATTTTCATGCAACATACGCTCTATTGCTTCGATATGAGGTAACGAGGTTTTTTCTACAAATGGTCTAATACTATCGATATATGCTTGCATACTTTTTTTTATTTTCGTATCTCGAGTATCGAGCACATCTTTTTTTGGCAATCTAACTTCCACTTCTATATCAGAAAGAGCAAGGATCTCAGTTAATTCTTTTCTTTTCAATCTAGTCTTATCATCTGCTTTTTCTTTCAACACCACAACATTTCCTGCCTCTTCATCATACAACACACTAAAATTTCCCATCAAAAATTTTACCGTCCATTCGTTTACATCACTTTTCCCTGTAGACAAATGTTTTCTCAGAGTTTCAAGCAGATCTCACAAGACTCTTCCACAACTCGAACGACTCAATCAGTTCTTTTTGATTTTCTTTTTCTCGATAAACTGGATATTACAAAAATCTCTCTGTGTGACACCTTGACTCACCAAAGTATAATCAATGTCTCCTGGCTCGGATAGTTTCTTTTTCCTCATAATCTCAGAAAAGATAACACTTTCCTCAAGTATACCGAGTTATGAAACAAGATGCAAAAATCTATAGTAAATACTGAAAAACGTGAGTCTTGATAGATGCCTCGAAAGATAAACAACTCTTGTTCTCAGTATAGTCATGAAAGACAAGTATTTACCAAGTAACTGTAAATCTTTTCTTCTAGAAACAACCAAAACACAACATACAGATTGTATCGTACCGATGTATTCAGCAGTTACTATACTCTAAACGAAAGACTAGGCAATGGTTGTTTTACTTTTACTTGATGTTTTGCTCTCAGATACAACGCTCATTTGATAATCTTCCTTACCGTCTCGATTTCATCGATCAGTTCTTGGTTGATATAGAGTGTCGATCCTACTGGCCATGATTGCAAGTGTATAGAAGGATGTGAAGAAGTAGATTCCGTGAACATGCCGAGTTCTTGCCAGATTTGTTCGGTCACAAACGGAATAAACGGTGCACAAAGCTGCAGATACGTACGCAATACGGTATATAGCGTAAGATATGCTTGTTTTTTGTCTTCATTCATTGCTTCCGTCCAAAACCTTCTTCTGCTACGCCTTAGATATCGATTGGTAAGATTATCTACAAAACTCATGAGCTGAATCGTTGCTTCATCGATGAAATATCCATTTAACGCACTACTAACAGCAACCACCGTACGATGCAATTCAGCAAGTACTCGTTGATCGAGTTCGTTTTTTACTTGCCCGAGAGGCAAAGGCACTGCAGACGCTGATTCGACAAAATATTTTTTATTGAGTGTTCCATCATTTATGTCTCCATTGATCTCAAATAACCGCTGTCGTAAGTAGCGGAACCTACGCTTGTGAGAAACAATAAGGATACGCTTTCACGCATGTTTTTCCAAAAGTTCCTGATAGACACGAGATATCTCTTTTGCATCTGGTGCATACTCATCAGCATCTTTAGTATTTATAGCATCGAATTGTTTATCAGGTCTTACGCCAAATCACCAGTCAGTAGTTATTTCAATAGCGATATCTTTGTTCACATACTCACGCAATACCTCTTGTACACCTTGCGCAGTTTGCTGCGCACGAACGAAATCAGAACAGACAATCACCTCAGGGTCGATACGTACCACCTGTTCGATAAATGCTGGCGAGGTAAGTTGTGCAAATCATGCTTCACTCAGTGGTCTTCCTATATCTTCACTCGTTTCATTATCTTTTTCGTCTGCCTGCGTAGCTGCATACTCCGCGTCTGTTATCTTCAACGCATGTCTCATAAACCGCACCTGCGTTCCAGCATCTTTCCAGTGATCCACCTCAGCATACATCTTGAAGAAGTTGAACACGTTCTGTAACGGAATGACTACATCCTTCAACATCTGCTCTACTCCTTTTTCAGAAAATCTGAGTGGCTCTGCCCTTACTACTGGAGAACTGAGTAAGTACAATCTCAGAGCATCTGCACCGTACTGATTGATCAATAACGTAGGATCTGGATAGTTCTGTAAACTTTTTGACATCTTTTTCCCATCTTCAGCGAGAATCATACCCGTTACCACGACATGTTGGAACACATTTTGTCCATGATACGCGTGTCCTAGGACATGCAGAGCACGAAACCGTCCTCTCGTCTGATCAAGTCACTCTGCAATAAAATTTGCACAGTTTGAGAAGTTTGTATCTGTCTTCATAAAATGATCCTGTCCGTACGGCATGCTTCCTGATTCAAACCAGCAATCTAACACTTCTGGGATTCTTCTTTTTGTTCATCAGCAATCACACGGAAAAGTTATTTGATCGATATACGGTCTATGAAGATCAGACACCTTTTGTCAGCTTCTCTCTTCTATTTCTGCAATACTTCCTACTACTTCTACTGATGCACATGCTGCACACTCCCACACCGGCAAAGGCGCTCACCAGAAACGGGTTCTGGAAATATTTCGATCAGGCGCAGACTGAAGTCCATTGATAAATCTTTGCTTGACCGTCTCTGGAACAAAATGGATGTTTTCTGCGGCAGGTGCCGTCAATGCTTTCAATTCCTCTTCTTTTACAAACCAAGATTCTATCGCTTTATAGATCAACGGTGTTTTCGTACGTGGACAATGCGGGTACGAGTGATTTATCGTTTCCTGTTTTACCAGTAATCAACGAGTTTTTAGCTCTTTGATAATAGCACTATTAGCTTCTATCACGTTTTGTCCTACAAAATCTGGCGCGTCTGCCGTAAACTCACCATACTCATTCACGGGGTCAAATAACCATGCTTGTGCATTGTCTTTTCACAAAACGCCGGCAACTAGTTCATAATCATCTGCACCAAAAGCAGGCGCTTCGTGCACGATTCCAGTACCACTTTCCGTCGTCACAAAATCTGCGTGAAGGACCTTGTGTACTTGGTTCTTGTAGCGTGCATCAAGAGAAGTAGAAGCATGATAGTAATCAAACAAGGGCGTATAACACATGTCTACTAGTTCACCTCACTTCATCATCGTTACTTCTCTATACTCGTCAGCAGATTTATAGTACTTTGATAAGCATTGTTCCGCAAGAATATAGTATTCCTTCGTTGTCTTATCAAAAATCTGCATATACCAGATATCACGGTGAACTGCTGCAAACATATTTGCTGGCAAAGTCCAAGGAGTCGTCGTCCAAGGTAATAGAGAAATTGATGAGTTTCATGTACCCTCTTGTCCTATAAGTCCATCCTCCAGCATATGAATATCAGCGAAATCGTGACGTAATTGTTTCACATCAGCAAT
>CAYLWY010000038.1:0-11084 GCA_964387665.1 uncultured Candidatus Peribacteria bacterium
CTGAACCCAGCTCGCGTACCGCTTTAATGGGCGAACAGCCCAACCCTTGGGACCTTCTACAGCCCCAGGATGCGACGAGCCGACATCGAGGTGCCAAACGGGATCGTCGATGTGGACTCTTGGATCCCATAAGCCTGTTATCCCCAGAGTAGCTTTTATCCGTTGAGCGGAATCCTTTCCATACAGAAATTCCGGATCACTTTCACCGTGTTTCCACTCTGCTCGACGTGTTAGTCTCACAGTTAAGCTGGCTTATGCGAATATACATTCATCACGGTTTCCATCCGTGACAAGCCAACCTTTGTACGCCTCCGTTACTCTTTCGGAGGCACCCGCCCCAGGTAAACTGACCAGCTAGCACTGTTCCCCGATTTTTCGGGGTTAGAGCCGCAACATACAATGCGTGGTATCTCACTGATGGCTCCACCAGAGCTAACGCTCTAATCTCAACGCCTCCCACGTATACTGAACATCGTAAATCACGACCCAATACCAACCTTCAGTAAAGCTTCATAGGGTCTTTCCGTCTAACCGCACCTACCCGGCATTTTTACCGGGAGTGTAATTTCACCGAGTCTAGGGACAAGACAGTATGGGGATGGTTATGCCGTTCATGCGGGTCAGAACTTACCTGACAAGGAATTTCGCTACCTTAGGACCGTCATAGTTACGGCCGTCGTTTATCAGTGCTTCGTCCGCGAGCTTGCACAAGCGGAGTTAACATTCTGATACTGGACAGGCATCACCCTCTATACATCCTCTTACGAGTTAGCAGAGAGCTGTGTTTTTGATAAACAGTCCCCCCCATTCTTTCGCTGCGCCTCACATTGCTGCAAGGAGATCTTATCCCGAAGTTACGATCGCTTTTTTGCCGAGTTCCTTATCCCTAGTTATCTCGATCGCCTTAATATTCTCAATCAACCCACAAGTGTCTGTTCTCGGTACGAGTTGCAATATCATAAATTTAGAAGTTTTTCTCGACGCCTGTACGATATACGGATTTTCCTATATACCGTTTCTGTATTACTACAGAATGCTTTCACGCTATGCATACAATTCTTAAGCATACATAACGCTTCATGACGTGTCACTCCTTCATTGATACCACAAGGACTGGAATATTAACCAGTTATCCATCCATTGAAACCTTTCGGCACAATGTTAGGTCTCGCCTAACCCTACGTCGATGAACGTTGCGTAGGAACCCTTAGGTATTTGGCGGGCAGAATTTTCATCTGCCGACGTTACTCATGCCAACATTATCACTTCTATACCCTCCACCACTGGCTTACGCCGCAGCTTCACCGGATATAGAACGCTCCTCTACCACCTTGATAAATCAAGGTTTTCAACTTCGGTACATAGCTTGAGCCCCGTTATGTCTTCGGCACCCACCCACTTGTCTAGTGAGCTATAACGCACTCTTTAAAGGATTGCTGCTTCTGAGCAAACCTCCTAGATGTCTAAGCAGGTGGACAACCTTCTCCACTTAGCTATGATTTGGGGACCTTAGTTGGAAATCTGGGCTGTTACCCTTTTGGCGATGAGACTTATCTCACACCGCCTCACTCCCTAGTAATGCGTCTACAATATTCGAAGTTTGGTAAGGTTTGGTAAGGCCTCTCGACCCCCCTAGCCTTTCCAGAGCTCTACCCTTGTAGGTGCTACTAGAGGCTGCACCTATATGCATTTCGAGGAGAACCAGCTATCACTGAATTCGATGAGCTTTTCACTCCTACCCACAAGTCATCGGAAGGACTTGCAACTCCAACCCGTTCGGCCCTTCCCCTACGTTTCCGCAAGGTTCAGCCTGCCCATGGGTAGCTCATCCAGCTTCGGGTCTATTGACAGCAACTAAACGCTCTATTCAAGCTTGCTTTCACTACGGCTACTCGTCTGAGACAATTAACCTCGCTACTATCAATAACTCGTTGGCCCATTCGACAATAGGTACGCAGTCATCCCGAAGGACTCCTACTCCCTTGTAAGCTAAGGATTTCAGAATCTATTTCACTCCCTTTCCAGGGTTCTTTTCACCTTTCCTTCACAGTACTATACGCTATCGGTGTAAAGGAATATTTAGCCTTAGAGCATGGTCGCCCCAGATTCAAGCCAGATTTCACGTGTCTGACCCTACTCGGGAGAAGAATATGAAGAATGCTAACATGTCGCATACAGGGCTTTAACCTCCTATGGCAACGTTTTTCAACGTCTTTTGCTATGCTGCATTTTTGTAACTTCATTCACAAGCGGTAGCTTGCAACTATCTTTCCCACAACCCCAGTACAACAACGACTACCGTCTTGACATTGTAGTGGTTTAGGCTGTTCCCGTTTCGTTCGTCACTACTCAGGGAATCTCGTTGATTTCTTTTCCTCTGGTTACTGAGATATTTCACTTCACCAGGTTCCCACAATTTTGTGTTTGCTTGTAGCAAACAGGTTTCCCCATTCAGAGATTTTCGGCTATAACGGCTGTTGGCGCCTTACCGAAACTTATCGCAGCCAACTACGTCTTTCTTAGGTTCCTTTACCCAAGGCATCCATCCTTAGCTCATAAATAAACTTTTCTTTCTTCCAAAAAGTAATAGATTTATCTGGTAATGATCTCGAAGCAGTGAGGTCGAATATAGAAATGTTCGACTCGATTGCAAGACTTTTTTTGACTTTTTTAGTCTAAAATAGACTAGTGAATAGCATGATTTGAACATGCCACTATATTGACAAATTCAATACAGCGGTAGCTGACGTTTACACGTTTCTACATTCACATAATACTTAGCGGGCGACGCGACTCGAACGCGCAACCAACAGCTTGGAAGGCTGTGACTCTAGCCAATTGAGTTACACCCGCATAATGATTACTTTTTTACTACTATTACTATTAACGGTTGACTCGACTTTTGAGTCTAGCCAATTGAGTTACACCCGCATAATGACTACTTTTTTTACTACTATTACTACTAACAGTTGACTCGACTTTTGAGTCTAGCCAATTGAGTTACACCCGCATAATGACTACTTTTGAGCCTAACCTATTTAAGTAACACTCTCATAATAGACACGCAACAAAGGTAACAATAGATACTTTAAGCTACACACTAATTCGATACTACACTTGACCAGGTAATTGAAGTACATGCTATGCAATACTTGGGCCCAGGTGGACTCGAACCAGCGACCTACCGGTTATGAGCCGGTTGCTCTAACCAACTGAGCTATAGGCCCATAGGTAAAGCACAATGTTTTTCTATGGAACTAGGTAATAGAATGGTGGGCAATGTAGGACTCGAACCTACGACCCCCTGCTTGTAAGGCAGATGCTCTCGCCAACTGAGCTAATTGCCCATACTACTTTTTAAGAACTTTTATGGTGACCCTACGGGGAATTGAACCCCGGTTTCCGGGATGAAAACCCGGCGTCCTGACCACTAGACGATAAGGCCAAGAAAATGGCGGAACGGACGGGGCTCGAACCCGCGACCTCCTGCGTGACAGGCAAGCATTCTAGCCAACTGAACTACCGCTCCATAACCATTTTACATTCATAAACTCATAAATTCATAAATTCATAAATACTTATTACTAACATCTTTATGTTTTATGCATTTATAAATCTTGATTTTTAGATTAGCCAGCAGTCGGACTTGAACCGACAACCTACCGCTTACAAGGCGGTTGCTCTGCCAGTTGAGCTATGCTGGCGAAAGAACAGCTCTAGGCTGTTTTCTATCACTCTGTACTATACTACTTACGCAACACTATTTACAGCAGACGTTAGTCTTGATTTTTTTCTTGCTGCATTATTTTTGTGAACAATATTTCTTTTCGCTGCTTTATCGATTGCTTGGTATGCTTGCACCAACAAGGCGTGCAATTCAGTTTTTTCTACTTTAGCTGAAATACCTTTTCTCAACGCCTTCACCGCTCTTTTCATAGCAGTCTTAAAATATGCGTTTCTCTCTGTCAACACAAGATCTCTTTTCAATGCTTTTTTCGCTGAACTGGTAATAGGCATGAGCACGATAAACATAAAACAAAATCATTCTCCAAGGGTGGGACTCGAACCCACGACCCAGCGGTTAACAGCCGCTTGCTCTACCACTGAGCTACCTTGGAATAACACAATGTGGAGCAATATACAAAAGTTATTATAAATTTCAAGTGAAAAGACTGCCGAAAGGGGGACTCGAACCCCCACACCGTAGGCACTGCGTTCTAAGCGCAGCGTGTCTACCAATTCCACCATCTCGGCATATCTACTCTCGGGATCTAGGGGTCGAACCTAGGACCTTCCCGATAACAAATCGGGACACTCTACCGCTAACTAATCCTTACTTTCGTAAACTCGGGATCTAGGGGTCGAACCTAGGACCTCCAGATTCAGAGTCTGGCGCTCTACCAGCTAAGCTAATCCCGAATATATGCTTTTATTTCATACAACAATAATCTTGCGGGGAATGGGATCGAACCACTGACCTCCGGGTTATGAGCCCGGCGAGATACCACTTCTCCACCCCGCAGAGTAGATTAACAACCGTATAAACCAATAAATACATAAACACCTTTTATTGCATACATCTACGATTTTATATTTTTATGTTTTAAACCTGGGGTGCTAGGACTCGAACCTAGGGATGTCGGGTTCAAAGCCCGATGCCTTACCAGCTTGGCTACACCCCAATAAAGCAGAAGACAACTCTTCCATACCTACAGGGAATTCAACAGAGTCATTTCAAAGACAGTAACCGTCCTTGTAGTGATCTTGACAACAATTGCAAGATGGATTTTTATAAAAATATTTTTCTTAGATGTTTTTGGCATATTCTTGTACAAGATAAAACAATTTTCTTATCTACAAAAACTGTTGCAAAGAAGAATTCCACGCAGTAAACCTCGGTCACCATTCTCTTCAATAATAGGCAAAAAATCTTTGCGTGCATTTACCACAAAAATGAGTACATTCTCTACATTCATCTTCACATCTTATATATATGATCCACCAAGATTTTATCGACGAAATGAAAAAACTGCTTCCTGCTGACGAGATGGATGCATTTTTGATCGCTTGCGACAAGCCACTAAAAAAGAGTATTTCAGTATGTACGTGAAAAATAGCCCCACAAACCTTTGTAGATATCACCAAGCCCCGATGACGGCATCTCCAGCCAAGTCCTTTTCATAAAGATACATGAAGTTATTATATCGACAGAGATGACCTAAACATCGCTCTGTGAAAAACATTTCTCTATCAAGCAGGATTTTTCTATATTCAAGAACTTGCGGCAAGCCTTCCTGCCTCACAGATAGATAGTAAACCGGGTGATATCATCCTCGACATGGCAGCAGCACCGTGAGGAAAAACAACGCAACTTGCCCATAATCTCTTCGCACAAGGATCTGCTCCTGGACTTATTGTTGCCAATGATATCGTACCGCTCAGAATAAAAACTATGGCTCATAATCTAAATATGATGTGAGCATACAACACCGCACTTACAAAATGGAATGGAGCTATGTTTGGCAAACATCTACCAGAAACGTTCGATCATGTCTTACTTGACGCTCCGTGTAGTGGTGAAGGAACAAGATTCAAGTCAGATAGTGCACTCACGTTCCGAAGAAAAGAAGAAATCAACAAAATCACGGGAACACAATTTCAGCTGTTGATTTCGGCAATTAAAGCAGTTAAGCCGTGATGAACAGTTATCTACTCTACCTGCACGCTAAATCCGTATGAAAACGAAGAGATACTGAATCGTGCTGTAGAATTTTTCAAAGGAGCTATCGATATCGAACAAGTCGATTTTCACGGACTAAGCGATGGCGTATCTCTCGAAGAAACACCTCTCGTATTCGATAATAAAAAAGTTGCTCGCTGCCGACCACATCGTCAAGGCACTGGATGATTTTTCGTTTCAAAAATACGTAAAGTAGCTTCTACCCACGACGAGAAAAAAAGATACGACTCGAAATTACAACCCAAAAACCCGTTTACCCTCGATATGAGTAAATCATTATTCAAAAAAGTAGATCAACGACTGACCGCTACCTACGGTATACGTCTCGATCCAGTCAAACATCTCCTTGCTGCAAGCAAAGAACAGATCTATCTGTGTAGTCCTGACCTACTCAAAATTCAAGGAAAACTTCACTTCGAAAAGACTTGAATTCCCATTCTCAAGATAGATAGAGATCTGTATAGACCCACTCATTACTTATGAAATATCTTGGGACATCTCGCAACAAAAAACGTCATCACGCTCGACGACGCTCAGATGCAAGCATACAGCGAATGACAGGAGGTAGACATCACCTCACTTGTTCTTCCAAAAAAACTATCACTCCCCTACCAGCTTATCAGACGAAAGGAGTATGGCATGTCAGTCGTAAAAGTTCTTCCCAACATGGTAAAAAATAAGTGGGGAAGATAATATGACCCATATAATGTACTACCACATTGCAGTTCACCCACCTAGCTGAAAAACGTATAATTGTACCACAATACCAGCAAAAAAGACTCCTAATCATAGAGTTACAAATAACCATCACATATTCCTCAAAAAAGGATTTCCCAAAGAAATAAGAAAAAACAATCCTGCAAAAACAAAACAAGCATATACATAAAGAGCTAAAAATCATAATGCATACACTATACGATCTACGTAGCTATCCTCAAACACTTTTGATGCATCGCTTTGTAGGATTCATTCTTTCTCAAGAAATGCTAGCTCTGCTTTAGCCGTTTTTGTCGATTCTTTCACAAATTCTGCTTGTGACGTAGTAGGATTAGCCCCTTCCCATCCAGCGTTAAATGACCAGAACAAAACACTTGTCATAAACCATCCTCATGATATAAAGATACATCACAATAAGACATACTTTATTTTTTTGATAAACCCATGACGCTGTCTTTGTGTTCATAGTGAAGCATAGGTCTGTTTTAACTGAGTACACCAAGAAGACATATAAGAGATCTTATCGTTCTTTAGAACGCACAGTTGCTTGAAGCACATATATACCTGTGTACAAAAAAAATGCACAAAAACTGCATACTTTGCATACACTACAAGTAATACGAAAATAATGACCCACGGATACCATAACAGAAAATAATTCAACAATCCTTTAATTGGATTCATAAGAAGATAGATGTTGTGCATGATATACATGAAATAAACAACAAAGTATATGTTTCCAAATGTATTTTGTCAAAAAAAACAATTGCATCACGAGGCAAAAATAGATATACTCTCGCCGTTTATTTTCTTTTCCACCTCCATGGCATGAACCTATTTTCTTATTCTGATTGTAGCATTCATTCTTATCTTCGGTATTCGTATTCTGTCTCCGAGAAAAGCTGGGGTGGTTACTTTCTTGGGAAAAGTATCGAGAGTCATTAGAGAGTGATTCAATGTTATCATTCCTGTGCTCGAATCGGTGAGTTATCAGACTCTTGCGTTGCTCAATCTCAACGTCAATGTCGAAGGTATCACCAAAGATAACGTAACTACCTCAGTAAATATCAACGTCGTCTACAAGGTGAAAGAAGACGATCAGTCAATCATCGATTCTGTCTTCAAGAACAGCAACGTCGTCCAGACCATCAAAGCACTTGTTGAAGAACAACTAAGAGCAAAAATTTTTGAGTTTGAACATGAAGAGATCTTCTGAAAAAGAAACGAAATAGGTGACGATATCAGACAAACCCTAGAGATCAAATTAGCTGAATTTGGGATGATTCTTGATAGTGTACAGGTGGTAGACATTGTGCTAGATGGTAATGTTATCAACGCGATGAACCAAGTAGTTTCTGCACAAAAATACAAAACAGCAGCTATCACGGAAGCTGAGTGAAAAAAGCAGTCAGAAATTCTCAAAGCGGAAGGAGATAAAGAAGTAAAAAGACTGATGGGTGAAGGTATGGCAGAACAACGTAAAGCAATAGCAGAATGATTTCAAGAATCTATAGAAAAGATAAGAGCGGTCGACAAAAACCTCTCTGGAGACAAAATCCTTCAATTTCTTCTCGACTCTAGTCGCATCGAAACGCTAGAAAAAATCGGTAATGATAGTGCAAAAGTGATTTACGTCAACGAAAACCTCGAAGGAAAAAGAGCGAGTCTCATTCAAGGCGAGTAAGATAGATCCTCTATAAATCAACATAAGTAGACAAAAGATATCATAATCTTTATTTTTGTCACAAAATCGAAAAAAAATCGTATACCTAGTAGCATGCATTTTCATTCCCACTCATAATATCTGTATGAACGATCATATGCCTTTAACTCCCCTCCGTGAACTACAACTCAACGAAAGAGAGAAACAATTTATCCGAAATAATGTCCTTACAAAACAACGTAAGGCAATTTTGCTACGTAAAGTTTTTTTCGCATCGAGAGTTACTGGCTATGTCGCTGTGAGTGCTTTTTGATTGTTTGTTCTCGTAAGTAGTTATCGACCACAACAATGATTACTCCCTACAGGAGAGTGACCAGTGTTTACCCTGCTCGACACGCATCAAGGAACCGTGCAAGCAGATACTATAGGGCGTTTACTTGAAATTCAGTGAGTAGTACATGTCATCAAGAACGGTACTATCGTACCAAAAACAGATATCGCAGCTGGTGAAATAGTGGTTTTGCAGCCAGGAGCTGAGCTCGTCGTTCAAGTACGTGCGACGACATTTGCTAAGATCACTTGACCAGCAAAATTTGTCTTAGAATACATTCCTGAAATACAACAAACCGTGCTCAATCTCCTCGAAGGAAAGCTCATAGAGGTAACGACGACGATAGCATCTACTCCAGAAAACGATACAACCATATCTGCTCCCGTACCTGAAGAACAGGTTGTCATCAAAACAAAACTCGTAGAAGTCACGCCACCAAAAAATCAGACAACCAGTTTTACCATTAACCAAGAAGACAAAGAAGCTGAAGTGGTTGCGAAGTCTGGAAACATACTCGTAAAACAACTTGTCGATCTTACGTGAAAATGAACAAAGACAGAAGCAACTCTTCTCGTCGATGCATGAACCAATGCTCATATAGATACCTCATGAATTTCTGTATACACTCCTGCATCAGAAGATGAACTCGTCCAGCTTGCCCTAGATAGTAAAGATCTCCAAATACGTTATAATACGCCTGCCACTTCATCACAAAGAAATGAAGAACCAGAGCAGATCGCTCTCCTTGCTACTGTCAATGAATCTACAGACACCTCTCTCGAAGAAACATCTGTAGATGAAGTTGTTGTTGATGATGAGATTTTGGAAGAATTAGCTACGAAAGCAAAACAAGCAACTACAAAAAAAATACTCAATTCTGAACTCCTCGCTGCACTAACTCAGACGCTACACCCATCAATAGCAGCCGAAAATCTTTGACAAATGCGTCACCGGAAATGAGTAAATACCAATGCATATATTATAGCATATAGCAATCTCCTCGATCAAGTAAACTACGCATACAAACTTCTAGAACTTTCCCAACCGGCTACAAGTACTGATTCTTTGGATGCTGGTATTGTCGTGACACAAAAATTGCTTACTACCTTAGAAGCTAATTATGCTCTTCCTCCATCGCTCCGCTCTTCACTCCTTACGATTATCAACTGACTTACTGCACTGAAAAATACTGAAAGAGAAAACGAACACAATGCTGCAAATGAAGATACTCCTACTCCCGTTACACAACCTACATGAGACCGCATAAAAGAACATACGAAAACAATCATACAAAAAGCTGCCGAAGAAGTAGCAAATGGCATGCAAGGTGTCGATAGTATAACGCCGTAACGATTGATCTATAAATAGGATACCTATCATACCTAAAGTATGATTTTTTGAAGAAAGTACAAGTAAGTGGATTGCCACGCCTAACGGCTCCCCGACACGCCGAGGGCAAGCGCAATGACGAGTACACCATTGTTCATCTTGCAAGTTTCGTCGAAACAACTACCATAGTAGCATTACTTTTTTCACTCTTTTTCTGTTACGTATGTCATTGTACCTCGACTACCGTCCAAAAACGCTCCAAGATATGATCGGTCAACGTCACATCATAGACATCCTCATGGCACAAGCAAAAAGTGATCAACTCGGTCATAGTTATCTGCTTTTTTGACCGAGAGGAACAGGAAAAACATCGACTGCAAGACTCCTCGCCAAGGTAATGAACTGTACGACCTTTACTGCTGATGGACAACCTGATTTACTGAACGATCCTGCTGCCCAACTCATCGATGCAGGAAAGACGCTAGATTTTGTAGAAATAGATGCTGCTTCACATACCTGAGTCGACAATATTCGTGAAGAAATTATCGATAAAGCACTCTATCCACCTGCGCATTTGAAGAAAAAGGTCTATGTGATCGACGAGGTACACATGCTGAGTAAGGGTGCGTTCAATGCACTCCTGAAAATAATGGAAGAACCACCGTCGTATCTCATCTTCATCCTAGCAACTACAGAATTACACAAAGTACCAGATACGATTGCCTCTCGCTGCCAAGTGTTCAATTTCAAACATCTCACGATCGATGAAATTACTGGCAGACTCGTTCATATCGCTACTCAAGAAAAAATTCCTTACCAAGAATCAGCACTTCGTCTCATCGCAAAACTCTCTTCATGAGCACTCCGTGATGCGATCAAATATCTCGAACAGATTAGTATTCTAGGAGAGGTAACAGAAGAACACGTTGCTACGTTTCTCGGCGTCGTGAGCGATCGTCTTCTCCAGCAAGCTATGGAGCTTTTGCAAGGAAATGATCCCCACGCATGGATTGCCTTTCTCGATACGATCATCAGTCAATGAGTTGATTTGCAAAACTTTGCCAAAGAAATCCTCATGTGGCTCGATGAACACTTCATGGAACAACCTACTCGCTACGCTCAGCTTGCTGCTCTCATGAGGGAAATTGTTGCTGAATCAAAACGATATCCTCATCCGCTTCTCCTCTGGAAAGCGAAGACGTGGCACTGGTTTGGAGATAGTACAAATTCAGACGTAAGCACAAAACATACAAGCGTCCCTGTGCAAACAACTCAACCTCAGCCAGCAGCTACTCATCAGCCAT
>CAYLWY010000039.1:0-10864 GCA_964387665.1 uncultured Candidatus Peribacteria bacterium
GAATTACGATATGTTTTGAATAACCATAGAGCAGTTGCGGTTCCTATGATAACAATACCTATAGTCCACCGCATGGTGAGTGGTCGCTGATTATTGATAGTGAGATAGACAAATTGTGAAACACCTACGATCGTAGTCGCCATAGTGACCCATCATGCATAGAGTCAGAAAGCATTTCTGGTTACAACACTTCACCAGTGAAATTCTTTATTTTTCAGAAATGTGGTAGTGATAGCAAGTATATTCCACAAGACCTTCATGAGTAGTGCAATAACGATTACCGAAAATACATATCGTTCTCGTGATGTAGCATAAATTCGAACGATGTTCAATATGCTTGATATCCAAAATCGTGGTAGGATTTTGTTATTTGTGTCGTTGTGTTTTCATTGGTTGGTCCATGATCGAATGACTCGTACACCAAGCATACCATAGATTGCCGTCCATGCTATACCAAAAGTCCATCCCTCAGGCATATACGGGAAAGGGAATACTTCTCTCAGATGCATCATACTTTTCCCAAGCTGTCCAGAACTGCTCAGATAGTTTACCCAGTAGGTAGCTAGAAGTAATGCAGTAGTGAGGAGTGGACGAAGCATGGCAATTGAAAGATAAATAATAAGGAAGATTTAAGTATACTATCTCACTTCTTCAGGATACACAAACGCTATATCAATAATTTTAACTCCTGGCTGTTGCTCTGCATCGCGGAAGGTAGGAAGAAACGCTTCTGGTGTGTCGACGCGGTATCATCTTGCTCAGAACGCTTCTGCCAGCTTGATGAAATCAGGATTTTGTAGATCAAGTCCGTAGTCTGCAAGTCACATACCGTGCTGTTTTCGTTTTATCATACCGTATGCATTATCGTTGAGGATAAGTATGGTAAGGTTCACTCCCAGTCTCACCGCAGTTTCTAGATCACCAAGATTCATGACCACTCATCCGTCTCCTACGACAGCAACCACCTGCTTTTCTGGAAAGAGCAGTTTAGTAGTCATCGCTACCGTATATCATGCTCACATCGTCGCGAGTGCATTGTCGAGTAAGAGGGTGTTTGGGTGATAACAAGGGAAATTGCGTGCAAACCAGACTTTATAGAGACCATTGTCGAGGCAGACTATAGCATCGTCTTCTAATTCTTCGCGTAGCGTAGCAGCTATTCGTGCAGGAGTTATTTGTTCTTTGGTAAGCGCTTCTTGGATAGTTTCAGCAAGCTGTTGTTTCGCTTTGGCTGTTGCAGTATAGAGTGGTTCTAGATCTCGTGTTGTAGTGGTAATTTGTGCTTCATATAAGCGTCGTAGGGTGTTACCGATATCTCCTATGATTTGTAACTCTGGCTGATAGAGCTCATTGAGTTCCGCTTCGGTGAAATTTATATGTACGAGTTTTGTCTTGCCTATATCGAGGAGGTGCGTGGGTTTCTCTATACTATCATGTCCGATTGCGATGATCAGATCAGCTTGCTTGACGACCTCATGGAGATAATCACCACTGGTCAGTGCAGCTGTTCAGACATACTGAAGAAGGCGTTCATCGACGACCCCTTTTCCCATTTGTGAGGTAAAAAATGGTAGATTGTATTTTTCAATAACTTGGGTGAGCCACTTGGTGATGCGTTTTCTATTTGCTCCTGCTCCTATGAGGAGTAATGGGTGACGTGCAGATTCGAGAAGTGTGACTAGTTGTATGATAGCTTTATCATCGGGGATGGGTCTTCTTATTTTATCGTAGGTGAAAGGAATATATCCTTGAGCACTTTCTCTTGCGATATCTTCGGGGAGTTCGATATGAACTGCTCATGGTTTTTCATCTTCTGCCGTGTGGATAGCGTGAGCGATAGTCGTTGCGACTCTCGATGCATCGATGAGCGAGGTGGTAAACTTGGTGACTGGTCTCATCATACTCACTACATCTATCACTTGGAAACGTCCTTGTTTTGATTTTTTGATGGGTTTTTGTCCTGTGATAACCATGACGGGCATTCATCCGAGTTGTGCATAGGCGACTCAGGTCATCATATTGGTTGCTCCTGGTCCGAGCGTTGCTAGAGCGACTCCTACTTTTCCTGTTAATCTTCCATGCGTTGCTGCCATAAATACGGCAGTTTGCTCATTACGCGTGACGATAAGTTCTAGTGATGAGGTCCTGATAGCGTCGAGCATATCGAGATTTTCTTCTCCAGGAACTCAGAAAATGTGCGTCACACCGTGTGCTTCGAGACAAGCAATGAAGAGATGAGAAATAGTCGTCATACGTACGTTGAGTGTAAAAATTATCTATCCTAACATTTTTTTGAAATCTTCGACCATCTGAACTGGCTCTGGATCAATACCTTGTGCTTCCGCAAGAAAGTAGGTGACGTAGTCCATAAACTGATATATCCGAAGTGCTTCTGCTTCCAATGTGGTTCAGTAAGGAGTAACTACTTGTACAGAATATCCTTCTTTTTCAAAGAGCTCTTTCATAATTTCGATCCTACGTAGATTGCGTGCATGAGTGAACTGAGAGGTGAAGATAATGAAATAGGGATGCATGGTATGTCACATTCGTCCACACATTTCATTGTGGTTGAGTTCGGGAATGTAATGAGAAAATGCAGGTGTTTTGCTGTTTTCGTTCAGTTTTATTTTACTGATGAGAGACATGCTTTTCAGAACGTCTGTCGTATAGACGATTGGTGTTTTTCAGAGTAGTTTGTTTGCCATTTGACGTGCTTGTTCGCTATGTATGCTTTGGGGTATGCATTGACAAGCTGATAGTATGTCACTTACATTATATCAGAGCTGTCCGAGGAGGTCAAGGAGTGCACTGATGAAATAGCCAGTCGAGAGTCTTGGCTGTAAGCCAGTAGGTATTTGGTAGGTAGGTATATGGTGTTCTGTACTTAGGTTCATCAGTTGTCACCCACTCGTAAAGGTAACGAGAAAAGCGTTTTGTTTTCTTGCTTCGTGAAAACAGCTAATCGTTTCTTCTGTATTACCAGAGTGTGACGCACAAATAATGACGGTATTATCTTTGTCGTAAGGAGGTAGTGTATATGAGGAACAGCTCTCCAGACGTATGTCAAGTCAGTGATGTATGAGTAGATCCTGAACGAGTGGGAGGTAGAGCGCACTTCCTCACATCCCACAGACCATGACTCTCGGTTGCTGTGGGTAATGAGAAGGAATTGAGGTAGTATAGGTATGCAAAAATTGCTGAGGGAATGCTTGCATATCGGCATAGTATTTTTCGTTTATCATAGAGTGAAAAAGAACTAAACAGTTTTTTGTATCAGCGTGGTGAGTTCATCAAGATTATAAATGCCGTAGGTGGTGAAATGGTGATTTCCAGTAATCATTGCACTTACATAGTTTACCAGTCACGCTTGGTAAAAACATACGATAGGTTTTTGAAGTGCTTCGGCAAATCAAATTTCATATCATACTCCCAACGATGGATTGGTAACATTGACCAAAATGAGATCCGATTCATGCAGCATGGTTATATCTCTCGTGTAGATTTCACGATCTGTCATCGAAGGATTCAATGAGGTGTAGAATTCTTCTGAACTTACGGTATGTCCTCGTTCATGAAGTTTTGGTAAGATGTCCTGAGGTGTTCGTTCACCAGGGGTATGTGCTCAGCGGATGCTGTGTGCGTAGTATATGTGCATGGGTAATAATAATTATTAAATATTTTGCCAGTAAGCAGTATAATTGTTTCATTTATTGAAAGACAAATCTATATATCTTTTTTCAAAACGATAATCATCTACTGGTCAATAAACAAGTATTTGGCTATGTCATAAAGATTTCAGTATATTCTTTGCTTTTTCGAAAAGTTTTTTTGCAATAGTGTGTTCATCGTCTTGTTGTACAGCAAATCTATACAGCCATGCTGACCTTCAATCTTCAAAAAGAGTGACTGTTCAGACAATGATATTGTTGTACTCAGCTACAAGAATTTTATTTTCGTGACTCTCACATAACATACGTAATTTTTCTTCAGTATCTCTTGCGTCATCATACTGACCTCAAAAAGTGTTTTTTGTATTGTACAGTTGGTATACATGTGGATAGTCTTTTTTAGGATCATAGTTTCTTATGATAATGTTCTCAATCATATACTCGTATAAGCAGGTAAAAATATTATACCACACCTTGAGCCAGCATAGCTTCAGCTACTTTAACAAAACCTCCGATGTTTGCTCATTTAACATAGTTTAGCTTAGTTCATTCTGTTCATCGTTTGACACAGGTTGTGTGGATGTTTTTCATGATCTCGTGGAGTTTTGCATCGACTTCTTCACGTGTTCGACTGAGTCTGAGTGAATTCTGAGACATCTCTAGACCTGAAGTAGCGACTCATCCTGCGTTGGCTGCTTTTCCTGGTGCAAAATGTATTCAGTGTTGTTGAAAATAATGAGTTGCTTCGAGTGTAGTCGGCATGTTTGCTCATTCAACAACATACGTAATTCAATTGGTTACCAGTTGTTTTGCGTCATCTAGACCAAGTTCGTTTTGTGTAGCACAAGGAAGTGCTATATCTGCTGGTATATGTCGAGGAGTCTTATGTGCGTGGTAAGTAATTCCTGATTTATTTTTCCGTTCTTCTAGACGTCAGCGTTGCACGTTTTTGAGTTCGAGGAGTTCTGCTAGGAGTTCTGGCGTGAAACCGTTTGCTACCTCTATCGTTCCATCACTATCAGAAGCACTTATTACTATTGCACCCAGTTGCATAGCTTTTTCGATCGCGTACTGGGCAACATTTCCCGATCATGAAACGATAACTTTCTTTCCCTTGAGCGTATCCTTGCGATGCGTAAGCATTTCTTGGAGAAAATAGACTACCCCATATCCTGTCGCTTCTGTCCTAATGAGTGATCCTCAGTAGGTAAGTCATTTGCCAGTTAGGACACCAGTATATTCGTTGCGTATTTTTTTGTACATACCAAACAGAAAGCCGATCTCTCTCGCACCGACTCCTATATCGCCTGCAGGAACGTCGGTGTCTGCTCAGATATGTTTACTGAGTTCGATCATAAATGCTTGACAGAAGCGCATTACTTCTGCGTCAGATTTTCCTTTTGGGTCGAAATCGCTTCCTCCTTTTCCTCATCCCATGGGCAGACCAGTGAGGGCGTTTTTGAATACTTGTTCAAATCATAGAAATTTGAGGATACTAAGATTGACCGAAGGGTGAAATCTCAGTCATCACTTGTAAGGACCTATAGCAGAGTTGAACTGTACTCTATATCCTCTATTTACGTGCACCTTTCCTGCGTCGTCTGTCCAGCTTACGCGAAACGTAATGATACGCTCTGGTTCAGTTATCCTTTCGAGGAGTGCTTGCTCAGTGTATTTAGGATGTTCTTGCAAAAAACTCTCTAACGATTCGATGACTTCAGTGACTGCTTGATGAAATTCTGGTTCGTGAGGATGTGCTTTTTTGACTGTTGCAAGTACTTTTTTTATCATAATAAAAGAGGAGAAGTCTAAAAAAATATCTATCAACTATAAAAACCCTGTGAACGGATGCAAGGGATTGTGCTGACAAATTAAGGTTGGAAAAAGTAATTATATCCCTGTTCAAGGCGTTAGTAGGTAGTTCTTCTTGATATATCAACAGGTAAACAAAAGTTTTTCGTATCGTTTTCGTTTGATTGTTGGTGAAGGTATATATCAAAAAAGGTGGTTTCGGTTTTCGTAAGAAATTATTTCTTCATATCCAAATGGATTGTAAACAACAAATCATTTGTCACTGTCAGTAAGCAGTAGATAATAATGTAATCAGTGGAGGGAACTCTCAGTCGGTATGCTGTTGTGTGGATTTTTACTTGAAGCGACGAGTCATAGAACAGGTATTGGTAATGATGTTTTTTGCATCACTTTTTGTATATCTTTTATGGAAGAGTATGATTTCCACGTTCGTTTCTGCTCATGCAATTGGGAAAAATAGTTAGCCATATTTCATGTGCTCATTCACCACCAACGCTGTATACATTTTTTATGAGTAATTATGCCAGTGTATATACAATACTGCTGTATTACCGTTGATCCACAACTATTTGTAGTTGGCTGTGTAAGTAGATGAGAAGAGCTATGCATATTACTTTCATGTAAACAAAACAAGATATTTCTCATACGCAGGAGTGTTCATTTCTTCGAGAGGAACAAAGCGTAATGCAGCAGAATTTATACAATATCTTTTACCTCACTTGTCTTGTGGGCCATCATCAAA
Source organism: uncultured Candidatus Peribacteria bacterium (assembly GCA_964387665.1). GTDB lineage: Bacteria > Patescibacteriota > Gracilibacteria > Absconditabacterales > Absconditicoccaceae > CAYLWY01. The sequence continues at coordinate 6,223 of CAYLWY010000039.1, forward strand.
AACGTGACCGAGATGGCCGTTTGATGTTGCACTTTTTATTTCTGTTCTCTCCATTCGTAATGAGTTGTCGGTATGTGAGGAGACGAGTGCTTCGTCGATCGGTCTCGTGAAACTTGGTCGACCAGTTCCAGAGTCAAACTTATCGAGCGACGAGAAGAGCGGTGTCCCATCTATCACATCTACATATATACCTGTGGCATGGTGATCTCGATACGCATTATTGAAGGGAGGTTCAGTACCGCCATTGAAAAGGACATCTTTTTGTTGCTCGGTAAGATGCGAAAGATCTGGACTGTTTTGTGAACGTTCAAAGAGTGTTTTGACGTCAGTTTCGTGAGTATCGACAAATCATGCTCTTCCTGATCATTTTTTATATCTTGAGTAGTAGTCTGCTTCTTTTTTGTAAAAGTTCTGATGTTCTGCTTCCGCTTCATAGAATGAGGTAAATGGAATGATAGGGACGACGATATCGTCATCAAATAGTTTTGCTTCTTGGAGACGTATTTTGCTTTGTTCGGCAAGTTGTTGTTCTTCACTGGTTTGGTAATAAATAGCAGGAATATACTGAGAACCCCTATCAGCGAACTGTCCTGCATCATCGGTGGGATCAATCTGTGTTCGGTATACAGCTAGAAGTTCTTCGAAAGAAACAATACCAGGATCATATACAATCTTTACTGCTTCTTTGTGACCTGTATCACCTCTGCTGACGAGTTTGTAACTTGCTGTACTTTTTTCACCACCTGCGTACCCACTTATGACTTCTTTTACTCACTCCATTGCCTCAAAGGGTCATTCCATACACCAGAAACATCCTCCAGCAAGATAAGCAATAGCGGTGATTCCTGACGATTTTTTAGATTGTAGAACAGGGAGATCAATTTTGGCTTCTGCTACTTTTTTGGTGATTTCTTCTATGGTACGTCACCCTATCCATCTTTTTATCATGCTGCCGTCTGGTCTGATGAGTACATAACTAGTCTGGGTGAGGATGCCATATTTTTGTTTCAAATCGCGTGCCGTATCAAAATCTACTTTCAAGATAGTCAGCCCTTCTGGAATATCGTTTTGCAGAAAGTTTTTTTCTGCTTCGTTACAGGTCGGACATCGATCTGCATGAAAAAATAAAACAATGTCTCCTGTAGTAGGGATGTTGTTTTCATCATATGGTTGATATCATCTGTGCATGGTTTTAGTAGAAGGTAAAAGATTCGTTGTTTCTGATGTATTAGTTTGTGGTTTTTCTTTGAAGGGATAGAGATCAAGCATTTTTTGGAGGTGCACTTCTATACGTCAACTATCGGGAAGGATCGTAATGAGTTTTGCCTCGAGTTGTTTCATCAGACCAGTCATGATAAGTACTCACGTGACGAGGAGCAGTATTCAGAGTATTTTCTTGAAACGACCGTGCGTATCGGCAAGTCAGTAAAATTTCTTGATAATCGAGCGTCATCAGATGATGAGCAGGTAGAGAAATCAACCAAATCAAACCAGATAGGCAATAAGTCACACGATGCCGATCGTCAAACTTGCAGGCAAGATAGTGCTGATAAGGAGGAGGTAGGTGGGACTACAGGTAGCAAAAATAGGTCACAGTGATGCTCATAGGAGAATATCTCCCCACTTTCCGTTGTTTCATGACGTGTTGATCTGGGGAATCTTGCTTTGTATACGTTCTCGTCATGCAGGAAAGAGAAGTGTTCCACTATATAGTATGATAATTGCTCATGAAATCGTAGCTCGTGTCTGTGTCGAAATCGTAATGAATGCTGTACTTACCTTCAACAAAAAGGTAAAGATAAAAATGAACACCAGTGTAGAAAAGAGGATACGATGTATTTTACCTCTGTCATTAGCTCCCAATCATCCACCAAAAAGTACAGGAATGACAGGAAGGACGCAGGGAGCGAGGACAGAGAGGATTCCTGATAAGAATGAAAGAATAATGATGAGCATCGTACCAAAGAAACAAAAGATAATCACGACGGATTGGTTGGTATCTTATGGGTGCAATGAAAAAATGCTAGCAAAATATACATTCTCATAATAGCTTCGAAAGTCGTTTTGTAGATTATTATTTGCACTGTTCGTGAGCAAGTTGGACAGCAATTTTACATGATTCTTCGTTCAAGAAATGACCATGAGCAATGATTTGTATCTGCTCTAGGGCAAATCATTCTGGAAGAGAAAGTTTTGAGGTATCAATAAGTGAACTATCGAGGTCGAGAATGGTTCCTGATGCGTGACACACGAGGTGTCCGTGAGGATCTTTTTTACGTTCATAAACAATCTTATCGGTGAGTCCTGCTGTTTTCATCAATACTTCTTCTTCTACCAGTTCAGTAAGATTACGATACACACTGCCTATACCGATAAAAAAATAACTTTTTTTCAATTCTTTGAAGACATCTTCGGCAGTTCGATGTCATGTTTGAGTAAGTGCAATGATATCAGTTCTGTAACGATGAACGTTTGCCATGATTTTGTGAGGGTAAAATCTTTAGTGTCGTCCTGAGCTGAGCGAAGAATCTCTACTTATCCTAGATGCTTCGCTCATGCTCAGTATAATGGGAGGTGAGAAATTAAATGAACTTAATTTTTCAACCAAACGATTCTGTTTCTTTATCGTCTTGGAGTAATTTCGCAGATGGTTTAGGTGATATGTTTTTCGTTGTGTTTGTAGGAGGTGGAGAGGACATTCCAGTTTTCATACTGAGACTTACTTTTTCTTTTTCAAGATCGATCTCAAGAACACGTACTCTTACTGCTTGTCCTAGGTGAACGACGTCGAGAGGATGCGCAACATAACGATCTGCTAACTGGGATTTATGTACAAGTCCGTCATTGTGTAATCAGATATCGACAAACGCGCCGAAGTCGGTGATGTTTCTGACGACTCCGTCGAGCATATCTCCTACCTTGAGATCTGCTATGTCCATCACGTTGCTTGCAAATACGGGTGGTGCAAGGTCATCTCTAGGATCGTGTCCTGGTTTCTGGAGTTCTAGGAGAATATCAGCGAGGGTTTCTGATCAGATATCGTAGGTGGTAGAGAGGTGCGTAAGGTTCATAGAGATTGTTGTATTAAAAAATATTTTCTCCGTTATGTATACTATACTTTTGAGCGTGTTCCGTCATTGCGAGGAGTCGGTAACGACCACGTGGCAATCTATTTTGAGGTGAAGGCATACGAATGGATTGTTTCGCAAGCTCGCAATGACGGTGTGACGGAACGATGCTAAAATCCACTTTGCAGCTCTACCATCTGATAATATTCGCCTCACAAAGCAAATAATTCATCATGCGTTCCTCTCTCGATTACTTTTCCATCAGCGATATAGATAATATCATCGGCATGTTTTACCGTTTGTAGTCTGTGGGCAATGATGATGACGGTTTTGTCTTGAAAAAGGTTGTTCAATGCCTCAGTGACTGCTTGTTCATTGGCAGAGTCTAGTGCAGAGGTCGGTTCATCGAGAAGGATGATATCAGGGTTTTTTAACATGATTTTCGCAATAGCAAGACGTTGTTTTTGTCATCCACTCAGGCGAATACCACGTTCGCCGATTTCGGTATCTAGTCCGTGAGGGAGGTTGTAAATTCGTTCGCATTTTGCTAAAGGAATGATTGTTTCTATGGCTTGCTTCGATTTGCTCGCAATGACGGATTGGCTTGAAAACCCATATTCGAGATTTTCACGAATTGTTCCGTCGAAAACTGATGGTTCTTGGGTGAGATAGCCGACGTGTTTGTAGTAGCTGAGGAGATTTGTTTCCCCCAGATCTTGTCCATCTACGATTATTTGTCCACTATCAGGTTGTAAGTAACCAGCGATGAGCTTGATAAGCGTAGATTTTCCTCCTCATGATGGTCAGACGAGGGCGGTTTTTTGTTTTCCTACAAGTGTCACTGAAAACGCATCGAATACACGAGTTCCATCAGGATAAGCATATACTATATTATGTGCTGTAATATTTCCTCTATCTACAGTTATGTGCTTTCCTTCTGTTACTGATCTTTTGTTGCTGTTTACTTCGTCGATGAGATCTCGTAGTTTACGGACATCGATTCGTCTGTCTAGAACTATTCTTACTAGTCTGAGTAATCAATCAAGTTCTTTTATGAACAGTACTCCTATTCAGGTTATGGCTATCATATCAGAGTATTGTAACTCACCACTAAATACTTTTTTTCCTATGACATATACGAGTGCTGCATATAATATCATCACAAAAAATCATGCTCCATCAAATGCTATTCACTGATATACTTTTTCTTTGAACTTTGCACGATACCATTCTTGACGAATGTTTTTTCTTTTTTGTAATTCTAGCAATATTTTATCTTGTTGCAATATTTCGTACTTGCTCATAAATCGTTTGGCTTCCAATCTATCTCATTCTATAGATTTTTCTTTTGCTACTTTTCTTCGTACGTATTGTTTTGGTCATACGAAGTAAAACCACACAAATACAAAACATAATACGCCTATAACTACAGACACGAAGTTTCATCCACTCTGAGTGACCGTATACAGGAATGCTCAGAAAAGAACGAGTGACTGAACAAAATCTCAAAATACACTGGCAATAGTGTCTACTCGAGTTACTACTCATTTGCGGTAAATAGATATTATTCTTCA
>CAYLWY010000040.1:0-4111 GCA_964387665.1 uncultured Candidatus Peribacteria bacterium
TCTCCTGTGTCTACAAGCTCAAGATCGAAATCAACATCTACGAGCTATTGCTTCTCGTGCTCATACGAGTCGTGAAGATATAGAACATGCCTACAATACAGGAAAGATCGTCAGAACATGGACACAGCGTGGTACGATTCATGTCATTAGTGCCGAAGATACATCACGGATGACTCAGTTGTGTGCAAGTAAAACGTTGTGATGATTTCCAAAACGCAGAACATATCTGTGAATGAGTGATGATATTTGCTTTCGTATACTTGATTTAATTCAAACGTTTTTGCTTGCATGACCCAAGACGCGTGCTCAGATTGTGCAACATCTGATAGAACAATGAATGTCTACTCAATCATGACGAATATATCATATGTTATGTTATGCTGGTACGCTGTGATTAATAGTTCAGTGACCGTTGATAGATGGAGATCAAGCATTTGTGCTTGCGGAGAAATGGCTTCCTACAAAGAAAAATTGCACTGAAGAAGAGATGCTTCGTGAACTTTGTTTGCGTTATTTCACGAGTCATGGACCTGCAACGGTAGCTGATTTACAATGGTGGTCGTGATTAGGCAAGACGCAGATAAAAATCGGTATAACAGCGTGTGGTAGTGAACTTGAAGAACGAAATGGATATTACTTTGCTGATCATGTGTGACGTTGATTTTCTGCTACTTGATCTCGTGCTCTATTTCTTGCTTGATTTGATGAATGGTTACTGTGATACAAAGACCGCACAGCTACACTCGCTGTGGAACATCATACAGGAGTGGATGTATCCAGAAATGGTATATTTAAACCTACGGTCATGATAGAGGGAAAAACCGTGTGAGTGTGGTCCGTAAAACATAAAGCGAAGATAGCAGAAGTGACGGTAGGTCTTTTTGAGCCACTTTCGAAACAAGATGTTGATTTGCTACGTAATTCTTGTTTGCCATATGCACAATATCTTGCAAAAGAGCTGGTGGTGAATATACACAATTAGTTAAGGAAACTGAGGAAAAACTCTCGTAAAGTATCAAATCGATTGTATTTTGGTACTCCTGAGAGAACTAAAACGTTTGAGTTTCCTCGAGGAACCTCGTCGTAAAGTCACTTTCGATACGTTTGTACTTAAACTATACTATATCATAAATACAAACGTTTAGGTACTATTCAGAGGTTCCTTACTACCCAGTTTTTACTTTTTTTGGTGTAATGTTTCGTAGAGAAGAGGTGTTGTTGTTCTTAAAAACAATTCCTCGTGGCAAGGTAACTACCTATAAGGCACTTGCAGAAAAATTTGCTACTCATCCGAGAGGTATAGCAAGTATTCTGAGAACGAATACTCAGACAGTTGCTTTTCCTTGCTATAAAGTCGTTGCTCATGACGGATGAGTGAGTTGATATATTTTGTGAGTGGAAAAAAAGATAGCTCTTCTCGAAGCTGATGGTATTACTCTTCACAATCAAAAAGTTGATGAACCATATATTATTCGTCACTTTGCCTAACTTTTATTTTTTTGACTATCTATTCATGTCATTTATTACTCCTTTTGTCTGGTGCAACAACAATGCATCTGAGCTTGCTGCCTTCTATACTGCAATCTTTCCTGGTGCAAACGTGTGTGAGGAGAACGGATTTATTACTACGATAGAGGTTTTCTGAACAACATTGTGATTTCTGAATGGATGAGCAATGTTTACACCAAACCCATCAATTTCTTTTTCTTTATGGATAAAAGATAAAACACTCGCAAAACAAATTTGGGATAAGCTGTCGGCATGATGAGAGGTGCTCATGCCTTTTGACGAATATATGCGATCACCTGCGTATGGTTGGTGTAATGATGCGTTTGGTGTCTCATGGCAAGTGATGTATGACAACTGTGAAGATCTAGGTCATGAAGATCATCAACTTATTCCGAGTCTGATGTATGTGCAAAAAAATAATGGAAAAGCAAAAGAGGCGATGGAATTCTACACTCGTATTTTTCCAAACTCGCGTATCGAGATGAGTCGACCATATGAGGAAGGGCAGTGAGAAGTTGTAGGTAATCTAGCGCATGCAGAGTTTCTCCTCAATGGGCAGTTGTGTATCGCTACTGATAGTGGACAAGACCATAAATTTCAGTTTAACGAGTGAATATCGTTGATGGTTTCCTGTAATGGACAAGAAGAAGTAGATAAGTATCGAAATGCACTGGTAGCTGACGGTGGTGAACCGTCGCAGTGCGGACGGTGTAAAGACAAATTTGGTGTTAGTCGACAAATTGTCCCAACGCAACTGCAACAGGCGATGTCACAAACAGATCAGGCAAAAGCTACTTATGCGATGCAAGCAATGATGAAAATGCAAAAGATTATCATAGCTGATCTGTATATGAAGGAATAGTATGTTTTTGTTTTTTTATCTCTCCATGAATACGACAAAGATATTCAAGACAGCTTTTGCGAGCGTTTATCCTTATTATATCGCAAAGGCAGAAAAAAAAGGAAAGACTAAACAAGAGGTAGACACCATTATTTTCTGGTTGACCTGATATGATGCAGTGAGTTTTCAAAAACAAATAGACGATCGTTGTGATTTCGAGCAGTTTTTTACACAAGCACCGCACATGAATCCAAACGCATCAAAAATAACAGGAACTATCTGTGGTTATCGCATACAAGAGATTCAAGATCCCTTGATGAAACAGATACGTTACTTAGATAAGTTGATCGACGAACTTGCGAAAGGAAGAAAAATGGAAAAGATTTTGAGGACGTAAACTGTTTTTTTGTTTTATTGTTTTATCTTTTTTAGATATAGATATGAATAATCCTTTTGCTTGGGTAGAAATTTATGTGAGCGACATGCAACGTGCTAGACGTTTTTATGAAGCAGTACTACAGGTTTCTTTAACTGATATGAAGATGCCTGACGGTATGGATCAAGACATGGAAATGTTTGCGTTTCCGTCAGATATGAACTGACCTGGTTGTTCTGGAGCACTGGTAAAGATGGCTGGTATGGATGCAAGATGATGAGGTAGTATAGTATACTTTGGTTGTGAAGATTGTGGTATTGAATTGTCTAGAGTGGTGTGAGCATGAGGAATAGTTCATCAAGAGAAAATGTCTATAGGAGAGTATGGGTTTATGTGATTAGCGGTTGACACAGAAGGGAATATGGTGTGATTTTATTCTATGCAGTAGCATGAGTAAACGATTGTCTATCGATGGATATATTGCGTCGTTTCCAGAGCATATTCAGCACGTCTTACAATCACGAAGAACGATAATTCAAAAAGCGCTTCCTCACGCGACAGAAACTATTAGTTACAACATTCCTGCGTTTGCTGTAGATGGCGTAGTAGTCATTTATTTTTCTGCATATACTGCGCATATATCACTCTCTTTTTATCCGACAGAACCAACTTATGCGGTATTTACTGAGGAGTTACAATCATACAAACATAGTAAATCTGCTATACAGTTTCCTCTTACTGATCAGGTGCCAGAAGAGTTAGTTACGAATATAGTCCAGCATGCAACTCAGGTAAGGTTAGCTGTAGCAGCCAGTAAGAAAAGGTAGCGTTATTATATATTTTACTAGGGTGGCACATAATATGAGTAACTTCTTAGGGTCAGAAAATCAACAGATGTTTACAAGTGAGGAATTGAAAAAAGCATTGTCTGTTCTGCTCTCGTTGATTGATAAATGTAAAAAAGCTCAGCAGAAATTGGTGCAAGGGACATCACATTATTCTTTGTTGCATAATAGAATTCAAGCATTATCTCTATCAGTTTCGCTCATAGAGAACGCTTTAAAAAATCTTTAGAAATCAATATTTTACTTTCTCGTTACTATGTCTCATAAAACAAGCGTGAGAGAGTTCTTTGATCTTATTATCTCTGGGAGTATAGATGAAGCGTATGCACGTTACGTACATCCTAATTTTACTCATCACAATCAATACTTCGCATGAGATAGACAATCATTACTTGATGCTATGAAAGAAGCACATCTCTCAGCTCCAAATAAATCGTTCACTATTCATCATATCCTCGAAGAGTGAGATAAAGTAATGACCTACGCTCATGTTGAAAAGGAGATGATGGATATTGTGGTTGTGCATATGTGTCGCTTTGA
>CAYLWY010000040.1:4211-10686 GCA_964387665.1 uncultured Candidatus Peribacteria bacterium
CTCATGTTGAAAAGGAGATGATGGATATTGTGGTTGTGCATATGTGTCGCTTTGATGAAAATGGTATGATCGTGGAGATGCGAGATGTAGGACAAGTTATTGAAACTTCCTGTCCAAATGAGTATGGTGTTTTTTAGAAAAAATGTGATGAAACATCTTGTTTCATAAAGATATTCTCGTACAAAAGATGTGTATATTTTATTTTTTCATCCAAATGAAAAAACAACAGTTTATTACGACTATCAACGCTCCGGCACAAAAAGTGCGAAACGTGATGTTGTCTGACCATTCGTACAGAGAACGAACACAAGCATTCAACCCTGCGTGATGATCTTGGTTTGAAGGAGACTGGTCTGCATGATCTATTATTAAATTTATTGGTGTGGATCCAGAGCATCCAGATAAGGTAGGCGGGATGCGAAGCAAAATTCTCGAAAGCGTACCAGGAGATCATGTTTATATTGAACATCAAGGTGAAATTAGAGATGGCCAGCTTATAGAGTCTTCAGATCGAGCTGGCGCGAGAGAGGATTATCTCTTTTCTGAAAATAACGGGGTAACTACCCTTACGGTACATATTGACCTTACTGACGATGAATTTGTTGCATACATGGCAGAAACATGGCCGAAAGCGTTGGCAACCTTGAAGTCATTATGTGAACAAAGTGCACCTCAACTTACCGTTTCTACTAAAGTATATGCACCGTTGCAAAAAGTGCGAGATGCATGGACAAACCCTGAGGATGTCATGCAACGAAACCATGCATCTGATGACCGATGGTGCCCAGCTGCACGTACAGATTTGCGTGTATGATGATTGTTTAGCGCGACTATGGCTGCTCGTGACGGAAGCTTTTCGTTTGATTTTACAGGACAGTATGATGTTGTCGAGCCGATGTCTCGCTTGTCATATACGATGGGTGCGTTTGATAAACATTTCGTTTCCGCATGAAGGAAGTGTATAGTAACATTCGTGGAAGACGGATCGTGTGGGTGTGTAACCGTGACAGAGACATTTGATGCAGAGGAAATACATGCACTAGAGATGCAACAGCAGTGACGACAAGCAATCTTAGAAAACTTCAAGAAACACGTAGAAGGAAAGTAACAAATTTTTATTTGTTTTTACTCTTTTTTACATACTCATGAACAATCCTGTGTACAATCTCATCGTCACGACCGATCGATGGTTTGTCCTTGTTGCAGTCGTAGCTTCTTTGGTTATCGGCATGTTCCGATATGGACCAAAGTTCTTCTGAAACTATTACATGAAGCGGATGAGATTCCCTGCTGATATGACAATGAGTGATGAACAGAAAAAAAGTATGATGATGCATAATTTGATCTATGAGACGATCAGTAGAGTCTTGTATTTTATGTGATTAGCTCAGGCGCTCGCTGTAGGTGGATGGACTGATATGCTGAGTGGTCTAGTGTTTGCTGTCGTAATATGGTTATTGTTCGTTTTTTCTACGCAACTGAGTCAAATCACGCGAAGTATGGTCGACAAAAAAGTGATTCGAATTCTCAGTGGAAAGGTGCTTTTCGAAACACTTATTGCGACGGTTATCTGGTTCTCGTGTTTTCAATAATTCTTTTTAATACATCTTTTTTTTCATGGCTTCTGTATATATAAACCTTCCAGTCGCTGATTTGGCGAAAGCGACCGCTTTTTATGAGGCGATAGGATTTACAAAAAATTCTTCATTTAGCGATGCACATGCGAGCGGTATGGTTTATGACGAGACGCTTGCAGTCATGTTGCTGAGTCATGATTTTTGTAAAAATTTCTTGCCAGCACATAAAACTATTGCCGATAGTAGAAAAACTTGTGAGGTGCTCAACGCACTCCAATTTGCAAGTAAAGACGCAGTAGATGCATTTTTCGACAAAGCGATAGCAGCTGGAGGACAGGCAACTATACCTGCGTACGATCACGGTTTCATGTATGGAAGGGATTTTGAAGACCTTGATGGACATATTTGGGAGGCGTTTTGGATGGAACCACAAGGGTCCTAATACAACCTCAGGGGTCGTAAAGAACCACAAGGTTCCTAATATAACCTCAGGAATTACGATAGTTTGAGAAGTTTTTGTTTATAAGATGTAATGGATTATTCTCCTTATTTTTTATCTGTAGTGAAGGAAATAGATGCACTGATGTCTATTTTTTCTCATACAAAAAAAGATATCTGATATGGGTATAGATGGACGTTTGTAAATGGACACTGGGTTGACTTGATTGACTACAAAAAGCAGTGAACTACTATTCTTAGAGTCGGTCGTGGTGCTCGACTGGTGAGAAGGTATCCGTTGCTATATCATTGGTTTGACCAGGTGATGGGTGTCTTGGCAAAAGTCGAAATCGGAACGATAGATACCTTTCATCAGAAACATGTCTGAGAGGTGTTGCAATTACTTCATGATGCCCCGTGAGGCATAGGTGCTTTTGATTAGATCGCGATAGTTTTACTTTTGTTTTCTCATGCAACGTTATGTACCCATACTGAAGCAGGTTCTTTTTGTCGTATCTGTAGTACTTTATATTGCCCTGGTAGGTGTTACTGCTTCGTTAGAGTCTGTCGGTAAACCAACAGGATGATCGACTATGATGATTGCTTTTCTGGTGTTTCCTTTATTGATATGGCGAAACATATTCATCTACTGACTGAAATGGATACATACTTTGCTTGTGCCGCTTCTTGTTTTCTGATCTTCTCTGACAACGAGTATGCTCGCAGGTTTTTATGGATACGAAACGGTTACACAAACTTTTGAAGGAAAGAACTATGATACGCAAGTGTCTAAGTACTATAGAGAAGATCATCTTTTCAAACAGTATGAATTTCTTGTTTTGTTATCACTTTTTTTCCTTATAGTGAATGCTACCCAGCCAGAGTGGTACCGTAAACTTCCCTAGTACATTTTAGACATTCTTTTTCATGCAGTATATTATCTGAACGCTGGGTCCGAAGTCACGAGATAGATCTACGATTGCTTGACTTGCAGATGCTGGGATGAACGTAGCAAGAATCAATTTCTCTCATGCTCAGTATGACGTGACAGAAAGAATTGTTGGTGATATTGCTGCATACAATAAGAATAGTAAAAATCGTCTTCTCGTCATGCTTGATACGAAGTGACCAGAGATAAGAACTGTGCCAGAGCAACCAACTATTCTTCTTGAACAATGAGTACCATTACTCTTTTCTCATAGCTCTTTTTGTGGAGAAATCATTCCTCCAGGTGCTATCGTGTGTGACTATCCTTACTTGCATGATGTTCAGGTAGGGATGTCTATTTTACTGGATAGTGGTATGTGTACCTGTATTGTGCGTGAACAGACAATAGGTGGACTGCTAGTAGAACCATTACATACGCATACAATATGACCTCGTAAACACATAAATATACCTGACATTACGGTGCATTTACCGATTTTGAACGAAAAAGATCAGCAAGATATATCGCGAGGTGTAGCTCATGGGGTGCATATATTCGCGATTTCTTTCACTCGTCATGCGTTGGATGTAGACACAGTAAGACAATATATCCGTGAACAATGAGGTACACAACCCGTACGATCGAAAATAGAAAATCGAGAAGCAATTCATCGCGCAGAAGAAATTGTACGTGCGAGTGATGGAGTGATTGTCGCGAGAGGCGACTTAGCGATCGAAATAGGATATGAAAAGGTACCCTACTACCAAGAACAGATTGTCGCTCTTGCAAAAAAATACAACAAACCTGTGATTATCTGAACGCAGTGCATAGAAAGTATGCAAATGTGTATCCTTCCTACGAGAGCAGAAGTGCATGATATTTATCAACATGTACGTATGTGAGCAGATGGACTTCTCCTTGCAAATGAGATCGCAATAGGCAATTACCCTGTACTGACCGTGGATACGGTGATGAAGATTATTGATTTTGCAAAATCGATGTAGGTGTATTTATGAATATTTTATTTTTTTTATGGTTTTTATGAAAATACTTTTTTGAGCATTGGTATATCTTGTAGGTAGTTTTCCTCTCGCATTTTTTCGGCATTTAAAACGGTTTGAAAAAAAATATATGCTTTGGGAATATGCTTGAAGTTCACCAAATATAACTTTATGATTTACTTCGATGCTTATACAGTGAGGCATTCTGTCTTATTTGTATGCGTCAGCAACCATTGATCAAACGTCTACGAAGGAATGACTAATTTTTGTTCTTACGTTAGGGATTTTATCATGGAGTCATCATGTCGTTGCTGCAATGGCAAAGAATGAGAAGCTGAGAAACAAATATTTTTTCATTTATGAGACCGTTTTTATAGTTATTCAATTTTCTTTGTTTTGACTCCTTATAAGTAGTTTAGTGTATTAATATAGTCGTATCTTTTTTGTTCTAATTTATATTATGAAATACTGATTTATATGATTGTTAATTGGTTTTTCTCTTTCTTATTTTTCTGTAGATATTGTTGTTGCTTCTTGTGATCCTAGTTTGTTTACAGGTGTGTCTTGCGGCCTTAATTGAGTAACTATAACACAAGAAAATATCTGTAACGCAGTTAGTGACACGAGCAAGCGGGAGGTGTATAAAGTTTACGACGGACCTTGTTTAGATTATCCTGTTGTTGACAGTAAACAAAAGGAAAACGTTTTCTTATTGTTAGATAGGGTTTTAGGTAAATGGACTGTTCTCGCTGATAAGTGATATTTACCAGCGTATGAGATAAGAGAAAGTATATCAGAGGCACTTTATAAAGTTCTTTTAGCTAATGCTCAGCAAGAATATGGAAAATGATATGACTATATGGATGTAAATAAAATGGCTTTAATTCATTATATTGCAAATCTTATAGGGTATAATTATCGTTTCCCAAACAGAAACGTAGAGTAGAAACATTCCTCTTGTAAAAATAATATAAATGGTTAATATGTTAATTATATATTAACTATTTATATTTACCATACCCATGAATATCTCATTAAAAGTGCTTATTAATTTTTTGAAAATAGCTAATGAGCATACGCGTAAGTTTAGCTGATGACTGGATGGCTTATGATTCAATGAGTTTGTTATCTTATATCATGTCGTTTCTGCACCAGAAAAAAAACTACGTAGAACTGATTTGGCAGAGAAGTTGTGACTTACTGCTGCATGAGTGACAAGAATTTTGTGACCTATGGAAAAGATAGGCCTTGTTGCTAGACAAAGTAGTCCTCATGATGCACGTGTGAGTTATGTGACGCTTACCGAGAGCGGTGAACGTAACGTAAACGAGTCACTAAGCAGAGCAGTAGAGCTTGCTGAAAAAATGTTTCCACCACAAAAAATAGAACAATTTCTGGAGCTGAATACATTATTGGTAGATCTCTGAGCTCCATTGCCATAATTTTACGATATATATACTATGTCAAAGAGCTTATTTGAATTTTCTGCTCAACTTCGACTGTGGTCAAATGGGACATCCCCTGCATCACGACACTTTGTCACGGTGGAAAAGAATGTCTCACAAAAGATCCAAGAAATCGCTTCTACCCTGTCTCGTAAAGGATGGTGATCAGTAAAGGTAGAAGTGAGGATTGGTTTTTATACGCGAAAGACGAGTATTTTTCCTGATAAGAATACAGGATGTTATCTATTGCCTATCAAGAGTGAAGCAAGAAATGCTTTGCATATAGGTACAGGTGATGAGGTGTTGGTACATCTTATGTTGATCTAATACGTTCTCACACTGTCTAATGGTAATTGAGTAAGAAATGAATATATTCTATGCTGTCCGTATCTCGTTTTTCATGTTGTATGCATTACTTGCAGGTAAAAAATCTTCACAAATCATACGCAGATAAACCTCTTTTTGAAGGGATAGATTTTACGATACAGCAAGGACAAAAGGTTGCTCTCGTAGCAAAAAATGGTGCGTGAAAATCTACGTTACTTGATATTTTGCTGTGATATACGGACGCTCCCGTGTGAGAAATTGTTTTCACAAGTGATGTGCAGGTAGCGTATCTTTCACAATCATTATCTTTGGATCCTACCTTGACGGTTATGCAGACATTGGTAACGCATGACAATGAGTTGTGACAACTTGTGCTACGTTATGAAGCTGCCTGCGAAGATACAACCACTACTTCTGCAAATATGCAATCGCTTCTTGATGAGATTGAAGCAAAAGATGCATGGAGTTTTGAGACGAAAGTGAAGACTATTATTTCAAAACTTCAGTTGCAAAAACTACTTCATCAATCTATCTGATCGTTGTCTGGAGGAGAGCAGAAGCGTGTCTGATTGGCTATGGTTCTCCTTAGTGAACCAGATTTTTGTATCCTAGATGAACCAACCAATCACTTGGATCTTGAAATGATCGAGTGGTTGGAAAAAGAACTAAAAAGCAGCTCTATGACGTTGCTTCTTGTAAGTCATGATCGTTATTTTATAGAACGTTTGTGTACGCACATTCTCGAATTGGAAGATGGAC
>CAYLWY010000041.1:0-1875 GCA_964387665.1 uncultured Candidatus Peribacteria bacterium
TACTCATCCTTCTAGAACAACTTCGTTCATTTGTCCATGCACATGCAAGAGAAAAGAGTATTTTACTCAACCAACACAAACAACCATTTACTAGTTCATGAACAGAACAACTATCTGTAACAGCATGGTGTTATCGAACAGTAGATTACCTACGTCTTCTGTATGCTACAGACAAATGCGTCTATACAACTTTTATAGAAGGATTTATGAACCAAATTAACAGATCATCTGCTACATTACAACTATTCTTTGAAGAACAACACAAGACTATCACAACGCATGCGCATACTGAATAACCTGCAGACAAGAAGGCCTTTTCTTCAAGCAAATAGTCCAATCGTACAACGTTCATGTACACACAATATCAAGACGTTCTCCCGTCAGTGTATGAACTATCTCCTGGAACGGTACGAGAATTTTGCTCATCATCTCGTTTTTGTGTTTGCTGTACGCAGACGCAGGAAGATGGGTGTTTGGAACAAATTCACCTAAGTTTCAGAGAAGAAAAAGTATAATTTCGATAGTAGCTGACTGCGAGCACAAGACAGTATGGTTAACCTTTTGTCAGCCGACAAGTATTTTTCTCTTTATCAAATCAAAGGTAATTCACTCATGCAATGCCTCATCACTAAGTACCGCATCATATTCATCAAATCTTGCACTCCCATCTGCATAGGTAAGCTGTATCGTTCACGGAGTGATATATGCAGAAAACACTCCTTCCGAGATATATTGATGCAACCTTGCTCCACCAAAATCATGACGATTTTCTTTTCGATTTGCATAGAGTACTTTGGCATGATACCCATAGGTTTGTTGTAAGGTATCAACTACTTTCTCTAACGTTCACTTTTCACCACGACGTGGCATCACTGCAAGAAATGTCCCTCCTGTTTTCACCGACGTCATAGGAAGAAACGCACACATTTCTTCTGGAAATGATCTTTGTTCCAAAAATATGCTTTGCAACAAACTTATCATATCATACTGACGCTCCACAAAACAATGATAAAATCCCATATCTTTCAATAGTGTTATCATTTCATTGAGATGTGTTTGTTCGCTACCATTTTCCAACGATTGCACAGCGGCATAAAACAAACGAGTATATAACAACGACGTCATATGACCGTACACATCTGCAGTAGGAAGAAGAGAATTATCGAGTGAAAGCGAAATTCACTGTTGTTCAATACGACGGGATACTCGATCCACTCGCTGATCTGAAGAAAGTGATACTAGCGCTTGTTCCTTTTCTCTCAGCGATTCAAAACTATCTCCTATATGGAGAATAGCTACATCTATAGGTAATTCGTTCATTTTTCTTTTTTCTTCACGAACAAGCGTATACAATCACACTGACTTTTTATCTCACTCTTTCCACTCTAAGAGACGAGAAAGGTTCCATAAACGTCATACATACTCGTTTTTCGAAAACTGTGAAAAATCAACCGTTCCTATCTGAAAGACAGGTGCCGTCTGGTTCTGTAATGCTACGAAGGGAAGGCAACTTCAAGCAGATCACGTGGACAGAAACTTTATATAACACCCTAGAAGACTAATATCATCAAATAAATGCGTATACTGAAAAGAGTACTGCTTGAGAATATCACGGGGTATTTTTTGTTCTTGCACAAACAAGACCAAAGCCATAAGCGTACACAAGACGGTATTGAAACTTGTTCCGTACCCTTTTGGGTACTCAGTAAGCAATCCTATATCAAGTCCATAAGAAAGATTTCCTTGTTCCATAACAGTAGTACATGCACGAGTAATGTCTCAGATATTTCTCACAAACTCATAGGGCGTTCAACGTATGAATCCTTGTTTTTCTAAATCAAAGCTCTCCATAGAAACAAAATGACAACCTAGACG
>CAYLWY010000041.1:1975-8844 GCA_964387665.1 uncultured Candidatus Peribacteria bacterium
GAAATAACCTAGAAATTCCTATATGCTACAGGCATTGCAATACCTATTCTTTATTTATCTACAACAAGAATAGGGGTAACCGTGTATGTTCAAGTACGACACAGGGTAAAAAACAAACGCTCATCTTCTGCTATGGTTATCTTTTTTCACTGTTCATCAAAAAAATCATTACATCATAAAGTCGATCATGATACCATATGGTCTGTTTGTATTATATACTCTCTTGCATCTCTGCTTTCTTCTGGAAAAAGAGCAGGAATATCTAAAGCAACTCACACTGGGAGAGAAAATAAGCTGTCCTTTCCTCACAAAGTAATCGATACAGATCAGGTAGCATCATTTTTTACGGAAAAGCTACTAGACAACAGTCAAATATTGAAAGGACTCTCATCCATACTTCTTACTACTAGTCACTCAGAAAGCACCAAAGAAACTCATTGCTGAAATAAAGTGACTGTCTTTAAAAACATACTTGCCACAGGCATAAATGATTCATCCAATTCTGAAACAATAACTCATTTATATAGCAGTATTGCTAAATTATCTACCTCAAACACTTCTAGACCTGTATATTTTTTTGAAAAATCTGATACATATCAACGAGCAAATGTATATGTTTGATTGTAGATATACACATGAGAAAGTGGAGAGAGATACTGTTTATACACATCCCACGATTGTCGTGTCTGCGAACTACCACGCAAAGGATCCATCACTCGTCGCGCTCATTCTACAAACAAGATAACAACTCTATGTCACTGAAAAAGATACTCTTCCTGAGTAATATACTCTTTCTGTGATGGCGTATAGATATACATATCAAACAAACTGTACGGTACGATCTTTGAGTAATACTTTTTCATATCTTTTTCTAGACGCTTAATCGGCAAAAATGTCTTTGTCTCTATTCATGCTTCAAGCAAATGAATCGCATCTCATTGCAGTATTGCTCATGACACACCAAGAGATGTAGTCACTGGCAATCAGGTAAAACGTTGTAGATTTGTTCTTGCAATAAGAGAACAGTACGTCATAGTGTCTGATCCAAGAACGTAAACAGACTCCAAAGATGCAATAGAATCATTCAACTCTGGATACTCTAGGGTTATTGTCTTTTGTCATACCTGTCCAGTAAGAGGTTGTTCAGAAGCAGAAAGTGGTCACGAAAACAGCACAATACTCGTGACGAAAAAAAAAGTAAGAAAACGTTTGCATGAAGACAACATAAGATAATATCTTTTGCTAAAATGACTTATGGAAAATATGATCGATTTTGATAATTTTCGTGAGTTTTTCAAAGTTTCCTTATGTAGATTGCTCGCTCTCACTCTTTGGTAAGGTTTTCTTGAAAAGTCGTGTCACCAGCAAGATAACAAACAAAAAGCTAGATATCATCACCCAGAGCCATTCTCTCGCAAGAACAAGTATACGTTGCCAAAAAGAAGGCAAAGGTAACTCTTGAACAACAACTTCTGGAGCAGCGGTGTGTTCTTTATCTACGATTGATTCATCATCACCTGTTTGTGTTTCTATTTGCTGGATAACAGGAAATTCCTTGTCAGTCGTCTCGCGACAAACATCGCTAATATCTACATAGGCAAACTCGTCTCACTGTTTTGCATACAATGCCTCCAATGCACCTCCCTTACCAAACGAACGTACTAGCAACGAATAAATACCCGCGAAAAGTGGTGCTGCAGCAGAGGTACCATCAGTCTTTGCAAATCATTGTTCACTATCTGGTACGACCAGTTGCTCGCCTGGTGCATAAATATCTACCCATCATCAGAAATTAGAAAATGCAGATCTGTGTATTGCCTTATCAAACGATCAGACCGCTATCACATCTTCATAAGCAGCAGGATAAAAAAAATCGTCAGATCAATAATTACCTGCAGCAGAAATAACTACAATTCACTTATCAAGTGCTTTTTGTACTATCTTATGAAATACTGGAAAATCCATATATGCTCATCGACTTAGTGAAATAATGTCCACATTCATCTGTACTGCCTTAGCAAACGCTTCTATACCATGGGTAATTTCTGTCGGCTCTGCTCCATCAGTTGTTGCTTTAAGTAAATAGAGTTCAGCACTGCCCAATGATGTTCCTATAATTCACTGATTAGAAAATTTCTTCCCTGCAATCAGTCATGCACTATGGGTTCCATGCATCCACTCCTCATCTTTGAATAAAGGAGTCACATCGTCATCTCCATCAGCAATATCTCGTGAAAAAACAACACTATCAGCAAAACTTGGGTGTTGTGGCATGAAGGCGTTGTCTATGATAGCAACTTTTGTTTTTGGCCTTTCGGTTGTCAAACATATAAGATTCTCTTTTTCAAAACCGATCTCGTCAAGATACCATTGCCATTCAAAGCTTTCCTCACGAACCTGCTGAGTACTAAAACGTATCGGTTTACCAGTCAGTTGTCTACGACTCGTCGTAGAAACCGAAGGAGGCATGTCTAGATCTGCTCATTGACGAGGTGCAACAGTTCCATGTGTAAATGTTTGCTGGATTTCGAAACGAGGCACTCATTCAAGTCAAGAGACAGAACCGTTGTTCAATAAAAGTGCAATAGTGCGTTTCGCAACATCATCACGAACTGAGAATTTTACACGATAATATGGTATATCGAGCGACGTAAATGGTTGACTATACTCGTCTACAAGTCATTGTCTCTGCAAGTCAGCAAAAAATGCTTCACCATCTTGTCACTCAGCAAGTTCTATATAAAACACATTTTTCTGCACATATTCTTCTACTGTTTTTTCGTAAATCCGAGAGGTGGGAGTTAAAAAGTTCACAACCGATTTCGCAAAGACCTCAAACGATCACGACGGCAAAAAAGCTACAAGAAAAAATACTTTTATGCTTACTACAGCAAAAAGTTTCACATACGTACTTATACGATATGATCTCATCCAGGCAGCAATTTTTTCTTTAGGAAACATACTCAGACGTGAGACAAAGATAATGAATACATCATCACCTCTAAGTATAGAGAAAGTTATCTAAAAGCACAAAAAAAGACGAGAAAAAAATCCTTTCAATTGACTTATCTAAAAAAGTCGAGTCATGGTTCGGTATATTTTCATACTCAATGAAAAACGCATGCTATTTAGGCAGTATGTGGTGGTGTATGAACTCTTTCGAGCAAGTACAGAGCACCAGCAAGCATCAACACAACAGATCACATGGCCAAAAGATCAAACTTATCGGTCACAGTAAAAAGAATCATTTGCTTAAAAACGTGAACAACTAAGGAAATAACAATTACTTTCCCCAGCTTTTGCTTGAGTTCATCAATATCGTGAATCAGTACCTGATCTGCTTGAAGTTGATCTCTCGAATGAATCTCTATTCTGTTCAAGAAAATTTCATACAATCACCACACAATAATGAGTCAAATAACGCACAATAATGAAAAATCAATCACATCAATCAAATGAGAAAGCACCTCAAATGGGGATTCTTTTACGGTTGGAAAGAGTTCCAAGGCATCCCAAAATCTCATACCCATAAGGACAATCAAATAGATCAATGCAGCAAGCACAAAAAATATAGGGACCAACATCAGGTATCTCATTTTTCGCAAAAACATTTCAATCCATCTGATAATTTGTCTCATGTGGTCTGTTAAAATTAAAATATAGAAAATAGACTTTACATGTAGATGGTTCACCTACATATTTTATAGTAAATTCAGTATTTTTAACATCCTAATTTTAAATTGAATTTACTATACTATATGCTTTATCATCACTTACGTATGGTATGCAATGCAATCAGATTATGAAATAAACAAGCTACCGTCACTGGTCAGACACCGCCTGGAACAGGAGTGATACTCGCTCATAGATCTACTAGTCACGACCGATCTGTATCTCCACATGCTTTACCGTCCTTGATGCCATATCATACATCGATAATAACTTTCCCTGTTATATCCTGATTATCAAACAAATACGGCGTAATCAAATCTACTACTCCTGTAGCAGTTACGATATAATCGCTCTTTTGTACTAGTTCTTTCAACAATGATGAAGATGTTTTACTGTTTGTCGTCAGAACAGTTGCCCCACGATGCATAGCTTCTAGAACAAAGGGTTTTCCCATGAGATTACTTTGCCCTACCATCGCTACTGTTTTTCCCTGCAAATCTCACAAGTTGTAAAAATCTAAGAGTGCATAGGTTGCTTTTGGTGTTGCAGGCAAGAAATCAACTACTTGGTTGAGGTGTAAGCCAAACAGTTTTCCTCACAATCCATCTACATCTTTGAAAGGATCTACTGCATACAATATTTGTGACTGAAATGATTTTAGATGTTTTGCGAGCGGTAATTGAACGACAATTCACAAACATAAAGCATCCTCATTCCGTTGTTGTATTTTTTCGAGTATTTGTTTATCCGACGCATTCGGCTGATGATACAGTTCAGATCAAAGACCACAACGTTTTGCATAGTCTTGTTTTTTTGCAACATAGACGCTAGAAGCATAATCATCAGACGCCAATAAAAAAGCAACATACGCACCATGAGATGTATGTGTCTGTACTCGGGTAACTGTTTCCTGAAACAGTTTCTCTATAACTGGTTTTCCATATAACAACATATCTACAAAAAGTTAAATTTGCTTTTTCTTTTTCTTGACTATTTTGTTACTAAAATATGCAACAATGAGCAGTGCTATAGCAGCAAGCATCACATGTTCGTACTCTTTCATAATCACTCCTACACGTTCTCGTTGCGTTCATAGTACATATCATACTGTAGCAAGCAAAGAACACCAAATAGTAGTTCACAAAATCGTATAGACACTATAGACGAAAAAATTCATACGCACCGCCCCTGCAGGAAAAGAAATAATAGTCCTGAAAATAGGAATAAATCTCCCAAACAACACGAACGAGCTCCCATATTTATGGAACGCGACAAATGCTTTTTCGATCTCTTCTCTCGTCAATCATAAGTATCCTCATCGACGATCGGTGAGTTTCAGCAATTTATCTTTGTTCAACCAATATCAGAGAAGATAAAAAGGCAGCACTCACAGATACGTTCCTACCACACCAGCAACGATTACGCCAACTAACATCATCCTCCCCTCACCTGCAAGAAATCATCAAAATGGCATAATAAGTTCACTAGGAATAGGCGGAAAAACATTTTCCAAAAACATAGCAAAAGCGATTCACTGATAGCCGATTTGTTCGATAAGTCCTAGTAACCACGTTCAGATAGCAGATAACATGCGAGAAAAAAAATGAAAGAGATACATAAGTAACGAGTATAGTAAAAGGATTTTAATTTTAGGGAATTGTTTTTTTAAAATCCTTTTCCTACGTAGTAAATTCAGTATTGGAATAGTCTGATTTTGAACTGAATTTACTATAAGTGAAAATCCTTACTGTAACACCCTCCATACTAACAAAAAGAGCTCTTTTCTCAAGAGTGGTTTTCCTAATTGTGCAGATACCCCATCTAAATAGCCATGTTGTTGAAAATAGGTCAAATAAGTCTGATATCGCACCGATCCATTGAAATCTTGTAAGTTGAAAAAGGATCTTCACAACAACGCGAGCGCTTGTTCATAGAGTAACAAGTGCGATGGTCAAAAGGTGTTGTTGGGATATCATTTCATCAGTCCATACTGCCAGAGGTGACGTAATGCTTCCTCGAGTTCCGGCTGTCATCAAGCAACATCAGTATAGGTAGGCAACGTTGTAGTTACCTTGGTAAGTTGATCATAGCGTTTACGTTTTTTGAGCGTTCTATGCAAGATGAGAGCCATTTCGTATCTTTGTAACGATCCATCAGGATAGACATATCATCACGACCCTTGGATATATCATTGTTCTAGCAAAAATCATATCGCGTCTTGATAGCGAGCTTCATAAGGCAGATCTTGTGTTGATGAAAATGCAGCACGCAACGCACGGATAGGATCTATCGTTTTTTCTTGAATAGTCGTAATTGAGGTAGATCGATGTGGATTTGGCGATGTTTGTGGTGTGTCTACTTGAATATGCAGGTGGTATTGCGTAGAGTTTCCTGTCGAGCCACATAGCCCTATCTGTGTTCACTTACTCACTTGTTGACCTACGGTCACATCGACACGATCCAGATGTTCATATCATCGAGAATATCCACGGCTATCTTGTATTACTACACAATTTCATTCATTATTTGTCACTCAGTCTCGTGTTTTGATACGAGTCACTTTTCCTGCCTGAAATGCGGTAATAGGTGTTTTCTTCGGTAAAATGATATCTACTCCTGTATGCGTTCACGATCATACATTCCAGAAAAAATAATTACAACATCGTAAAGAAGGAAGTGCCAGTTTTATAGCAATAATACAATCACGGAGCTTTATTGTTTTACCACCGATTACAATCGTTTCGCTCGCACCTACAGACAGGTCGGTATCAAGTCTTCTCGCATCCAGTGAAGCAAACCTACTACGAAAGGTCTCTACACAGAGGAGACGAATGATATCTGCAAGCGACCACCAATCAGCTCCTATTCACTGAAACTCCTGACCCATGATTTGTGTATAGTTTTGCATCGTAAACTTTGGTACGAGCGTAGTCATGGTTATGAGAAAAGTAAATATACAGTTCGCCATTGCAGTGTTTATAGTACAGCAGAATAGTAGCAATTCATACACACACTCCCTTTCCATCATTGCGAGACTAAAGCGCAGCAAAACTCGTGGCAATCCATACTACGTGTTGCATGAAGTTCGTCACCTACCGTACCTAAGCAATAACAGAATAAACCTACCCTCACTTCACTACCTTTCCTTCTTCGAGTCTAATAACCTTATCAGCAAAGTGTAACAAGTTCTTTTCATG
>CAYLWY010000041.1:8944-10328 GCA_964387665.1 uncultured Candidatus Peribacteria bacterium
AGTTCTGAAATAGACTTTCCATGTCGTTTTATATCTAAGATTTCTGGTTTGTATCTCCTTCCTCTACACAACTCACAGTCTACATACGTATCAGGCAAGAATTGCAATTCTATAAGCTTCGTTCCATATCCGTTACACTCTGGACATGCACCTTTTCATGAATTGAAACTAAAGTGTCCTGCGGTAAATCACAACATCTTCGCTTCAGTCGCTCCAGCATACAGTTTTCTGATATCATCAAACACACCGATAAACGTCGATGGACAACTTCTCGGTGTCTTTCCGATACTCGACTGATCGACGTACTGCACGTTTTCAATATGCTCTGTCCCCGTAATTTTCTTCACCTGTAAGTGTTCATAGAATCATTCCATCGCTTGTCTTTCAAGTTGCTCATACTCTGTTCTTTGTAAGATAGGATTTTTGATAATATCTTGTCGACTTAGTCCTTTTTTCAGGAGATGCAACCTAACAAAACTTTGGACAAACTGCTGTTTTTCACTCAAGAATTTAAACAACGTGTGGTACATCAGCGTCGTCTTTCCAGCACCACTTCATCAGGTAATAATCGTAAAGCTTCCTAACTGTATTTTGACAGAGATATTTTTAAGATTGTGTTGCGATGCATTGGTAATCTCCACATATTCCTTCATAGGCGTATGATTGAAACTTGCTTGTACCTGTTTACGTCCTGAGACATATTCTGCCGTCAAGGTGTCTTGTTTGATAAACGTCTCATACACACCATTAAACAATACCTTCCCCCCAAAATCTCCTGCACCAGGTCATATTTCTACTATCCGATCACTTGCTTTGATAAACTCTTCGTTGTGCTCTACAACAACTATGGTATTACCCATCTGTTGCAGTTGTCTTACCGCGATAATTACTTTTTCTATCTCTGCTTTATCGAGACCTATAGTTGGTTCATCTAGGACATAAATAATTCCTGTAAGTTTATTTCCCAACTGTTTTGCCAGTCTGAGTCTCTGAATTTCTCCTCCTGAGAGTGACTCTACCTTTCTGATCGTCTGGAGAAATCACAAGCCAAGGTCAGCAATCGTCCTCACTCTTTCGATAAGTGGTTTGATGATTCTTTTCACGAGTTCCTGTGGTCACTGAGCTACTTCCCAGTAACGATCGAGGACGGTTACTAGATCACGCAGAGGCAAGGTCTGAAGATCATGGATAGAGTATTTTTCTTCTATATCTTGTGCGTAACGTAAAGCTGTATGTAAAGATTGCTTCTTCTTGGTCGTTTCTTGTTCTGGAACGGTCGGAGCGGTAAGGAGATAAACGGACATAGCTTCTGGCTTGAGTTTGGAACCATGACAGCTACTACAGGGTTTGAGTTCAAGCATCGCTTGAAAATCTACCGTGAGGA
>CAYLWY010000042.1:0-6249 GCA_964387665.1 uncultured Candidatus Peribacteria bacterium
GCAAGTTTGGTCTGAGATGATTTTTTGGTAGCAAGAAACTCATCGATAAGCTCAGTAAGCGTCTTGGCTTCGAGTCTCGAACGTTCAGTAGTAAGTGAGGAGTTGCTGGTAGAGAGGTTTGACATGAAGAGTTAGAGAAGTATTTATCAAGTATAGTAACTATCTAGTGGTATTAAGTTTTCTGTAGCAGGCAATGTACACGCAAGTATAATAAACAATAAAAATGCAATTAAGAAATATAAATTTATAATGAATACTTTTTTCTTTTCTAAATTACTTTTTAACTCGCAGATAATATTATATTCATCACTTTTTATATATCAATAATTGTTCTTCAAAACTTGTTGAGGAACTTCATTATAGTAACTTTGAGTTTCTATTTTTTTATTTATAATTAAATCTTTAAAACTAATTCATTTAGATTTATCATTATCAGTTATATTATTGTATATCCAATAATAACGATTTCAGTAAGAGTCTATAATTGTTTCTCAAAGGAACTTTTTATAATCAATCTTATCCTTTTTTTCTGGATAATATGTTTGAGAGTCATCATTATCGTAATACATTTTCTTAAAAAAATTAAAATAAATACTTAGTTATGATAATTCATATTATAGTAAGTAAATATATCAAGAAATCAAGAGATTATAGTAAAGGCGCATAAAAATGCTCTCCTTTCTCCCCTATTTCAATATGCAGTTCTTTGCCATATACTAATGCTGTAGCCACTTTTTGTGTTGCATCGCTATAAATCTTGGCAAATAATGACTTGGATATATTCATTTGCTTTGCAGCACTAATGATACCTAGATTGTTTAAGTTCTTTAGTCTCAGTGCTTCTAGTTCATCGTGGCCGAGGGTAATGATACCAGGTTCTTTTATGCCATCGAGTGGTTGTCGAATCGTAAGAGTAGGGGTATAATTAATAGTCCTTGCTTTCTTCTTTCTTCATCTTTTTTTTATGTCCATGTAATAATTCTTTAATAATTAAAATAAGGAGAAATATATTTTACACACATATATAATGTATACTATATCTATAAAGACAAGGATTGACATTTATGGAATATTCCACATCTTATATATTATGGAATATTCCAATAAATAAATGAGGTATAGGAAAATCAATTTTTTTGTCAAGTCCGTCTACTATATTTTTTATAGAATTATAGTGTGTGTCATAGACCAAAATATTTTCTTGGAGTAAAACATCTCCTCCTCCACTCCTCTCTGCTAAAAAAATCTCATGTGTTTCTTTCTACAAAAAAAAAGTCAGTTTCCCTGACTTTTTTTTTGGCTTATCTTAGCTGTTTTTACTACTAGAAGAACATAATGACCGTCACCACTAGCGCTGCAATCATTACCAGTCACATATAGACCATATTTCGGAGTTTTTCTCTTCTTACTTGGTCTTCTAAGTAGTTTTTTTGTTGTTCTAGGTCTTGTATTGAGTGTTCTAGATTATTCTTTTCTACCGTATAATCTGGTAACGCAATGACTTGTTGCAAACGTGATTCCATTTGTCAGATCTGATGTTGCATAGCGAAGATGAGTTGATTTTTTTCTTCGATAGTTTTATCTTTTTCGTTGAGTAATTCGATGAATTCTTTGATATTTGACCAATCAGTTGCTTGTGTTGTTTTCGTAGACGATGGAGTCTGCAGTGAGTTGCTAGATTCTACTTGCGTTGTCGTAGGCATGCCGCTAGATTCAGCTTGTTGGACAAGTTCTAAATCTGCATGAATACGTTCTATGTCTTCTTGGGCAAGGACTACTTTGTTTGCTATTTTTTTGTAACGAAGTTCTCACTTGACGACATATCTATCAATAGTTCTCGTGGAAACTCATAAGTAATCAGCTGCTTGCTGTCTGGTAAGACTATAAGTCAAAGTCGTCATCTATACTACTCGAAGAAGATAAAAATCATTTAATTCCCAGTGTTGCAAACACACCTCAGATAAGAGCTAAAAGAATTAAATATAAAGCAAATACATTTATATCAATAAATTTGTCAAAAAATGGTACTGACATCTTTACACTCACGATCATCTGAAAGTACAAAATAGTAAGTGCAATAATACAAATAGCCGAGATAAACAGATAGAAGAGTTTCATTGGTGTGTTATTTGATAAAACTACGAATGAATCCTAGTCACAGACTAAACAAAGCAACTTCTATAAACACTCACATTTCCAAGGTGACGCTAGGATACAAGTAAGCAAACACATAAGGAAGGAGGTACAAAATACCTATATTCACAAGGATGTGCGCTCATCACAGCGTAAACCAATTGACAGGAAGAGTCACTAGTTTTACTATGTATCTAACAAGATCATATACTATCCATAGTGCTACTCAAAGAACAAGAAACACAACAATGTTTTGTGCAGCTTGTGGCGGAGTGACTTGAATAGGATAAAAATCTCGCGCAGGTCATCGCGTGATAGTAGCATATATCAATAAACTATACACTAAGATTCATCACAGTGTTTTCGTAAACATAGACTGTCTGAGATATGAAATTACTGAACATCAGCTTCAGGCATAGCAGCATCGTCAGCTGGTTGTTCAGGCATAACTTCTTCAGTTGGTACCATAGTATCATCTGCTACTGGAGCGATTACTCCTGCTCCACCCTCTATAATGTCTGTCACCGTAAGATCGAAAATAAGTGTCTTACCAGCCAAAGGATGGTTGAAGTCGATAGTGATTTCTGTGTCAGTTACTTCTTTGATTGTCCCTTGAGCGATACCAAAGTTGTACGTCTTACCTACTTCAGGGATGATGTCAGAACCAGAAAAAGTGTCTACAGGAACTTTCTGGATAAGCTCTTCTCTAGGCTGTCCATATGCTTCGTCAGCAGTCAAGGTAATCTTCTTTGTTTCACCTACTTTCATTCCTTCAATACCATTTTCAAATCATGGAATAACTTCTCCTTTTCCTAAATTAACAGTCAATGGCTCGTATGGTCTAGTCTCGTCAAAGACATCACCTTCTTTTGCTTTATCAGCAATCGATGTGTCGAACATACTTCCATCTTCTAGTGTACCTACGTAGTCTACTTTTACTGTATCTCCGATTTTTGCTACTGCATCGTTTTCTTTAACTTCTGGTGTAGGATTTGTATTTTCTGGGTTTGTTGTTGATGGTGTCTTTGTCCCACAACCAACAAGACCAACTACTGCAACACTAAGTGCAACTCATACAACTGCTTTATTCATTAGTGAAAAAACAAGGTAAAAATATTTGGCGATATACCGAAAAACACCATTCGACATATCTAGACATTTTTGAAGGTGTTGCAATGCAAAGTGTTAATTCTATATAGACAGATGTAGAATAATATGTAACATATGCTACGTATTTCTTTTGTGCTGCTATTTTACTTCTAAGATTTTCGCACTATATTTTTTTTGAGGAGCTCTTACTTGAATGATATCTCCTGCTTTTTTTCCTCTAAGTGCATGTCATAGTGGTGACTCAAACGAGACTGTCCCAGAAAGAATGTCTATTTCTCCTGATCATACTACTCTCCATGTAGAAACTACTCCTTTTTCATCTTCTATAACAACAGTCGATCCATATCTAATTTCTGAGGTATCAGCATGTTCAATAATTTCTACATCCTGAAGAATTTGCTCTATTTCAGAAATTCTTGCTTCAATGAGTTCTTTTTCTCCCATAGCGGTATCATATTCTGCATTTTCAGAAATATCTCCCTGTGCTATTGCCTCTTTTAATCTTTCAAGTACTGCAGGCAGTTTAATGTTTTTGAGATCAGCGTGTTCTTGTTGAAGTTTGGCAAGTCACTCTTTGGTCAGATGTGTTGTAGTCATTACATCGCAAAAGGTAAAATCTGTGAAAAACAATTGGTGGAAGATACGAGTTTCTTACTTATTTGCAAGGAATTCTTTCAAATGTTTAAACGCGTGATTTACCACATCAAACGGTTCTTTGAATGGAACGTCATTGTTTCGATGATATTCCTTACCATCCAGGTTGAAATGATACTTTCATTCAAATTTTTCTTGCTTGTTTTTGGTAAATGTCGAAGTAACGGTAACGACCGCATCGGCTTTCTGGAGAAATGATTTCAAATAGCTGTCTTGGTACTTGAGGAGTTGATTTTGGGTAAGAGTTTCCAAATCTGCTTCAAGTGCAGGGGTGATGTTTTCGTATTTACTGATAAGTTTAATGTTTTCTGGAAGAGTCATACGTTGTCCAAAAAAGGTAAAAATGCTTTTCCTCTATATAAAAATATTTCTTACTTGCAAGAGAAAGGGTGAAGAAATAATTATGTTGCCGTAAGATAAACTTATACTACTCTTTCTATCTCTTCGATGGTTGTTTGCTGATCTAACATTTTCAGCCAAGCATCATCTTTCATAGTAAGAAATCACTGCTCGTTTACCAATGATTGAAGACCAATAGTGGTTTGTCATTCGAGGATAGCTTGTTTGAGTTCTTGGGTAAGCGTCACACACTCGAAAATACCCATTCTCCCTTTGTAGTGACCTTCTTGGGTGTCTGTCTTTTCTCGTGAATAAATGTTGTCATGCTTTGGAAAAGGGGTATCAGGAAAGACTTTTTTGAAACGTTCTTGTAATCTCGTGACGTAAGGCAGGAGCGATTCTGGAAGAGGCAATTTTTCAGGTTCTATAGCTTTTCTGACTAGTCTTTGTCAGATAATGCAGTTCAATGAAGCGGTGAGCATAAACGGTGGTATTCACATATTCAGTAATCTACTTACTGCTTCTACTGCACTATTGGTATGGATCGTCGAAATAACTAAATGTCAGGTAATAGCAGCGTTTATGGCGAGCTGTGCACTTGCTAACGTTCTCATCTCTCCGACGACGATAATGTCTGGGTCGTGTCTGAGAATACCCTTCAATCATTCCTCAAACGTATATCCTGCTGCTTCGTTAATTTGTGACTGGGTGATCCCTGCTATCTCGTATTCTACAGGATCTTCGAGGGTGATGATTTTTTTATCAGGATGGTTGAGTTGATGGAGGAGCGTGTAGACGGTCGTTGTCTTTCCCGATCAGGTCGGTCAGGCAACAAGAATCAGTCCATGGTGTTTGCTGAGTTGCTTATCCATAGTGGCTACATGTCGTGGTTGCATACCTAGCGAGGCGAGATCACCGATACCTGACGTTTCATCAAGGAACCTCAGAACGATACTTTCTCCTCTAAGACTCGGTAAAAACGATGCTCTGATATCGATATGTATTTCTTTGTCGTCTTTGTTGACGGTGGTTTGGAATCTTCCATCTTGGCTGTGTTGGAGAATGTTCATCTTTGCTCAGGCCATGAATTTCATTTTCATGAGGTATTTGTTGAATTCTTCATGAGTCATCATAAACACGGGTTGGAGAATACCATCTTTTCTAATACGCATGAAAACTCACTCCTCTTCTGTCTGAAAATGTACATCAGAGGCCCCTGCTTGGTAGGCTAACTTCAGTATTTCTTGGAGAAATCATCATTCTGAGTACCCTGCTCTTTTTGTATACGTTTCTTGTAACAAACGAATCGCGTCTTGTCACGCGGCATGCATTCTTTGTTGTTGCGTGAGCTGTTGCTGTTGTTTTTTTGCTTCTCGTGCGTCGTATCGTTTGAGGGCTTCTGCAAATCACGCTTGATCAGTAAAAAATGATTTGATATCGTATCACTTTTCTTTATATAAGTCAACTATATGATGATATTTTTCTGGTAAATTATTGGTTGTAAGGAGGGATAAATTATTTTCTTCTTCTCAAAAAAATATACTTTCAGCATCTTTGCTTTCTGCTGGAGTAAGCAGTTGCAAAGCAGTAAAGTTGACTGGTATTTGTTTGATGTCTTCTACACCTAGAATGGTCTGCATGCACCCATATAGTAGATAAACTAATAGACTAACTATACTGATTATTTTTTAAAATAGCAAAAAGTCGATGAGTATGAATAAATTAGATACAATATGAGAACACAATGATTCCTTTGATTGTCTTATGGATGGATGCGATGAGCAATCACGCGCAGAAGTAGAAAAATTTTTGTGACTGGTTGATGAGGTACATGTCTGTGATTTTTTGTCAGAGGAAGATATCAGACAAATCAGGTCAGTGATAGGATTTGTCTACAATGTGTATGATGGTCAGGTAAGAGAAAGAGAAAGAATGCAAAATGGATGAGCGACACCAGTTTTTCTCCACAAAGTTAGAGCTGCTACGTTTTCTTTGCAATGATTTCTTCTCCTT
>CAYLWY010000042.1:6349-10138 GCA_964387665.1 uncultured Candidatus Peribacteria bacterium
TTGTCTATCAAGAGTGTGCAAAAGAAAGTGGGGCTGGTAAACTGAGAGATCATATTTTGTATCGACTTGCTCATGATGTGCCTGAAGATGGGAGATGAACATTAATCCCTCCACAGAATATGCTTACTCATTTGTTGGAGCAGAAGTATAGTGAATCAATTCTCCAAGAGAAAAGAACAAAGTTGGTAGAAGAACATGTAGACCCCTTGGTGGTAAATATAAACCTTATGCAGCAAGGTGCGTATTTCAAGGAATTGAGAGATAAGTACCCCAATCTTATTCCACATCTCCATCGTTTTTTGGTTTATGGAGATATACAAGAAGACGGAACTACCCTGGTTACTCATCAAAACTTGAGATGAGAGTGATTGAAAAATACGTATCAAGATATTTTTCTTGCAAACGCAATGATTGTCGCAGATAAGGATTCATGAAAAAAATGAGATACACCAATAGATAGATCGTCGTGATGGGGTATAGAACGTGTGAGAGTATGTACAGATATAAGTATGGCATTGTACTATATCTATCTGAGAGAACAATGAATACAGGCAGTAAACGCGTCGTGGATTATCAATAGAATAGCAAAAGTTACTACGGTAAAATATAGTTCGTTGTCACTCACGGAAGAACAGTCGTTGAATGATCAAATCAAATCAAATCCTGGCATGATGCTGTGAAAACTCTGAGATGTGCTGGATAATATGAGATCATTATGATCGGATCCTGACATGGTAGAGAGTGGCTATCTGGCCTATAAAAAAGATGTTCGTACTGCTCTTGAACAAGGACGTTGGTATCCGTCTTTAGGTGAACTAAGACATGATGAAATTTCTGCGTCACAAAAAAAATATTGGCAACAAGAGAAATATAAATTTTCTACTTGCTCTCGTAACCACAAGTACCTTACTAAAATTAAAAAATACGAATGATACCTTGCTAGTATCAATGTACAGTGATACGGATGGTTGGAAAAGTTTATTCCCCGTTTGTATCAACTTATGGGTATGTCGACATTTTATGAGACAGACGACAACCTAGTGAAGATAAATATTGATATTCTCGGACTCCAAGAGAAAAAAAATAGTGCCAATAGTATAAAAAAGAGTTGAAAACAAGCTATTTGAGCACTCATCCCGTGATTTACAGAAAAACAGTATGACGCAGAAGCAGATGTCTGATTGGATGATGAATTGTTTAGATATATCCGCAATAAGTGACGTAAAGAATTACAGCGTCCTCTCAATACAGCTAACCATGATGAAAAAAGTTCTTCTTGATGAATTGATTTGCTTCCTTCAGTAACTCTCCTAGATTTGTATACCTCATCATGATGGACAAAACAAATGGTGTTTGAGTTTTTGGTACAACTGCAATGAGTAACTTGAGAAGTATCCCAAAAAAATATATATTCACTAGATGAGAACTCTTTGAGCACGATTAATGCCCTTTTTGAGAGAGCATTTTCTACGTACTTATACGATTTGGGTGCCTATAAGCGTCTTCCCAAACAGTTTCAGCAAAAGTGGTTAAAGTGAAGTTTTAAGCATGGAGCTAGACCTGCATTTAGATGATTCACTTCGTTTGAGGATATCTACGCATTTGTTAGTGGAAGCGAAGATGTTGGAACGATGAAACCCCTCATGCAAAGGATACGTTGTTCGGTTTTAAAACTTGCGTATGTCGAATGAGTTGTTGCACAAAGCAATCCATCACTTGAACAGAATGAAGAATTTTTTGGATTTATTACTCGCGACTTCGTTTCGTTGCTTCGTGTCGTCCCAGCTGATAAAAAGCAAGAATTTGAAGAATTTATTGAACAATTCAATCAAAAAATCGACAAATCTGCAGAAGACTACCAACAGTTTTGTGAGCAGTTTTCTTCGTATATGTTTACTGTTTCGCTTCCGAAGGGAACCGAAGATACAACCTTTCTCAGCTCTGAAACCATAGCGAGAATTGAAATTAGAAGAAAATTAGATAGGAATCAGGTACAAAAACTCATTGCTGATCCGAAGTACAATATGTTGAGTGCACTGCAAGATACGTTTGGTATTAGAATTCATGTCTATGGACAAGATCAATGATTAAAAACAGCAAACTTTTTACGAAAACATTTGTACAAAAAACAGGCATCTTTTGGTAATAAAAACTTCTTTAAAGACAAAGAGAAGTTTGAAATGGTCTACTGAACGCACAATGGAATAGACGAACAATTTCTTGACCTTGTGAAGAATACTATAACCGATTGAGAAAAGTCAGATAAAAGTAGTACTGCTTTTCAAGGAACGGATCTTACGTGATCTGTATGACTCTCTCAAAATCTAGAGACACAGATTGTCTATTATGGCAATGTGAATGAGACTAAGTGAACGTCTCATCGTGGAATCTATGAAGCAAAAAAAAATATTCGTGAAATGATAAGGTTGGAATGATATGTCAGTAGAATGTATATGAGAGATATGCTTAGAGAAAAGATACGTGAATACAAACACGATCTCTACCCATACGGTGGATGAGATGAACAAAAAGCGGTTAATCATTTTTTTGATGCCATTACTACTGAAAGTGATCTATTTTCTAAACTCTCTATCGACGTGAATGGGGTACGTAGATCGTACTATGTACTCACTGAAAGACGACAAGAATTAGATTTCTGGTATTTATTGCCAACGTGAGCGAGATGGACGATAGATGTCTGAGGAGAAGGCAAACGTATAAATGGAAATCGTTATCTTGCTCTACGAAAAAAACATAAAAAGCTTGATGAGTATATAAGTAGTCAGGTTGACGCTATTACTCGTGTTATTGATCGAAAAGACCGTCAAAAAAAAGAAGCATTTACCAAACTCATGTCCGTAAGAAACGATTTTCAACAACTTTTGCGTGAAAACTTTGCAATGACTGATGAATCGACTTTTGAAGAGAAACATCGTGAAATGGTTGCTCATATTACTGGATTTCAGAAAACATTGGCTATAGCTGCGTAATCTTTCTCTTGCTTGAAAATTGTATCAAAACTCCTACATTGTGAGGAGTTTTTTAATTTTTCGTTGTCACAATGCACCGTACGCACACGTGTGGAGAACTTCGTGCTTCACACATCTGACAGTCAGTAACGCTTTCTGGATGGATACAAGATATCAGAAATATGGGAGGATTTGGTTTTTTTACGCTGAGAGATAGATACGGTCTTACCCAAGTATCGACTACGGCAGATATCGTCGCATCACAACACTATGAAGACTGTGTCAAGATCGTAGGAACCGTCAGTGCAAGACCTGCAGGTCAGAGCAATGACAAGATGCCGACCGGTGAGATAGAGGTCAATCTCACGACTATAGAAGTGCTCGGAAAAGCAAAAGAACTTCCGTTCTCGATCATTGATGATCCGAAGACCAGTGAAGAGATCAGAATGAAACATAGATATTTGGATCTCAGAAGACGTCCAGTGCTGGACAATGTCTTATACAGAGCACGTATGAATCAGTTCACCAGAAATCGATTTTCTGATGCTGGATTTGTCGAAGTGCAAACTCCTCTCTTCACCGTGAGTTCTCCCGAGTGAGCGAGAGATTATTTGATCCCGTCACGTGTCAATCCAGGACAGTTCTATGCGTTGCCGCAAGCACCACAACAATACAAACAGCTGCTGATGATCGGTGGTGTCGACAAATACTTCCAGATTGCCCCATGTTTTCGTGATGAAGATCCTCGCGCAGATAGACATAGCTGTGAGTTTTATCAGATCGACTGTGAGATGTCGTTTGTCGAACAAGATGATGTCCA
>CAYLWY010000043.1:0-8184 GCA_964387665.1 uncultured Candidatus Peribacteria bacterium
CAAGAAACACCGACCGCTGGGGCAGCGTATAGCTGATAGGGAAACTGTTTCTTGAAATTACTCAGAAAACTCCTACAGTTGGAGATGTTTTTAGATAACAAGGAAAAAATGCAGCAACTCGTCAATCGCATTTTTGAAGCACAGCATCTGAAGCAGATCAAGCATGAGTGACGAAGGATGGCATGAGTACAGTTTCCAGATAGTGTCGCAGAACACTCACTGGTAGCGGCACAGATCGGTCGGTATCTTGCGGTGCTAGAGTGAGTGGATCCGTATCGTGTCGTAACCACTATAGTTTTTCATGATCTCCCAGAAGCACGTATCGGTGATTTGCATAGAGTAGCGACGAAGTATTTACAGGGAAAAGATAAAGCAGAGGAGCGTATTTGTCGCGAACAAATGGATGAGATGCCCTGAGGCAAAGAGTTGTACGAGTTGTTTATGGCGTATGAAACGAGAGCTGATGACGTAGGTATGATTGCAAAAGATGCTGACTATCTCGAACAAGCATTCCAGGCAAAGATCTACTTAGAACAAGGATATGTTGCTACGCAAGACTGGTTAACTAATATAGGAAACGCTTTGCGTACTTCAAGTGCTCGTCTTCTCTGGAAAGAGTTGCAAGAATGTAAGAGTACTGATCGATGGCATTGATTGAAAAACCTACCAACGAGTGAGTATGTTGCCTAGAATGAGCACTGATAAATCGGGTATGATTTTTTTTACTTTTTTGCCAAATCATGAACTGACTTCCTTCATTTGTAAGAAATGAGTTTGAAGCATTGTGACGTCATATGGTAGCATCAGGTCAGCAGTTTGCTGCTGATACGATGGAGGTGCTAGAAAAATGAGCACCATATATGATCGGGTTCTTCGTTTTGCTTGGAGTAAAGTTAGGGTATGATTTTTTCTCCAAAAGTAATGTGTGAACAGAAAATACGATTTAATTTTATTGAACGCATATGTTTCATCTTATGCATGGCTATATGCATCGACATGCTGATCGTTGTTATCTCGACAACGCACTTTTTGGCATAGAAGTTACTTATAAGGGACAGCAACACGAAGGAACATTTTTTCTCTCAGCACTGTTTGATCAACAAGGACAGACCTTCAAATACTATGCATTTGAGGTAATCGAACAGAAAGTACGTTTTGAAGAACTGTTGAAGATACAAGGAGTAGGGGGAAAAAGCGCCTACCAACTAGCTGTTCTTCCTCGTGAAGAGGTGACTCAAGCGTTGGAAGCGATGGATTTACGTTACTTTCAGCAACTTCCGTGAATAGGACCAAAAACAGCAAAAAGACTGCTTGTTGAACTGAAGCAACACTTTTCTGCTGATGATTTGCAGAAACTGTCTGGAGACCAGAAGTTGTATGATGATATTGTGACTTCGTTGAAATGATTTGGGTATGCAGTAAACGATATCAAGAGATTATTACAAGAGCAGCCCTATCCGTTTACGAGAGATGAACTGCCAAATATTATGAAGTGGTTGATAGATAATTTATAGTTTTTTCTTTTCATGCTCAATTTCTGAATATTGTGAATTAATGCAAGAAATCTCCACTATATAGGAAAACATAACCCGGTAAAGTCGGTGCGTTTGGCAGATAATAAAATTACAACGAAGCTGTTTTTGACAGAAAGATGAATTCCTTTGCCAGAAACCTATGCAGTGATTCAAAACCGTTCGGAACTTGCTCATTTTGATTTTTTCTCTCTTCCGCATACCGACTTTATCATAAAACCAGCGAGGTGAAGTAGAGGAAGGGGAATTTTTCGTGTAAAGAAATTAAAAGATTATGTCGTCGATCACTCGCTTTTCACTACCTCTTTAACTCCTACGAATTGGCTAAGTTCTTTATTCTGAACGAAAAAAGTTGCTCATGAAGTAAAAGAACAACATCGATTTGAGGTGCAAGGACAAGTAATTAGTGAATCGCTCTTGAAAACATATTGTTTAGATATTTTGGATGGAAAAGAGTCTCTTCAAGGAAAACCAGATCATATTCTTATCGAGGAAATGTTAATTCCCTGAGATGGGTTTGAGGCGTTTTGCGAGCAAGGGCTAGCAGATATTAGGGTTATCGTCTATAATTTTGTTCCAGTAGCGGCAATGCTACGTGTGCCGACTGAAGCGTCTGCAGGCAAGGCAAATTTGGACAGAGGATGAGTGTGATTGGGAGTAGAGGTAGGCAGTGGAAAGATACAATCTATGTTTTTAAATGGGAATGTATACAAAGAAATTTTTCCAGAGCCATATACGCAATTCTTATGAAAAAAACTTTCCTACCGAGAAGATATTTTGCAACGAAGTACACAGATTCAGTACTATGTAAACTTGTGATATCTTGCACTGGATCGAGTAATCACGGAAACATGACCCAAACTACTTGAAATCAATGCAAGAGCAGGATTGAAGATACAATTGGCACTTGATTTGCCACTGAGACACAGACTGGAAAAAATCGGTGATTTAAAAATAGACTCTCCAGAAAAAGGAGTAGAGATTTGTCAGACGTTATTTAGTCAGCACAAGACAGGACTCATTGCCCCAAACAGAATACTTCCCCAACACGCCTACGCGACTATCCGTAATAGTCTTTGAGTACAACACGAAGTAACGGTGAATATTGACCTCAGCAAATCAGGCGTACGGATGGATGAGTGACTTGCTGCTGAGTTCAAACAGATGCCCTCGTGTACGATAACTTATCCTTACGATGCTGCTAAAGTAGTTTTTGATACTTGGGAGGTGGACAGTAAACTTTGAGCACATCAGATTGTGTTGTGAGGAGATATCGTAAAAAACTATTTTGTGAAGCCTGTGGTTGCGGGTATAATGAAAAAAGAATTTTTCCGTCCTGAGATGATTTTTTCGCACGAACAAGATTTATTACACTTACTAGACAGTAAACTTGCTCGTCTGTGATCAAAACTTATTTTCTCTCGTTATCTTAGACCACAAAACTTTCTTGAACAGTTTGATAAGTTTCTTTCCCTTCAAGGGAAGTATAATCCTACTTTTACTTATCAGCGACCATCAGAAAAAAAACTCATGCAGATAAAAAGTGAGTTATCTTATATACGCGATGAGTTTCGACAAAAATCTGTTATTGAGAGTCCACTATTACAACTGTTTGGCGACAAACTAGATGAATTGTTTATAAAACAACAATTATTAGTTGCATATAAAAAACAAGATTTTGAATTGCTTGCTTATTTACAACCTCAGTATCGATGATTGTATAATGAAAGTCTAGCAGTAGAATCAAGGAATCGTTTGCAGGTTATTCATAACGATCGTAAAGATTTGTGACCAGTGTTATGACGTAAATCTATAAAAAGAGAGGTATTTCAGTATCTCCATGCGAGATGATGGGATGCGGTAGAAGTTAAATTTACCCCCGATACCTTTGCAAGAATGAGTGTGAAAAAGTATGGCTCTCGTCTTGTTTTGCAAATTTCATCTGGATCGACGTTTAGGAAATTAGACTTATATGCTGCATTGGCACATGAACTTGTCCATATAGAAAGATACAGCAATGCTACCGAATCCTCATGGCAGATTTTGAGTCGTGGAACTGCAGGATATTTTATCGATGAAGAATGATTGGCAATCTGGGCAGCTGAACAAGAGTTACCTGATGCGTACGAAAAAACTGCAATGTGGGAAAAATACTTATATATTAAGGATGCTTTCTCACACAACTATGTACAAATGGCTGATATTATTCGTACTGATTCTGATAAATCATTAAATATTATTTTTAAAGATGTATATAGACTGAAAAGAGGTGTGGAAGATACGATTATCATACATCCGTGAACTAGCTCACTAAAAGATGGTATTTATGTACAGTGATATACACGTGTTTCAGACTGGATCGCGTCGTGATCAAACATAAGTGAACTTATGGTGGGTAAAATTAAAATAGAAGATAGACCATATTTTTTTAGTATATAGTGTTTGAAAGAAAACGTTACATTACTCAATGTTATAGCTAATTTTCTATATTTATTTGTAAAAAAGTTATTGCATCATGACATATAGTGCTGAGAGAGAAATAAAAGATTTTTTTTCTGAATGATGAAGAATTGATTTGTTTGAACTTACTTATGCTTACACTATACAGAACAACCGTTTTTTTAATCGTACGTTGTTGTCTGATTATGCGAGATGCGAAATGAATGATAGATGAGAAAAACTGATTACTAAGACGAGAATAAAGTTAGAAGAAGATATAGATTATTTGTGATCGTTGATTGAGTACCTTTCGAAATCTACTGATCGACATGCTGTTTTTTATGTAAAAACCTTGATGTATACCAAGGGTATATATGAAATGATTTGGTGGTCTGTCCCATTTGAAGTGCAGAAGCGATACATAGACGATAACTATGATGAATATAAACTAGAAGAGTGTCTTCAAAAAGTACACATACTTGATAGAGAAATCTTTGGTCAGCTAGTCAGTGAAAGAAGTCGAGAAGTTTCTAGGTCAGAAGCTTTTTTGCAAAGAATTTATTTGGAGAATAGTGATAAATTATCTTCCAAAGAAATGAAGAACTACCTAAAATATGTACATAGGTTGCGCGAATTGCCTCATTATAAAGAAGAAATAGGTCTCATGAGTATGTCTTCTTCATGCTTAGATGATCAGCTATTTGACACTCTGATTTACAGAGATGACTATATTGATTTATTTGCTCTTGTATTTGATTTTTACCATCTAAAGGTATCTATAAAAATAGATGAAAGAAACTCTATATATGATGGACATGATGCAATGTATATACCTAATAATGATAAGTATGCGTTTTTACCTCTTCGTAAAGTTCTCAACTTAATTGCTCATGAGGTTGAAACGCATTATATTGTCTTACACAATACTGATAAGTTGCTTTGATGAATCAAATGATCTCACAACCTTGCTAGAGAGGAATGACTAGCTACCATGCAAGAATTTCTTCTAACGTGAAAGGAACTTTCAGATATTGATATGAGTAGTAACATGCCTATGATCTTGCTTTGAGAGATTCTTTCATGAAAAGAATACTTAGAGTTTTTATCTCTTTACCGTTCATTGCGTTGAATTCAGGCAACATGAATAGATCGTTTATTGAGATCAAAAAGAGGATACCCATTACGATGAATATGAGTGCAACACAAAGATGTTGCATACAGTAGATGAGTATACCAAGTGAGAACTCACTTATTGAATGGGGGTGATTTTATCGACTTATTTCTTGGGAAGGTTTCTTTTGAAGATATTTCCCTACTCATTACTCACAAAAATGAATATAATCTTATTTTTCCTAA
The DNA here is from genome assembly GCA_964387665.1 of uncultured Candidatus Peribacteria bacterium. Lineage (GTDB taxonomy): Bacteria > Patescibacteriota > Gracilibacteria > Absconditabacterales > Absconditicoccaceae > CAYLWY01. The sequence goes on from CAYLWY010000043.1 coordinate 5,328, forward strand.
GCAAGTAACTATGAGACTAGTTTTTGCTTTACTGTCTTGATGAGATGAAAAAAGGTATAAAAACTTTATGCAACAATCCGTTAACAGCTATCCTTTTATTGAGAAGTTATTACTCACGCCGTTTACCGAATATGAACAAAAGATATTTGTCTCTCTTACTGATAAAATAAGTCTTCTCTTAAGAGATAGAGATATGGAGAGGTAATTAAACGAAATCGATTTATTTCCGTTTTTCACATGAAATCCTTTGCAAGATTCTCTGCAAGTAAAACAATTGTAGCCAAATATAAAGAAGCATTTGCACTTTTTCCATCACATCAGATTTCTTATAATGCTCACATGTTACAAGAAATGTATTACGATGCTTGATCGTTTTTTTCGTTAGTAACATGAGAAAAGTATCCAATATATGATTTGTGTCGAATAGGTGCTCAATGATCAAATAAGTATGCTTTGCTGGCTAAGTGACTCATGTATTATTATCAGTATTTACACGATGTCTCTATAGTAGATAAAATATCTTCACTTTCTTTAAGTTATAACAAATTTACTCAGCAGATTATTTTAGATCACTACTGACTTGCTAAACTCCATACGCAGTTTTATGTACTAAGTACCAAATATCTTGACCTAGTTGTTGAAAAAATAGAATCTACTTTTTCTTATCCAATTGTTATTAAAAACCCTATTTTGGAGCGTTGATTGTGAATAGAGTTGGTCGTAGATAGAAAATATTTGTATAAATACTGTCTTGATGCGATTGCGGAAGGATGATCAACAAGTAACATACTTGTACAGCAATTTTTTGCTGCTTCAAATGACTATAGAGCAATAGTGGTTTGATGAAATGTGCTTGGTGTTTTTTCAAAATCCAATCCAGATGGGTTTAAGCATAATGTAGCACAGTGAGGAAAAATAATGCCTGTTACTTTATCAGAATCACAAAAAAATATTATTACAACTGCTGTTTCATATATGTGATTAGATGTGTGTTGAGTAGACTTTTTTATGAATAGTGAAGGAGATGTAATTTTTATAGAGTTTAATGATATTCCTCAGTATGTCTGATTTGAAGCAACTAGCTGACTCTCTTTTATAAAAGAGTTTCAGAAACGAGTTGAAAAGAAATTAGCATAAAATTTATTTTGCTAGGAAAAGAAAATATACACTAAGTTTATTTTTCTCGTGTAACGATGGTAAGTCTAACTTGATACTGGTCTATTTCTTCATCGGTATTATGTGAAGAAGCTGAAAAACTAGGGCTACTTGCAGAAATTATTTGTGCTGAAAAAAATCTTTTCTATCTTCATGGACACGGAAAATCTATCTTATTTAAAAGCACAGATTTTGGTGAGAATAGTTCCTTGGGCTATAAACTTGCAGATGATAAGGAACTAGCATATACCTTGCTTGAAAGACATAATTTTCCTACTGCAAAGAGCGTTTATTTTAAAAGAGGAGAGCTTGAGAACCTTTCCTCACAACAGATCGGTAGAAGTCTTTCTTTCCCTGTGATTATAAAACCCGTAAGCGAATGACATGGAAATGGTGTTATGATGAATATTTTTTCGTATGATGAGCTCAAAGAAAAACTTGTTTTTTCTTTTCAAACATATGATACGTTAATTGTGCAAGAACAGATTTCTGGTGATGAAGTGAGAGTACTCGTGGTAAAGTGAGAGGTGATTTTAGCTCTTAATAGAGTACCAGCGCATATTGTTGGTAATGGTTATGACTCGATAAAAGATTTGGTAGAGCGAGAAAACAAAAACAATCCTCTGAGGTGAGTATGATACGAGGCACCATTATCATACATAAAAATGGATCATGAAACTTTCTCGTTTATGGAAAAACAATGAGTTAGTGAGCATACAATTCCTGATAAAGGTCAGGTGATACAACTCAGAGGAAATTCAAATATATGAACGTGATGAACTATAAAAGAAGTGACGAATGAACTTTGTGATACTACCAAAGATATGTGTATACAAATAAGCAAGATATTTGGTTTAGAAATAGCATGAATCGATATTTTAACAACGGATGTAACAGTGCCTTTAGAGCAGATGTGATGAGTTGTTTTGGAAGTAAATGCAACTCCTGGTATAGGGTGATACAGAGAATTAACGTCAGTTAATCCATGAAGAGAGTTGCTCAAAAAAATATTTTTCTAGAATTGTTCATTATATCAAATTTTAGTTGCGTGTTTCTGTCATACGTACATGCGATGACTTTTACTTTTTTAGATTTATATGGTCGACTTCCCCCCTGATCGACAAGAACTGGTATGAGCAGAATTTGAAAAATCGTATTTTCAATCACTTATTAGTGAACTGAAACAACGCAAATCAAGAGGTGAACACATTTACCCTGCAGGAGCTGATATTTTTCGTGCATTTCGAGCTACGCCGTTAGATACGGTCAACGTCATTATTCTTTGACAAGATCCTTACCACTGAGCATGACAAGCACACGGACTAAGTTTTTCTGTTCCTGCGTGAGTTGCTTTGCCTCCCTCGTTGAAAAATATCTACAAAGAGCTGATAGACGAGTTTTGATGAGTGATGCCATCGTCAGGCGATCTCACGAAACGAACACAACAAGGTGTGTTATTACTAAATGCCATACTTACGGTGCAAGCAGGATTACCAGCTTCTCATCACGGACTATGACGAGAGCAGTTTACTGATACAGTAATCGAACAACTTTCCGTCCGCAAAAGCTGATTGGTATTTCTGCTTCGAGGGAACTTTGCAAGAAGTAAGAAAGTACTGATCGATACAACAAAACATCTTGTTTTGGAAGCTCCTCACCCATCACCATTTTCGGTGCATAGCGGTTTTTTCTGATGTGGACA